>NZ_DASQZC010000200.1:0-30880 GCF_035638895.1 Nostoc sp. | reverse complement strand
TAAACCATACCCATCGCATTGTGAGCGAGAGCATATTTTGGCTGGAGGCGAATGGCTTCTTGATAAGAGCTAATTGCTTCTTGTGGTTTCTTTTGCCGAAAAAGCACATTTCCTAATTGAAAGTGTCCAAAGGCATCGTCTGGAAATTGTTTAACGAATTTGCGTAAATTTTCCTCTGCACCTGTTAATTCTCCCTGATTAAATAAAGCATTGGCTTGTTGCAGCATCTGCGATCGCTCTGATGGCCCTGTGTCTGAAAACTGTGCTAGTTTTTGTGGTTGTCTCTCAACCGATTGTCCAGGGGAATGCAAAGAAACTGTTGCAGGAACCGCGATTGCTAATGGTGATAAACCAATTACTGTGATAATACTCAGCGTCATACCTCTAAAAGATTGAACAAATGCTGATTTCAGTTTGCGCTTCACCTTCATCGCTCTGAATGCCTCAATAATGTTCTATTCTTATAATAATCTGAGGATGCATTAGTAAGTCTGCAATGCACTAAAAATTGTGTCAATATGCTGACAGCACGGTGTCATTAAAATTCTAGGGGTGGGCGATCGCGCCTATTTGAAGAATAAATTTGTATGTGCATACTCATGTATTATTTCTATGGTCATACCAACTATTTATACTTGAAATAATACTAGCTATTTCTTTGTCATCAAGGTTTTTCAGTTCATCATCTTCATTAAAGTGCAATTTAACTTGCTTTTTTCCATCTATTTTAGGTTCTAAAATCCATTTATAATAACCTTGATCGTTTTCTAAAATAAAGAAAAATAGGCAAACAGGGAATGGTAAATCTTTAAACTTTTCTAGTCTACTCAACCTATTTTTGTCTAGCTTTAAAATATCATTATGCTTCTTTAAATTAGATGTCGAATCTGTTGCTTTTACTTCAATACCAAAAAGTCTTCCAGTATAAATTCCATCTTTGGTAATTGTGATTAAAAAGTCTAATCCTTGATTTGGTGTTGGCTGAGAAATAATCAAGTCATCACGACGAGTTAAGTAAACAACGGCAAGAGATTCTGCCCGTCTCCCAATATACCAAGGTGCTGTGGTTTTCATTGTTTTATCTCCAGTCTTGATCGGCAAACTTGGAAACTAACTGATTAGTGTGGTATCTACTCCAAAAATCATCAACTTCTTGCCATAGCAGTTCTCTATTTTGTTTAATAATTTTAAATTGAGTAGAAAGGCTTGACAGAGATTTAAGACTTTCACCATTTGCAGAAACCATGTAACCTATCTCTTGAATTTCATCGATACCTACTATATAAGTTGGTGCTGGATAAGATGCTAAACCAATTACATTTTCTTTTGGCACTTTCACATTCAAACGGTTATATTTTTTAGTGTAACCTTTTCTTGTTGTTTTCACTTGCACAAAGAAATAAGGAACAGATTTACCAGACCCTACCAACTCTACAATAAAATCAACATATTGCCATTTGTCTCCTAAAAACTGCGGCTTGAAAATAGGGCCAGCATGAGAGTGAAATTCCGTCATTAATACTGTAAAAATTGCTTCGCCTCTTTGCCCCAGTGCATCTCTCATTTATAGACCTATTTTAATTGAGCCTATTTAGCTAAGGGCAGGCTGTTTTGCCTACCCTATATTATTAAGGATTTCTTTATGTTACTTTGTTGTTAACAGACTCCTATTTTGAGAAATTTGCATTACTTACGCCCCTTCTCGCAATTTATCCAACACGCTTCTATCTTCCAATGTCGAAGTATCGCCAGATACCTCTTGTCCGGCGGCTAGATTCCGCAGTAAGCGCCGCATAATCTTACCCGATCGCGTTTTGGGCAAAGCGTCTGTAAAGCGAATTTCTCCCGGACGCGCGATCGCACCTATTTCTTTGACAACGTGCAGTTTGAGTTCTTTACTCAGTTCCTCACTTGCCTGATAAGTGCCTTCTAATGTCACAAAAGCAACTACTTCTTCACCTTTAAGTTCATCTGGCTTACCCACTACCGCCGCTTCTGCAACTGCTGGATGCGAAACTAAGGCTGATTCTACTTCCATTGTACCAAGGCGGTGTCCTGATACATTTAGTACATCATCTACACGACCCATTACCCAAAAGTAACCGTCTTCATCTTGCCTCGCGCCATCACCAGCAAAGTAAATATAGTTACCATCCTTGGGCGGAATGTGTTCCCAATAGGTGCGGCGGAAGCGTTCTGGATCGCCGTAGACTGTCCGCATCATTCCTGGCCACGGATGTCGCACAGCTAGATAACCGCCTTCGTTATTAGGTACGGTGTTTCCTTCCAAATCTACGACATCTGCAATAATTCCTGGGAAGGGAAGAGTTGCGGAACCGGGCTTGGTGGGAATTGCCCCTGGTAGCGGTGTAATCATGATACCGCCGGTTTCTGTTTGCCACCAAGTATCAACAATTGGACAGCGATCGCCACCAATTACTTTCTGATACCACATCCAAGCTTCTGGGTTAATCGGTTCGCCAACGCTTCCCAGCAAACGTAATGAAGATAAGTTTCGCGCATTAGGATGTTGTTCGCCCATCTTAACAAATGCCCGAATTGCCGTAGGTGCAGTATAAAAAATATTAACGCCGTATTTTTCAATTACATCCCAGAAACAGCCAGGATTAGAAGCACGGGGCGCACCTTCATACATCACAGTTGTTGCACCGTTGGAAAGAGGGCCGTAGACAATGTAGCTGTGTCCAGTAATCCAACCTACATCGGCGGTACACCAATATACATCTGTGTCTTGGAGGTCGAATATCCACTTGGTGGTTATATGAGTATACAAATTATAACCAGCAGTTGTATGCACTACACCCTTCGGTTTGCCCGTGCTGCCAGAAGTGTAGAGGACAAACAGCATATCTTCGCTATCCATTGGTTCGGCGGGACAATCTGCTGATACTCCTTTTTGCAAATCATGCCACCAATGATCGCGTCCCCCCAACTGCATATAAGTTTCTTGCCCGGTGCGCTTGACAACGAGGACATTTTCAACACTGGGAACAGCACCATCAGCTAAGGCTTTGTCTACCTGTTCTTTGAGAGGAACGATCGCATCTTTGCGCCAACCACCATCAGCCGTGATTACTAGTTTAGCTTGAGCATCAATTAAGCGATCGCGTAAAGCTTCGGCACTAAAACCACCAAATACTACGCCGTGGGGTGCGCCAATTCTGGCACAAGCTAACATAGCGATCGCAGCTTCGGGAATCATTGGCATATATATACCAACGCGATCGCCTTTTTTTACACCTAGTTGCTTCAATACATTGGCAAACTGGCAAACTTCCCGGTGCAGTTGGGCATAAGTGAGGGTACGCGAATCACCTGGTTCTCCTTCCCATATCAGTGCTGCTTTATTTTTGCGCCAAGTAGTGAGATGTCTGTCAAGGCAGTTGTAAGAAATATTAATTTTACCGCCAACAAACCACTTAGCAAAAGGTGGTTGCCAGTCTAATACTGTATCCCATTTTTGGAACCATTCTAATTCTGTTACAGCCAAATCTGCCCAAAATTGCTGCGGATCGGCTTTGGCTTTGTCGTAGAGACGCTGATAGTCTTCCAGACTTTTGATATGGGCATTCTGTGAGAATTCCGAGGCAGGATGAAAGAGACGATTCTCTTGGAGGATTGATTCTATAGTTGGTTGAGACATGGTTAGTTATGAGTGCGATCGCTATTGTTACTAAAAACCATTCTTAGCCCAGTTGTGCTAGATAATGTTTAGATTTTCGTTAAGCTAGGTAGAAATTGCCGAGTTACTTAGTTTACATTCATTTTCAGTTACCAAAAGCAAGCGATCGAGAAATTTAAAGACGTTTTGCAACCTATCTACTGGGAATGTTGCAATATTATAAGTAGTCTTGACAAGCAAACCCTAACACTATGCCTCTCACCGTCGAAGCTAGCAGTCTATCTCTCAACGATGTTCATCGGTTACTCAAACTAGAAGAACTTTCCAATGGTTCATTTACAGACTTCTTAACTTTAGAACCACTATCTGAGTTTGAACAGCAGGATTTATTGCGAATCAGAAATGACTTCCGTCGCTATTTAAGCGCAGGTAAAATTTCTGAAGGGTTGGTTAAATTCTTAACGATCGCACCCTTAATGCGGCTCTCAGGATTCTACGATGTGCCGATTCGGTTGACAATGGAAGATAGCATTGCGATCGCAGTCGAAGATGAAGATAGAAGAATTACGGGGCGGATGGATATTTTAGCAATCAATAATCCTCAAAGTAATATTGCACCGCCTTTTTGGGTTGTAGTAATTGAAACGAAAAATAGTGCGGTTGAAGTGGGTGAGGGTTTACCCCAATTGCTCACTTACAGCGCTTCCGCCTGTTATAAGGTACACTAGGTTAAAATATAAATACTTTTAAATGAAGTCATACTCTATCGAGCTTCGAGAAAAAATAGTTGCAGCACATATTCAAAAAAATATCTCAATCAGGAAAGTAGCTAACATATTTTCTGTCTCAAAGAGTTTAGTGCAAAAGCTTGTAAAACAACAAAAACTTGAAGGGAATTTACAACCAAAGCCGCGAGGAAAACCACAATTTAGTCATCTGACAAATGCTGACATAGAGTTAAGAGAATTAGTTAAAGCACATCCAGATGCAACATTGATAGAGTTGTGTGAATTATTTGCAGACAAGACTGGTAATTGGGTAGGTCGAAGTGCAATGTGTCGTGCCTTACAGAAATTAGGATTAAATCGTAAAAAAAAACATTGCGGAGTAGTCAAGCAGCAACAGAAAGAGTTCAAAAACTAAGAGTAGAATATTGGGAACAGGTCAGAGATATAGATCCAGATAACTTAGTATTCCTAGATGAGACAGGAGTTTTATTAGGCCTGGCAAGAACTCATGCGCGTTCGCAACAAGGAACAAGAGCTTACGACCAAAAACCATTTTACAGATAGCGCAGCGTTAGCGAGTCTTCGAGCGTCGGTGCAAAAGTCACAGTAATTGGAGCAATTAGTATTAAAAAAGTAGTGGCGTTAATGACGATGAATAACTCAATGGATAGCCAAGCATTTGATGTATTTATTGAGAAGTTTTTAGCGCCTAATTTATGGACAGGAGCAGTAGTCGTTATGGATAACTTACCGGCCCATAAACTAGCATCAATTGTACCAATGATTGAAGCTGTAGGTGCGAAAGTTATTTGTTTATCCTCATACTCTCCTGATTTTAATCCAATCGAGTTATGGTGGTCACAACTCAAATCTTTTTTACGCAGTTTTGCTCCAACTACAACAGAAATGGTTGATACAGTAATCTCAGTTGCACTCGACTTAATGAATCCTCAACATTTAAAAAACTGGTTTACTAATTGTTGCTATTGTACCTCATAACACCGGGAAGTGCTGTAGAATTCCAGATTCATCATATTCAGAAACCATTGAGCCAACATGACCAACATCAATTTTTCTAGCCACTTGAGATAAAGACTGAGTTGTGGCGCTACCTAATGCTTTAACAACACTCAAATATCCCTTTTGAAAAAACTCTGCATCAACTCTAAGACTTGCGTTGTTAAATTTTGCTTCGCTAAATAATAATTCAACTGCTTCCAGCCCATCCATTAACTGCTGATACCTCACAGCATCAAACGGCATAACAGATGGGCTGGGTTCAAAAAAACTGAAGTTCTCCTTTTTGGCAAACTCAATAAACGCTTCAGCAATGCCGTCTTCTGTCTTTCCTTCGTGGTTATACAGGTCGTGATCCACCACTAAATGTTCGTGATTATCTCGCAAAAAATCGCCCTCTACCCCAACGACTCGTTGCACCGGAGAAGGCGGCATCAAGTCGCTGAGTTCATCATCGGGCGGTGAAGCTGTAGACGATGAAATTTTGCGCCAGTTCTTCTCGCCTGAATTCTTCTTACCCTCCTTCCGCATTGTGGCAAAAAAAATGTTGTAGTCATCCTGGCGGGGGCAGAGTGCGCCTGCTTTGGGGTCGTCGTTCCATTTCTGCACAAATAGCACTGAGGTTTTTGTGCCTGTGTGCGGCTTAAAGGTGTTGCCATGTAGCCCCACCACTGCCAAAATTCGGCAGCGTTCCGCAATAAAATCTCGAATGTTCTTATCGGAAGAGTTGTTAAAGCGTCCTTGAGGAAGCACGATCGCCATTCTCCCCCCTGGTTTCAAAAAGTCCAGGTTGCGCTCAATAAACAAAATATCGCGCCCCACTTTACTTTGCCACTTGCCATCCGGCTTTTTCGCCAGATCGTAGCGGGCAATCATGCGCGGTTCTTTGATATCCCCCGCAAAAGGTGGATTCGCCATCAGCACATCAAACTGAAACTCTCGATAGTCTCTGCTACCTTTTGGCCGCAACCGTTTCAGCCGTTTGAATCCCTCATGGTAAATGTCATCCCAATCATCTTGCTCGGTGACTTCATCCCACAGTTCATAGTCCAGGGTGTTCAGGTGCAACACATTGGTCTGCCCATCCCCTGCAATCAAGTTCAGCGTCCGCGCCACCCGCACCGCCTTTTCATCAAAGTCGATGGCAAACACCTTGTCTTCTACATACTCTTTGCACCGGGGCGGCTTATCTTCCAGCGAAAACAAATGACTCGCTTGCAATCCCTCATCATCTAAAATCTGCCGCCACACATGAAAAATAGTATGCACCGGAAACCCCGATGACCCCGCAGCCGTGTCGATCATGTATTCATCTTCTTGCGGGTTGAGCATCTTCACACACATATCAATTACATAGCGCGGCGTAAAAAACTGTCCCTTTTCGCCCTTGCTGCTCTGGTTGATCAAATACTCAAATGCTTCATCGATCACATCCAGGTTGGAGTTAAACAGCTTCACATTTTCCAAGGACGACACGCAGACCGAAAGGTGAGACGGCGTAAGGCTAATTTTGGCATCCTCGCTAAACACCCCTTCCCATTTCCTCTTGGCTTTGTCGAATAAATCCTGAATCTTGGTTTTCAGTGCGGCTTCCGTCTGTCCCGTATTGCGAAATTCCAGAGAACGGGTTGATCGGCGGTTGCCCTGCCCAGAATACCATTCATCATAGAGCTTGGTGAAAATCAGCTTAAACAGTTCCTCAAATACATCCACCCCAGCATTTGCTAGCACCTCATCTTCCATTTCTTCGATCAAGGTCTTGAGAGATTTATTCTCCTTCACCAACTTGTCATTGGCGATCAAGTCTTCCAACGTAAACTTGATCTGGAGAATATCTGCCAGGGTTTGATTCGCATTGGGTAGCCCCGGAATGTCTTCAAAATAATTCGGGTCTTTGCGCTGGTAGTAGGAAATTTGATCGCCATTCGTCCAGACTGCGATCGGCGCACCCGTGGCATTATAGTAAGAGCGAAGCTGGTCTTTCCCATCCTTCAGCTTTGGCTTCTTTAGCTCCACGATCATGTAAACCGTGTTAGGACGGTCTTTGTCCATCACCACAATGCCTGCCCGTTTCACCTCTCGCCCAAAGTTTACCCCATACTCAACCTGAATGCGACTGAGGGGATAGTGCAAGCGATCGCTCAAAACCCGTAAATATAGTGTTCACCTTTGTTATAAACATGCTTTCTTTGTAACTCCAGATGAAGCTCTGCAACGCGAGATTTGAAGGCGATACCATTATTATCTTGATTGTTTAGAAGACTAACAAGCCTATTCCGAAAGTTATTGGGATGAGCCTTTATCTCATTTATTGTTTCTCTGTCAGTTCTGAGCGTTGGATAATAATTTTTATACCAAGCATTGAAAGTAATCTAAGCTTTAACGAATTGGGTAAAGTAATCTATTGAAGCAAGAGTTTTCCATTTCTCAGAGTTTTCGGTATACAAACTAGGCATAGCTAGAAGTCATTTTTAGCAGAAGTAAATTGTACCAGTTTAAATTATCTTTCAGAATTTTGGCTAAGTTTATCAAGCGCTACAGGGTCAGGTTTAAGGGCATTATCAGTTATACAGCTTCGCGCCATTCTAGTCACTGCCTGATAAATTTTCTTAATTCTTTAATGGCGATCGCTTGTTGAGGAGCCTTGTCTAACTGGTATAGCAACGGACAGGTGGGTTAGGACAGCAATAAAATCACAAAGTACGCTGTTGAAGACGTGTTTATTGCCAACTGTCCTAATAGCTTTGGCTACTGCTATATCTTCAAATGGCTCTGCGAATTTACCAATGGATTCTAATGCGGCTAAACTCGGGCAATTTTTTGTGTGGTAGCAGGGCTTCCACACAAAAAGAATCTCAATCTAGGTGCGAACGCTATACAAGTATTCGGGTGATCACCGAGATAGGTGCAAAATGGAACACGTTGTAATGCCTTAGGCATCTACCTATACTGCAATTGTCTCAATCTGCTGAGAAATTTTCTGCAACATTGGGGCAATTACCTCAGCAGGGACAGGACGACTGAAGTAGTAACCCTGACCTTCATCACATCCCTGCATTTTCAGGTAGTCAAGCTGTTCTTGGGTTTCCACACCCTCTGCCGTGATACTCAACCGGAGGCTTTTTGCAAGGGCAATAATGGCATTGGTGACGGCTGCGCTATCAGGATTAGACATGACATCCTGCACAAATGACCGATCGATCTTCAGTATATTCACAGGAAAGCGCTTCAAATAGCTCAGGGAGGAATAACCAGTGCCGAAGTCGTCTAGAGCCAACCATATACCCAGTTCTCGTAATTGTTTTAAGGTTTTAATTGATCGCTCAATGTTACCCATCAAGAAGCTTTCCGTTACTTCCAGTTCCAGATCAGATGCTTGGAGTTCAGTCTCCTCAAGAATTTGATTGATGACTTCAACCAGATATGGTTGTTCAAACTGTCGAGATGACAGATTCACAGACATCCTAATTGGGGTAAATCCAGCAAGCTGCCAAGCACGGTTTTGGGCGCAAGCAGTTCGCAAAACCCATTCGCCAATTGGTATGATCGCACCATTCGCTTCTGCGATCGGAATAAACTTTGCTGGAGAAATCATACCCAAAGTAGGATGCTGCCAGCGAATCAACGCTTCCACAGCTGTAATTTGTCCGCTATGTAAATCAATCAGAGGTTGATAGTAAACCACCATTTCGTTGCGTTCAAGCGCCCCATGTAATTCATTTTCTAATGTCAGTCGCTCCTGCAATTGAGCATTAATTTCCGGTGAATAGAATTGATATTGGCTACGCCCTTGCTGCTTTGCCTGGTAAAGCGCTATATGAGCCTGTTGCAAAAGTTGGTCTACGCTATTGTGATCATTTAAGTCATTAATTGTAATCCCAATGCTGGCGGTGATATGAATCGAGTTACCCCCAACAGAAAAAGGTTTGCTCAGGGTACTCAATAGCATCTGAGATAGCTTAATCACACTTTCAAAAGAATGAATCTCTGTTCGGACAAGGGAAAATTCATCTCCGCTCAAATGGGCAAGAATATCTGTTTGTGTTATGCAGGTTGATAACCTCTGGGCAACTGCTCTTAACAACAAATTTATTACCTCATGTTCCAACCCATGACTTATCCCAGTAAAATCATCAATACTTAGCAAAAAGACAGCTACAAGGCGCTGGTTGTTTTCAGGTTTGGATAGAATTTCATGAAGGCGATCGCAGAATAAATCACGATTGGGTAATCCAGTCAAGTCGTCATAATTACTGATGTAGTGAATTAACTCATCTAATTTGTGAAGAGTTTGTGAGGTATTTGCCATCAATGTACCCGCTTCATCAGCAAATTCTGTGGGCAATTCAGGTAGGGTTTTGGTATTCAAATAATTTTGCAATGTAGCAGATGTCAAAATGACCGGTTTGAGGAGATGGTTTAGCGCATAGAGGGTGGCGGCTGTACCCGCTAACGTCGCCAACAGAGCAATAATCATAACTCGCGCCGCCATCTCCCAAGAATAGGAGTTTGAGACGACGAAACTCAAAAGTAAGGTCAAAAGTGGTACGTGAGTGCCCAAAAATGCCACTAACATAATTTTAGCGGTGTAACTTTTTTTGAGCCATCCGAAATTAGCTAGGAATGAGTAGAGGTAGAGCTTGTGATTGAGTTTCATAAATAATGTTTGATAGTTGGCTAATTAGTTCCGAGCTATCCTGGCAAAAAAGTATTTTTAGTTCGCAATTTAGTGGAATAAGCTCTCGTGTAACCCAACCCTGATCAGGTTATATATTATGCTTCCCAATTAGTTTTCTAGTTGATGTATAGAACGATAAAGTTTGTGTAAAACTTATTTTATAAGTAACTTCAGCATTAATACGTAACTCGATTGATTGTTATTTTATTAGTTTGTTTTCATATGATATTAAAGCAAATATAGGGTTCCGGCTTAAATTTTGAAAGCATACTGAGGTTCAAAACCAATTTTTGACCCGTCTTTATTCTCATGTTGTGATACTGGGTTAAGCTTCAAGACTGGACGAGCCTGATTTTGTGCAGCCTCTTAGATAATTGGTATTATTTGGTTTTGTGCAAAAAGTCAACTTTTTTAAGTTAATGATAAATATTTTTTATTTTTATGTATTTTTTGATTGACTTGTATCCATAAAACTTTATTCTGAGAAACGATGTTTATAGCCAGTCAACTTGTATGAGTAGCGAAAAAACTACAGAATTGCCACTCTGGGTACAAGATAGAGATATAGTCATTGCTCATGATGAAGAAGTACAGTGGCGAGAAGGAAAACGCCCGGATTATTCTTACACCAATGAATTTCTTCATCAAGAGAGTAAATTTCAGCATCCAGAAGGTTCTTTAGAAGCTATCGCACAAAACTTAGTCCGAAATTTTGAGATGGAAGCTTCTAATAAATCTAATCCTCAACAGTGGCTTTCGATTGTTACTGATAAGTTTAAGATGAGTACCAATGGAGGGCAACAATACACTGCTCAGGATGTCGCAGTCGAAGGTACTTATAATCTCTTCTTGGGTGAAAGTGAGCAATATAGCTCTGAAACAGAAACCTTTGAATCTTCATTTCAGGTTTTTCATAATGCTTTTTCTAATGGCTTTCTTTGGGAATTAACAGAAGTCCTTTCGGGGCCACCTAATGTTACTTTTAAGTGGCGGCATTGGGGAACATTTAATGGTTCCTATAAAGATTATGCACCCACAGGAGAAACAATAGAAATCGTAGGAGTTAGTATTGCTCGTGTAAGTGATGATTTGAAGATTGAATCTTTAGAGCATTATTTTGATAATAATGTTTTTCTTCAAAAATTAACCGCAGGGGGTTGTCCCTTCCATTCCCAAAAGTAGCCCTGGCAGCTAGAAGTCGCGCTAGCTTGACTACATGAGACAAAATCTGCCTCAGCAGATTAGCAAACCTTTGATTTTGTATTAGTCTACGGAGGTGGATTTTGTTTGTATAGTAGCGGCTTCTAGTCGCTTAATACTTATTCCAATCTATTGCCAGAAAAGAGACGACTTGTAACTTGCTTTAACACTTTTAATGCTGTTAATGAACCTCGAATCAGCCGAGTCGCAGCAAGGGGTTGTCGAAGCATCCCCATCGCCAAAGGGAAAGGATTTAGGGAGCCATCAGAGTTAATTGCTGGTGTGAGATCGGGGATATCGTGCTGACAATCGTCGCTGACTACTCGCAGCATTGCCACTGCAACTCCAGCTGCATTGAAAAACTCTAAGGCGGTAAATCCTTCCATATCAACAACATCAGCAGCCATCTCACCTAAACGGCGTTTTTCGGCAGCAGACCAAATTACCCGATCGCTTGTCAGTGATTTGACTAAATTTGCCGGGGAGTGGGGAGTGGGGAGTGGGGAGTGAGGAGTTAGGAGTGCTGAGTGTAATTGTGCTGTGAAAGTGCGATCGCACTCTAGCCGCTTCCCTTGATAAATACAATCTTGATATAGGACAATATCACCAACTTTATAGCGATCGCTCAAGCTGCCACAGATACCCATGATCAGCACTCTGGATGGAGCTAAAAATTGTCCTTGTTGTAGGTATTTAAGTAAAGGCTTCATCCCAACAGGGATGGCTACTACCGTTGGGATAAAACCAGTAATGTCGCTTAATCCGCGACAGACAGCTTTATATTCTGCTCCCTGAGGTACCAGAATTGTGTTGATGGGCAAAAAATTAGGCACTAGCTCTCTCGACAGTTTCAAGTTTACGTTTGGGTATTAACTCAAGGATGCGGAGGGCGATACTGGCAAGTCTGGGTAGTAATTGCGGTTTCAGTAGTCGCGGATCATACTTGCTCATTCGGCGCTGATTTTCTGATAGACAAATGCTGAGAAACTTTTCAATTGTGAGGTCTTTGGTAAAGAGGTCAGTACCCGTAACGGCGAAGCCAGTCTTACTGGGGTCATCATTGCCAAAGACGGCAATCAAATTGCTGAGTGCCTTGCCGTAGTGCCAGAGAGTTTTGATACTCCGCAGAGGGGTAAATCCCTGACCACGATGAATTTGTGTATAGGTAAACCAGTTGACAAAAAAGACAATATGGCGTGTCTCTTCGTCTATGATCGGATCAAAGATTGTGAAGATTGACTCTGGAAACACATTAGCTTCACGAGCGATCGCAAATAGCCCATAAGCAAAGAAGGTATCTAGGCACTCTTCAAAACCAAAGCGTGTAAAGATTGGCTCAATATTTTGGGGAACTTCAATGGGCTGACGTTCTGGTATTTGGATACCGTAACGGTCAATTAACGTTTGAAGTAGGCGGGCGTGGCGTAATTCTTCTTTACCTTGGAGAGCGATCGTATTTTGTAAAATAGGGTCATTCACCATCGCTGCGTAACCACTAACTACTGCTCCGGCTTGTCGCTCTGTATCCAAAGCTTTATCCCAGAAGGGAATACTGCGTAGCAAATTCAAGGCTGTATCGTCCAAATCTGGCCATGGGAGATTCTCTGGCTCGTATTCCCTGTAGCTTTCTGTAAAGCTTTGGCAGAATAATTCCTTATGCTCAACAGAACCAAGTTTCATCTTTGAAGTTTCCTTTTGCATTAAAGATTGGGTCATATCTGAGTGAAAATAAGTAATATTGCTGTTTAGTACTAACCAAAACTCGCAAACCGAAGGTGATTGCTGTAGCATGACTAAATAATTGTGTCACCCACACGATAATTTTCCAAGATGGTAAAGCTTCATAACTCCAAATCCGCACGAGAAGTCTTCAATATTTCTAAATTGGCGATTCAATTTTCGTGGCTGACGGTGAGTTTTTGGATTGCCGTAACAGTAGCTGGTGTTCTGGCTTTCAGTTCCCTCAAGTATGCCTTGTTTCCAGATATTACATTTCCAGTGGTGGTTGTGAATGCTACAGCCCCCCTGACAACTGCCCTGGATACAGAGGCGAAGCTCACTAAACCCCTGGAAGAACGGCTCCGCTCCCTAGAAGGACTGGAGAATATTCGCTCATCCACTTATCCTAGTCAAACAGCCGTTGCCCTTTCTTTCGCCGTTGGGACGAATTTAGAAACATCGACCAAAGAAGTTGAAACTGCCCTTAAACAGTTGACTTTGCCTCAAGGAGCGACTTCTAAGATTATTCCCCTGAATTTAAATGAGTCAGCCGCCATTAGTTATGCGATTGAGAGTCCCACACGGAATCTTACAGATTTGACAAAGTTGGCGAAAGACGAGATTGTGAGTGCGATCGCTAAACTGCCAGGAGTCCTAAAAGTCTCGCTGTTGGGTGGTGCTACTGCAACTCCCCTAAATCCATTGAATGCGAGTGCAGCTATCCCCCAAGCAGGGGCAACATTAGTCCGATTTAACGGGCAAGATGCACTCGCATTTCAGGTAATCAAACGTGGTAATGCTAACACTTTGGAAGTAGTGAGTCGAGTTGAAGAAGAAGTCCAAAGACTACGCTCTAGTCTGAAGGATGTCAAACTCACTTTAGCTTCTACTCAAGCAGAATATATCCGCCAAGCCACCAAGTCAACAATTGATGCGCTGATGGAAGCAATCTTGTTGTCGATAGTGGTAATTTTTCCTTTTTTATGGAATTGGCGAGCCACCCTAATTTCTGCCTTAGCGATTCCTACGTCTTTGTTGGCGACGTTTATCGTCATGGCGATTTTCGGATTTAACCTGGAAACAATTACCCTGCTGGCTTTAGCTTTGGTGATTGGTAGTATTGTTGATGATGCGATCGTTGATGTGGAAAACATCATGCGACACGTAGATGATGGGGAAACTCCTCGCCAAGCAGCACTTTTAGCTACAAATGAGATTGGATTGACAGTCACCGCCGCCACTTTGACAGCAGTAGCGGTTTTTCTGCCCATAGGTTTGATGGGTGGGGTAATCGGTCAGTTCTTTAAGCCTTTCGGCATCACTGTTTCAGCCGCGATGCTCGCTTCTATGCTAGTTGCTCGGACTTTATCTCCAGTTCTGGCTATCTACTGGCTGAAACCTAAATCCTCGCTCTCCCCGCGTCGAGAAGCAAAAATATCGATAGCGTTTAGCCAATTTTACAGAAACTTGCTGAGTTGGTCTTTGAATCACCGCAAGATAGTTATCGGGTTAGCTGTACTCAGCTTCATCGCAGGTATAGCACTGATTCCACTAATTCCCAAAGGCTTTATTCCTAAACTCGATCGCGGCGAATTTAATATTGCTTATACGGCTCCTTTGCCGAGTATCCCTAGTGGAGTAGAAGGGCAGAGCAGAAACCCAAATACCCAATCCCCACTCCCCACTCCCAATTCCCCATTCCCCATTCCCAATCCTTTAAATGATTCTCTTGAGGTTGCAAAGAAACTAGAAGAAGTTGTAAGAAAATCACCAGCAGTTGAAACGGTATTTACCACCGTTGGTTCCCGTGAGGGTGAGCCGAACAAAGGGATACTATATGTAAAGCTTAAAAAAGACCGCACAATCACAACTGCCGAACTACAAGACCAATTCCGCTCCTCTTTACCTACTATTTCTGGGGTAACTACTAGTGTTGAAGATATTCAATTTGTTGATTCTGGCGGTCAAAAACCCCTCCAGATAGCTTTACGCGGTAATGATCTCCAAGCCTTAAGCAAGGCAGTCAAAGCAATTAAAGAGAAAATTCAGAGACTACCAGGATTCGCTGATGTCACAGTCACAGGTGAAACAAATCCACAGGGTACAGTTTTTCAAATCGAGCGTCTGAATAATCAACGGGTAGCTTATGTCAGTGCTAATCTTGGCAAGGATTTATCCTTGGGTGATGCTACTGACAAAGTGGTAGCTGAAGCTAAGGCGGTGTTACCCCCTAATGTTTCCTTAAATTTAGGAGGAGATTCTGCTAGCCAAGGTGAGGTTTTTAGCAGTTTTGGCAGTACTTTAGCTCTATCTGCGCTGTGTATTGTCATTGTACTAATTTTGCTATTCAAAAGCTGGGTAGACCCTCTGGTGATTGGTGTCTCTTTGCCTTTAGCGCTAGTGGGGGCAATGTTGGCGTTACTAATCACCAAAAGCGACTTTGGCATGATTTCACTGATCGGCTTCGTGTTTTTGCTGGGACTGGCAAATAAAAATGCCATTTTACTGGTAGATTACATCAATCAGTTACGCAACGCTGGGTTAGACCGCACCGAGGCAATCCTCAACACCGGACTAGTGCGCCTCAGACCAATTATGATGACCACTGCCTCTACTATTTTAGGGATGCTACCGATCGCATTAGGTTTTGGTGCTGGTTCGGAATTGCGATCGCCGATGGCTGTAGCGATCGCAGGTGGACTGGTGAGTTCAACTATCCTCAGTTTGATAGTTGTGCCGGTAGTCTACGCAATTTTGGATGATTGGTTTCCCCGATTTCGGACGAGAGAGAAAAATTGATGCAAGTTTTTGTCACCGGGGGTACGGGCTTTATTGGTGCCCACTTGGTACGGTTGTTACTGCAACAGGGATATGATGTCAAAGCCCTGGTACGCTCAACCAGCAATTTGGATAATCTACGCGGTTTGGAGGTGGAAATTGTCAAAGGCGATTTGAACCATCCAAATCTCTGGCAACAGATGAAAGGTTGTCAATATCTATTTCATGTGGCAGCCCATTATTCCCTCTGGCAAACAGACCGGGAGTTACTCTACCATAACAATGTTCTGGGTACGCGCAATGTGTTGGCAGCAGCCCGCAAAGCTGGCATTGAGCGCACCCTTTATACCAGTTCAGTAGCGGCAATTGGGGTAGGATCATCTGGCCAAGTCGTCGATGAAACACATCAGAGTCCCTTAGACAAGTTAGTGAGTGACTACAAAAAATCTAAGTTTCTCGCTGAACAAGAAGCCATACAAGCCGTTGCTAAAGGTCAGGAAGTAGTTATAGTCAATCCCAGCAGCCCCATTGGCTCGTTGGATATCAAACCTACCCCGACAGGTGATATAATTCTGCGGTTTTTGCGTAGGCAAATGCCCTTTTACTTAGATACTGGTTTGAATTTTATCGATGTGCGGGATGTGGCATGGGGGCATTTACTGGCTTTGCAACGAGGTAAATCAGGCGATCGCTATATTTTAGGTAATCAAAACCTCAGCCTCAAGGAACTACTCGAACAACTCGCCGATATCACAGGTCTAATAGCACCTCAACGAACAGTACCCGCTTGGCTCCCTCTTAGTGTTGCCTGGGTTGATGAAAACATTCTCGCACCCTTGGGGAAATCGCCCTCAGTGCCATTGGATGGCGTTCGGATGGCGAAACAACCTATGTATTACGATGCGGCAAAGGCTGTACGAGAGTTGGGTCTACCTCAATCTCCGCTAAAGGTGGCACTCAAGGATGCTGTAGATTGGTTTGTTGCTCAGGGGTATGTTAACCCCTCTGGGGAATTAAAAATTAAAAATTGAAAATTCAAAATTAAAGACCCCATAAATAAATCTTGGGGTTGAGAACGTGGTGTTTTCATCAACAGAGGAGTAATAGAATGGCAGTTAATTTACAACAAGCTATGGATATTGGGAAGTATCTTGTTACCCAGCGTTTGAAAGGACGTAAACGCTTCCCCTTAGTATTGATGTTGGAACCGCTTTTTCGGTGTAATCTAGCCTGTACTGGTTGTGGTAAAATCCAACATCCAAAGGAAATTTTAAAGCAAAATCTCACCCCAGAACAGTGCTTTGCCGCAGTGGAAGAGTGTGGCGCACCGGTTGTCTCAATTCCGGGGGGAGAACCGCTTCTACATCCCCAGATTGATGAGATTGTTCAGGGATTAATTGAGCGCAAGAAATATATTTACTTGTGTACCAATGGCTTGTTGTTAGAAAAAAGCCTGGATAAGTTTCAACCTTCCCCTTACCTGACTTTTAGTGTGCATTTAGATGGGATGCGGGAGTTGCACGATCAATGTGTTGATCGCAAAGGTGTTTTTGATATTGCTGTCAAAGCCATTCGCGCCGCTAAAGCTAAAGGCTTTCGTGTCACCACTAACACCACTATCTTTGAGGGTACCCAACCCAAAGATATGCAAGAGTTCTTTGACTTTCTGGAAACGCTAAATACTGACGGGATGATGATTTCTCCCGGTTACAGTTACGAGTGGGCACCAGATCAGGAGCATTTTCTCCACCGAGAACAAACACGCACCCTGTTCCGGCAAATTCTGGCTCCCTACAAAGCTGGTGAAAAAGACTGGAACTTCAATCACAATCCACTGTTTTTAGATTTTCTCACTGGTGAAAAGGACTACGAATGCACACCTTGGGGTAGCCCTAGTTATAGCGTTCTCGGCTGGCAAAAACCTTGCTATCTCCTGAACGAAGGTTATTACTCTACCTTTAAGGAATTACTCGCACAAACAGACTGGAGTCAATACGGCCAGAAGAGTGGTAATCCCAAGTGTGCCGATTGCATGGTTCACTGCGGCTATGAACCCACCGCCGCAATGGATGCAATGCAACCGCAAAATATGGCGCGTGCCCTTGGTAGTGTGTTTGGCAGGGGCTAGTAATTTATGTCATTAATTTTGATGGCTAAAAAAGTTCGTAGTAAGGACTTTAGTCCTAAATTTTTAAGGACTTCAGTGCTTACTACGAACCCCTCATAACTAATACGACAGACCACTAGTAAAGCGGACGCGGAAAAAAACATACCATTTCAAATGGTGCAAGAAGCTCGGAATAGTATTATGCGTGACTTTTGACTTCCGCGTTGCGGTACTAGCCCTAAAGAACACAAGCCCTTTTTGATTCTACACAAAACTTAATATTTACTGATTTTACCTAAACATCCTCTTAAACATTGCTCTGGGAGCGTTTGGGCTTCGTTTTAAAAATCTAATTAATGAATGATGCTTGATTATTATTAACAAAACCTATGAATCGCCTCTACCCTTTGGTAGATTTAACATTGACAAGAAATTTTTTTATACAATACGTACATTATACGGTCAATGCCACAGGTAGTTTTAGTTAACCCACAAATTCCTCCTAATACAGGTAATATTGCCCGTACTTGTGCTGCTACGGGTACAGAGTTGCATTTGGTGGGGCCTTTGGGATTTGAAATTAGCGATCGCTACCTCAAAAGAGCAGGATTGGATTACTGGTCTTACGTCAAACTGCACTATCATGAATCCCTAGAAGCCTTTAAAACCGTACATCAGCAGCGTGGAGGTAGATGCTTAGGTTTTAGTGTCCGTGGAAATTGTAATTACGTTAGCTTTCAGTTTCAACCAGATGATTGGTTGCTGTTTGGTAGTGAAACTACCGGCTTATCACCAGCAATTTTGTCTGATTGCGATGCTACTCTGTATATTCCCATGAGCCAACCTGGGGTTCGCAGCTTGAATCTTTCAGTGAGTGTAGCAATTAGCTTATTTGAAACCCGTCGTCAGCTAGGCTATTTACAATAGTTTTTACCTTCACAATGATAAGTAAATATACTTATGAAATTCTTAGGTGTCTATTAGACGAACCATTTGTGGCAGTAAAGGTTTTCTTGATTACTGCAATAATATGTAAAACAAGATACCTAAAATTGGTTATTTTCTGAAATTGTAGTGGAAGATACTTACAAGGATAGGAAGGTTATTATAAGAAATCTGTATATAAGACTTGGGATATTGCCAAATTTGAATGATAGATTTTGATGAATCTGAAGCATCCTAAATTGGAGGTAAAAAGAGCTAAATCCAGTCACACTAAAGATTTGAGCCATTTTAGTTCGAGCAACGTTAGAAAGTAGCCCCAAAGTAGCCAATAGATCATACGGTTGTTTTTTAGGGAATAATCAACGTAAAGTCTCGTGTTGAGAAGACTGATTGGGTAGAAATATCTTGAAGATATCTACAGTGGGGGGCATCACTTTTCCAGAAGTCGCAGCAATTTAATTCTCGGCAGCGACTATGGACTTGGCAAATAGTTTGTCCAGTCCCCGCGATTGACGCAAGACAATGGCGGACAATGGTAAAAAGTAAAACGTCCTAAGTGGTGTGAGGAGTGGTTCGGACAAGTAAACACAGCAAAATTTAAGTTTTGCTAATACGTGTGAACTTGTTTAAATCAGAGAAGCAGGTTAATCTTGCGTAAGCATCTCTGGTGAATGTGATCTTGATCTATCATTCGTTGTGATCTAAATCATTTACTAGTATCCAACTGAAAAATCAAGGTCAGTTAAGCGCTAGTGATCATAGGAGGTCGTCTTTGAAACGAGCATTGAAAAAGAGAGTGAAAGCTGTGTTGAACAATAACCCCAGCAGCGATGATGCCCCGGTAGAACTGCTAAATGTGATAAATCCAAAAGTTAACCGCCGGGTGCGAACAAAAGCCGCCATGATTGGCTTGGCAATCTCTATGGGAGCAACCAGCCTTTTGGTGACTCGGCAAAGCGATCAAGCCCAAGCAGCAGTGCCTGTAGGGAGCCAAAGGGCTTTCTCAACAATTCCTGCTGTTCCTGACACTGAGGTGAAATTTGCCTCCACAAAGCTGGAGTCCCAAGCAGTCTCATCAGCGAGCGTGCCGGAAAATCCTGTTATCGTGGAACCAACGGCAGTCTCACAAGTGCCTGGGCTTGAAGCTAAATGGCAAGTCGCCGCAAAGGGAATGTCTTTGCAAGTTCCTGCATCAGAAAGGTTTTCCCAAGGAACAGCAGTTTATAAAAATTCCACCTACCTGAACCCCCAAGTGGCACAGGGATTAAACAACACCTTAGCTGAGGCTAGTTTCCCAACAGTCAATAATCTGTCTGAATCTAGTGCTGATGGTGTTGGTATTGCAAATGCATCACTAACTGCCCAACCACAAACAGTGGCTGCGGTTGATGTTGCCAACAGTGAAATAAATGCACAACTTAAGGCGCAACAAGAATTCGCACTGAATCGTTTACAAGAAAAATCGAACCGTTTAAGAAACAGTCTGGCACAGTTGCGGTCTGCGGAGACTAAAGATTTATCACAAGCTGATATGGGGTTGGCACAGCCAACAACTGTAGTTGAGAAGACTGTATTAGCCCAGTCGGACACTTCTGGCGATGCAAGCAAAGCGAACTTGATATCGAAGTTAAAACAGAAGACACAGACGATAAAACCACCAGCTGCACCAACAGTTATTGCATCCTCGACTCGAACAGCCTACGAAGTTAAGCCTGGAGATACACTAGCAGCGATCGCCAGCAGATATAACACTTCCGTATCAGAACTAGTCGAGGCAAATAACCTCAATAATCCAAATGAACTGAAAATTAGTCAACAACTAATTATTCCTGCTGTTCAAATTGAGGCACCTGTAGCAACTAACCCCACTGTAGTAGCAAGTACTACTTTTGTAGAGTCCAGCAAAGCTCCAAAAGTAGCCAACTCCCCTATAAATATTGGTAGTGCCAATTCATATTTACCTAGTTCACAATCACCAGCTATTGCCGACAACAGTAACATTACCGTCCCTACACCGGTAACTGTTCAGGTTCAGGCAAATAGTGCAACCGACTTAGACAAAGCCCCCACAGCTACTTCTTATGGCGTCGGTGGTGAAAATCAAGTGCCACAAACTTTTGCCGAAATACAACAGTTTAAAGCACCAACAAATAGGGTAGCAAGGGTCAATAATAACAATAATGACCGTTTGCGGAGCTTACAAGCGGAAATTCAGAGGTTACAGCAGAAATATCGCACTCAGCAGTCTGGTAACTCAGTTGTGACAGCAGCAGCTTCTGAAACTAATAATGCTGCAATGCTCACTCCTATTTCTACCCCTAATAATTTCACTGTACCCAATGCGGCTCAACCCAATACTGTAGCAATCCAAATTCCAGTTCCTACACCGATTCGGAGTAACTATAGCGTTCAGCCAATTAAGCCCCAATTCCGTACTTCTGTACGCCCTAGCGAGGTAGCAAACCCAGAGTTCTTACCTAATCTAGGGTCTGCTAGTCAGTGGACTCCTTCTAGCACCCCATCTGCCATAAATGTAAAGGTTG
Source organism: Nostoc sp. (assembly GCF_035638895.1). Classification (GTDB taxonomy): domain Bacteria; phylum Cyanobacteriota; class Cyanobacteriia; order Cyanobacteriales; family Nostocaceae; genus Nostoc. The sequence goes on along the minus strand of NZ_DASQZC010000200.1, from coordinate 9,522 downwards.
CAACGACTTCTAGAAGAGTAAATCCCTCTGACTCCTTAGGAATGATGCAGGGAAGGACAGTTACACCACAGGTACTACCATCTTTGGCAGCAGTTGATCAATATCTGCCCAGACCCATTGACGAACTAACGCCTCCTCCATCTACTTCAACCTTAGCTTACACTTGGCCAGCAAAGGGCACTCTCACTTCTGGCTTTGGTATGCGTTGGGGAAGACCACACAAGGGAATTGACGTTGCTAACTCCACTGGCACGCCAGTTGTCGCCTCAGCTGAGGGGACGATAGAAAAAGCTGGTTGGAACAAAGGTGGTTACGGCAACCTCGTTCAAATCCGCCATCCTGATGGCAGCACAACTCGCTATGCTCATAACAGCAAAATTCTGGTGCAACCTGGTCAGCAGGTAAATCAAGGAGAAACAATTGCTTTAATGGGTAGCACTGGTCACAGTACTGGCCCACACACCCACTTTGAAATTCATCGCTCAGGTAAGGGTGCTGTTAACCCAATAGCCTTCCTACCGGATCAACGCGTGTAATTCCTAGCTGTCTTTAACGAAATCATTGCCTTGTTTATTGAGGGAGTTTAACCTCCCTCTTTTGCTTTCTATTTGCCTCAACAGAGATGAAAGCTGTAAGAAATTTGTAAAAGTGCTAGCCTTGAGCAAATTTATATGCTATATTAGTTGATGATTTGGAAAGACATGGCTCAGTAGCTCAGTTGGTTAGAGCACGGGACTCATAAGCCTGGGGTCGTTGGTTCAACTCCGACCTGAGCCATTTTTAAAGTTATGAATAGTGAGCGATAAGTGAAGTTAGATAGAGTAACTTTGACTTCTCTGTAAGAGGCAGGTTTGACTTCTAATTCTCAGGATTCAGCACTAACTGTTTGATGAGTTTGTAGCCAGTTGAGCAAATCAGCGATCGCACTAAAATCTAACAAAGCCTCACCCAGTGCTTCCAATTGTTGTAGAGAAAGACCCTGAATTTGTTCTCTAACCTGTTGTGGTAACTCTCCTACCCGTTTTTGTAGCTGTCGTAGTACAAGTGTTTGTGCTTGTTCCTGTTGTCCTTCCTCCTTCCCTCGCTCGTAGCCAATGCGTTCGCCTGTGGTAATGTAACTCATGGTACGCTCCTGCTCGAATTGTTTAAACTCCTGCCAAAATTCCGCTTCTAATCCTTTTGGTAAAATCATAACCCAATCGATAAAACGATAGAGGTTACGAATATCCCTTTCTTGCAGCCCTTGTTCATACAATCGCCGAATTAAACTAAATTTCCACGTTTTCCTTTCTCCCAGCTGTTTAGTAGTTTGCTGGGTTTTCAAATGTGCCATTACCACCGTCGCAAAGGGATTATCGCTGTTTTCTAACTCTGTCCATCGATTTTGATAATCGAGCAGTTTGACGGTTCCAAATCTAAAATGCAGACCACAATCGGGATAATTATAACTGTATTCATTTGGTCTCCAAGTCGAGTCAGCATCGCACAAGATTGCTAGGCTAATGGCTGGTTTAGCAAATTTGTCAAAAATTCGCAGGTTGTAGGAAAACATCCTTTGAGCAAAATTATCTTCCGATTTTGCCTGAATTTCGACATGAATCAACAGCCAAATTTCCTCTCCTTGAATTTGCCAGACTTTGACCAATTTATCTGCATATCTTCTACCAAGTTCTGCTTCCCGAACTATTTGTTGAAATTCCTTATCAAGAAACTCGTGGGGACGTTCCCAATTAATTAGTGCTGCTGTTTGCGGAAAGAAAAATTGCATTGCTTGTGGGAAGTAAGCTTCTAGGATTTCTTTCCACGGGGAATCATTATCGGCTCTTTCTCGTTCCTCGGTCATGAGTTGATTGGTAGATTCATGTTCTTGATAATAAGATGGGAGCAACCAATATTTTTCAGCAGATTAGAAGTTTCTTGGTCAAGAAAATTATATTCAGCACTATTTAATGTGGCGGATGACTTCGGCAACTGACCAAGCTTGAGCGATCGCTCCTCTGGGCTTGTGAGGTGCATCGCCATCAAAAATCTCAGAAATAGAACCAAGACAAGCGTCAAATAGGAAGTGATCTAGCAGAGGTTGCCAATCAAAAGGCAGCGATCGCTGTGGATAAAAACGTTGCCAAGCCCGAATATATGGCCCAATTAGCCAAGCCCAAACAGTGCCTTGGTGATAAGCGCGATCGCGTTGTTCTTGATTACCCTCATATCTGCCTTTGTATTCAGGATCTCTTGGATCGAGACTGCGAAGACCATAGGGGGTGAGTAAGCTAACAGTTGCCAAATCTAATACTTGACACCCTTGCTGTTCAGAAAAGGCGCAATGGTGCAGCGACAGCGCCAAAACAGCATTGGGACGAATTTGAAAATTCCGGCGATCGTCCGGCTCAATAGTATCGTACAAATAACCTAGTTGAGGATTCCAGAATTTTTGCAGCGAGGTTTTTACATGTTCTGCTTGTTGAGCATAACGCTGTGCTTGCTTCGTGAGGCGCACTGGCTCACTAAACTCAAGCTGGCTTAATCGTTCTGCCCATTCACTCAGCCAACATAAAGCAGAATACCACAGTGCATTGATTTCCACTGGCTTACCGTAACGGGGAGTGACGGGGTATGCCCCAATTACCACATCCATCCAGGTAAGGGCTAAACCAGGGGCATCCCAACTAACTAATCCATCGGTGGCATCAATCTGGATATTGAAATGTGTACCACCAACAAATGCTTTGTAAATTTGCTGCACTAGAGGGAATTGCTCTGCCAAAAATTCCCAGTCTTGGGTAGCTTCTAAATAAAGCCCTAAAGTTTCAATCCACCACAAGGCTGCATCAATACTGTTATAAATTGGTTCTCCATTGACATCAAGAAATGCATTAGGAATCAAACCGTGGCGGCAATAATGCCCAAAAGTCCGCAATATTCCTTTTGCCAAGTCAAAGCGCCGTGGAACTAGTGCCAACCCAGGTAAAGCAATTAATGTGTCGCGTCCCCAGTCATTAAACCAGTGATAACCAGCAATGACCGTAGGGCCTCGAATTGAGGCTCGATAGACGATAAACTGATCGCTTGCTTTAAGTAGTTGTTGGTTAAGTGGGGATTGGGGATTGGGTATTGGGGATTGGATATTGGAAAACTTTTCCCCAGTCCCCAGCCCCCAGTCCCTAGCCCCTCCTTTACTCCATCCAAAAACCTGGGAGAGCCGTTTTTGCTGTGCCTCTACTACTTCTGCAAAGGTTTCGTCGGTGAGAACACCTGCCGTCGAGTCGGGAAAACCTACTCGTGCTTCTAGAGTGACTGTATCTCCTGGTTGCAGGGTAACTATCAAGTAACCAGGGCTGTAGAGGTCTTCTTTGTCGTCTAATCCCCGTTTTGTCTCCTCAGGCAATCCATAATTCCAATACCAAACTGCATCTGTTTGATATCTTCCTTGTGTCCAGCGCAAGTGCCAAGGTATACCGAAATTCTTAGAATTTCTTGCTTGCAGACAGATTTGCTGTTCCCCAAGCAATTGTGAAAACTGTAATCCTGGATTAGCAGTTTGCTGATGATGAAAGTTACGCTCTGCTATCAGCAGTCGCAGCCGTAAAATCGCTGTGTCACTTCCCTCATAGCGATATTGGATTAAAGTTCGATGGCAAAATCCAAAGTGGGCAGAGACGCAATTAATCGCGTCTGTACTATGATTCTCTTCCCTACTCCCTATTCCCCATTCGCTACTCCCTTCCCAACCATAGGGCATCACCAATTGTCTGGTTAACTGCCAGTTATCTTGACCCCAAATCCATTTTGGAACTGGGTTAATATCAAAACAGCGTAGCAATTCGTAGCCTGTCGGCTCAATTTGACCGTTACCCCAAAAATTTGTTCCCAGTGCTACAACGTTCCCTAATACTTCCAAGCTAGCTTCTAGGTGCGAAAACAGCAGAGTCCGCTCAGAAGGAGGTTTTGTAGCGGCAAACAGCCAACCGTGATAAGTACGTGTGCGGACATCCGAAACTGTACCACTGGCAAAACTTCCTAAGCCATTGGTAAGCAACCATTCTCTTGTATCTAAATCAAGCATTTGCTACTCAAAATCGTTATGAGTATGATATAGTCGTAACAGATCGTAATTAAACTGTGAGAGCGTAGATGGGTGAGTTTTACTTGACCCGAATTCCAACGCTAATAAACGAATAAAGGAGAATTAGGTTAATGTCCCTCACTTACGGAACCGAAGGAAGCCTCCGCGTTGGTCAACAAGCTCCTGATTTCGCAGCAACGGCTGTGGTAGATCAGGAATTTAAGACAATCAAACTTTCCGATTATCGCGGTAAGTATGTCGTCTTGTTTTTCTACCCACTAGACTTTACCTTTGTTTGTCCCACTGAAATCACAGCATTTAGCGATCGCTACGAAGAATTCAAGAAAATCAATACAGAAGTCCTTGGGGCTTCTGTTGATAGTGAATTCTCCCACCTCGCTTGGATTCAAACAGATCGTAAGTCTGGTGGCGTCGGCGACCTGAATTATCCTCTAGTCTCCGATATCAAAAAAGAGATTAGCGCCGCTTACAACGTTCTTGACCCAGCAGCAGGCATTGCCTTGCGTGGTCTGTTCATCATTGATAAAGATGGTATTATACAGCACGCCACCATCAACAACCTAGCTTTTGGTCGCAGCGTTGATGAAACCTTGCGGACATTACAAGCACTTCAATATGTTCAGTCTCACCCCGATGAAGTTTGCCCAGCCGATTGGCAACCTGGTGACAAGACAATGAATCCTGACCCAGTGAAGTCTAAAGTCTACTTCTCTGCTGTCTAAATTTCGCTAGCTAGCAATCTAATCCATCCTGTTGGAGTTGAAATCAACAAAAACCACAGATAAACAGAGATACACATTAAACAGTGTCAACCTCGGTATCTATCTGTGGTTTTTTAAATAATGTTAAAAATATACCAATCTGAATAATGATTGTGATAAATAAAATGCCAAAAATTAATTATCAATAACTCTTTGACAATCCAAAATCTCAAATCAAAAATCCAAAATGGTATTATGCTTACTTCAACTGATTTTAGTGGCTTATTAAATGAGCGATTCTTCCGCAATTTTTTACCAGTTCCAGCAACAAATAAACTCAGGTTGGGAGTAGGAACGCCAGATTTTCAACTCCCAGATATTACCAATGGAACTTTAGTAAAATTGTCTGATTATAAAGGCAAGCAACCAGTTTTACTCGCCTTTACTCGCATCTTTACTGAAAAACAATATTGCCCTTTTTGTTTTCCTCACATTAAAGCTTTAAATGAAAATTATGAGCAGTTTAAGAATCGCGGCATAGAAGTTTTAATGATTACTAGTACCGATGAAAGGCAGAGTCAAATTGTTGTGAGGGATTTAGGTTTAAAAATGCCGTTATTGAGCAATCCTAGTTGTCGAGTGTTTCGTAACTATCAAGTAGGGCAAGCGCTGGGAGCGCCTTTACCAGCACAGTTCGTATTAGATAAAGAAGGAAAGCTCCGCTACTGGCATTTATTTTCTTTTTTGGATCACAATGCTAGTATTGAGACTTTATTAAAACAATTCAATTGAGTGTAATGTTTAAATGGTAATGCCCACCCTACTCATGAAATTGTGAGGTTTTATGGTGCTGATCCTTTATCATTCGTCGATTTCTCCTAACTCCCGCCGCGTCTGGATTACTCTGCTAGAAAAAGGACTTGAGTTTCAATTAGTAGAGATGAAACTGGATGGGGAGCAGTTTAAACCAGAGTTTTTGGCAATTAATCCCTTCCATCACATTCCAGCTTTGGTGGATGATGGCTTTAAGGTAGTGGAATCTTTAGCAATTCTGGACTATTTAGAGGCAAAATATCCCACACCTGCGATGTTGCCTAAAGATGCTAAGGATTTAGCGATCGCACGCATGGTACAACTGGTAACTGTCAATGAGCTTTTGCCAGCAACCACCACCTTTTTACCTCAGATATTAGGCTTACCTGGGGAAGAACCAGAAAAAATTGGGCAGGCAAAGCAAAAAATTTCAACAGTTCTGAAGCTTTTTGAAAATTTACTTGACGATCGCCCTTACTTTGGTAGTCAAAACCTAACTTTAGCTGAGGTTGTGGCTGGAACTGTAGTAATATGGCTGCCCGAAGTAGGCATTTCCTTAAGTAATTATCCAAAGGTGAATGCTTGGAACAATCGGTTAGCTGCACGGGCAACGTGGCAAGCTACCGAGGCTACACCAGAAGCAATGGAAGCGTTGAAGTCCATTGTAGTAGCGAGAAATAGGTAGCAAATTCATAGCTAGTCAATGTAGAGACGGTAAATCTACCCTCTCTACAAAACTAAATTCTCACAGTTTGACTTGCTGCAAATGACTGCGGGGATTATAGGTACGTATAGCCCGGATTTTTTCATAATATTCCCGCTCTTGCTGGCTGAGGTCTTTTGGTGGTGCGATCGCCACCTTCACCAGCTGATCGCCACGCCCACCCTTGGCGAGGGGCCAACCTTTGCCACGTAAACGCAGCGATTGACCAGAACGCACTCCTGCTGGTAGCTTGACATTAACTAAACCATCGGGAGTGGGTACATCAATAGACGCTCCTAAGGTAGCCTCATCTGGCGTGATTGGCACTTCGCACACCAAGTTATCGCCTTCCATTTGGAAAAACGAGTGCGGCTGAAATTCGACTTTTAAGTATAAATCCCCTCGTTGTTGAGTCATCGGGTTGATTTGACCTTTGCCCCGCACGCGCAGACGAGTACCAGGTTTAGCCCCAGATGGGATACGAACATCAATTGTTTCGTTACCTAAACTAAAGCGCTTTTGCACACCGTTAAATGCTTCAGCAAAAGTTAGAGCGATCGCAGCTTCACTATCCTGGGAAGTACCCGCACCTGCATCACCAAAACCATAATCGTTAAAGCCGCCACTAAAACCACTCGTCGCACCTGTGGTACTGCGGTAAGAGTAATTTGAGTAATTTTGTGAGTAATTATTATTTTGTTGTGAGTAACTTTGTCGCCCACCGCGAGGGGTAGCACCACCAAAGCGTCCTAGCAACTCATTAATGAACTCATCAAAATTTCCGTATTGACTGAAGTCAAAGCCACCCATATCAACACCAGCGCCGCCAGATGAGAAACCTTCACCAGCCTGTTTCCAATATTGACCGAATTGGTCGTATTTTTTGCGTTTATCTGGGTCTGACACAACTTCGTAGGCTTCGCTAACTTCTTTAAAGCGTGCTTCTGCCTGTTTGTTATTTGGATTGACATCAGGGTGATATTTGCGGGCTAGTTTACGAAAGGCTTGCTTAATCTCATCTTGAGTAGCAGTCTTACTAACTCCCAAAATTGCGTAATAGTCTTTGAAGTCGGTTGCAGCCATCTATCTACTAGCCTCCTATAGAAATTCTTGTTATGTTTTTTTAAGATAAAAGATGTTACTTTGCCCGGTATAGTGCCTTAGCAAAAAGAATCTGACTTTAAATTAACAAAGAATATAGAAATTCAAGTGTGGTTCTCGCTCAACAAGCGATCGCAATTTCCGTACTTCGATTTTTCTGATAAGCGGATCAGGTTGTCTAGTCCTTCTTCCAGGCTTGGGGGAGCATCCCGGAGTTGACGGTGCATCTGCAAGATATATTTCTTCAGGAACTTGGCGCGTAGGCGTAGCCCGTCGTAGACATCGCCTTTTATTACGTGCTAAACACAGCCACACTGGCGTATCCACCCAAATTCCCGTAATGTGGGTAAAGCCCAAGTCACGGGCTAAAGCAATAACTTCACGGCGATGGCGGCGCTGGGCATTGGTGGCATCGAAAATAGCTGTATTATTTGTAGAAATAGCTTGCTGAAATTGCCGTCCTACTTCCCGCCAAATTACCAGCCACGGCCCCTGAATAGCTTGGGAACCAAACAGTTGCCCCCGGATACCATCTGTAAAAATCAGTGGCATCTGGGGGCATTCTGTCAGTAATTGTTTAGCGAAAGTTGACTTACCGCTACCTGGAAGACCAATCAGTAAAAGAAGTGAGGAGTGAGAAGTTAGGAGTGAAGAATTAAAAGTAAAGAGTGAGGAGTAATCAGAATTTTTAGTCATTAACTCATAACTCCTAACTCCTAACTCCTAACTATTAAATGATGGTTCCATCAGGAATTACAGCATTTTTCAGCACAACGGTAATGCCACTGCGGATGTAAAAACCTTGACTTTCGCGGTCAGCTTCTTGCACGTTATCTTTATTGATAATTTTGACATCGTGACCGATACTGGCGTTTTTATCGATAATGGCACGGCGAATAATCGAGTCAGCACCAATACCTACAGGAATGTCGCCTTGTTCTACATTGGATTGACGTTCTACAGAAGCTTGGTAAAAATCTGCACCCATGAGCAGAGATTCTTCGATGAGGCAGCCAGATTCAATTCGCGATCGCACTCCTAAAACTGAATGTTGAATGCGGCAATTTTTCAAAATGCAACCTTCGCCAATAATTGATTCTGTTACTTGGCAATCTAAAAGTTTACTCGGAGGTAAGTAGCGAGCGCGGGTATAAATTGGTGCCTGTTCATCGTAGAAACTAAATGGTGGCTGGGGCTGCTGAGTTAGGGCTAGATTGGCATGATAAAATGCCTCAATTGTTCCAATATCTTCCCAGTAATCATCAAATAGGTAAGCTTGAACGTTGTAATCTTTAGAGGCATCAGGAATAATTTCTTTGCCGAAATCAGTCCTTTCTATACCTTCTCTCAACAACTTGAACAAAACTTCTTTTTTAAAGACATAAATCCCCATTGAGGCGATGTAAGGCTGTTGCTGGGCTTGTTCTTTTGATAATCCCAGTACGCTTGTATCAACGCGCATTTGGATTAATGCTTCGCCTTTAGGTTTTTCGCTAAAATCGATTACCCTACCAGAATCATCAATTTTCATCAAGCCAAAATCAGAGGCGCGGCGCTCATCGATGGGGATGACTGAGAGAGTAATATCAGCCCCCGTTTCCCTATGGCGCTGGATAAAGTGGCGATAATCCATGCGGTACAGGTGATCGCCTGAGAGAATTAGATATTCTTCTACATTCCATTCTTCCATTAACCACAGATACTGACGCACAGCATCGGCTGTACCTTGGAACCAGTTAGGGTTTTCTGGTGTTTGTTGTGCCGCTAGCACTTCCACAAAGCCTTCATTGAAGCCACTAAAGTTGTAAGTACGGGCGATGTGACGATTCAGAGAAGCTGAGTTGAATTGTGTCAGGACGTAGATTTTGAATATTTCGGAATTGATACAGTTACTGACAGGGATATCGATTAGGCGGTACTTCCCCGCTACTGGTACTGCTGGTTTAGCGCGTAGTTTAGTTAGCGGGTAAAGCCGAGTACCCGCGCCACCACCAAGGATGATTGATAATACTTTTTTCACAAAATTTCTCCCGACTGCCTTTCAACTCTCACTCTCAGTTTAGGACTGTCTGCCACCACACGTAAGGGGGATCATCTGATTCTTAGGGATGAATTTTACA
>NZ_DASQZC010000199.1:0-9226 GCF_035638895.1 Nostoc sp. | reverse complement strand
AGCGATCGCACAATAACTGCCAAATGTTACGGTTTGCAACGTATAATGAGAATCGACAAAACCATTAAGAAATATTGAAGGGCATTAGGGTTAAATGCGAGTAGCGATCGCGGGTGCTGGTTTAGCAGGGCTTTCCTGCGCGAAATATCTCACGGACGCAGGTCACACTCCCATTGTCTTGGAAAGCCGGGACGTATTGGGTGGTCTTGTTGCGGCGTGGAAAGACTCTGACGGCGACTGGTACGAAACCGGGTTACACGCCTTCTTCGGGGCATATCCGAATATGCTCCAATTGCTCAAGGAGTTGGGCATTGAAGACAGACTCCAGTGGAAAGATCATACGTTGATTTTCAATCAACCAGACAAGCCTGGGACACTCTCACGTTTTGATGTTCCAGATATTCCATCTCCTTTCAACGTGATTGCATCGATTCTTCGCAACAAAGACATGTTGACTTGGGAGCAGAAGATTCGGTTTGCAGTTGGCCTACTTCCAGCAGTGGTTCGGGGTCAAAAGTATGTTGAAGACATGGACAAGTACAGCTTCTTAGAGTGGTTGAAAAGGCAAGGTGTTGACGAGCGAGTAACTAGTGACGTTTTTATCGCCGCATGTAAAGCACTCACCTTTATCAATCCTGATGAAGTTTCAGCAACGATTCTGTTAACTGCACTGAATCGCTTTCTGCAAGAACGGTATGGCTCCAAGATTGCATTTTTGGATGGTTCTCCTACAGAACGTCTATGCAGCCCAATCGTAGATTACATCACAGAGCGCGGTGGAGAAGTGCGGTTGAATGCCCCCTTGAAAGAGATTTTGCTCAACGCCGATGGCACGGTGAAAGGATACTTGATTCGAGGTTTAAATGGGGCAGAAGATGAAGTTATCACAGCAGATTCGTATGTATCTGCCATGTCGGTTGACCCTTTAAAGGTCATGTTGCCTAAACCTTGGAAGCTTATGGAGTTTTTCAAGAAGCTAGAAGGCTTGGAAGGAGTACCAGTGATTAACCTGCATCTGTGGTTTGATCGGAAACTTACAGAAATTGATCACTTGCTTTTTTCGCGATCGCCCCTCCTAAGCGTTTATGCTGATATGAGCAATACCTGCCGTGAATACGCCAACCCCAATCGCTCAATGCTGGAATTAGTTCTAGCTCCGGCAAAAGATTGGATTGCCAAATCTGATGAGGAGATTGTGGCTGCAACGCTTGCTGAGTTGGAAAAACTTTTCCCCGATCACTTTGGGGGAGACAATCCAGCAACATTGCTGAAATCTCATGTGGTGAAAACGCCGCGTTCAGTTTACAAAGCGACCCCTGGTCGTCAACAGTACCGTCCAGCACAAGTTACGCCCATTGCCAACTTCTATCTCGCCGGAAGTTATACCATGCAACGCTACTTAGGCAGTATGGAAGGTGCCGTACTTTCTGGTAAGCTAACAGCGCAGGCAATTTCTGAGGCTCTCCCGGTAGCAAATTCCTCAAACCTGCAAACGCTCACCCGACCGCCCGCAACGAATGCTGCAACTGCCTGATTCCCCCCCGCGCATGAAAACGCTGGTCTCTGTAGACGAGTCATACAAACTTTGCCGACATCTCACAGCAAAGTATGCCAAGACTTTTTACCTGGGTACTTTGCTCATGAGTCCGGTAAAACGTCAATCTATTTGGTCAATTTACGCTTGGTGTCGCCGTACAGATGAATTGGTAGATGGGCCCGCATCTGCTATTACCACGCCAGAAACCCTAGACCTATGGGAACAGCAGCTGGAATCGATTTTTGCGGGACAGCCATTAGAAAATTACGATGTCGCTTTAGCTGATACCCTCCAGCGCTTTCCGATGGACATTCAGCCCTTTCGGGATATGATTGCCGGTCAGCGCATGGATTTATATCGCAGTCGTTATGAAACCTTTGAGGACTTATACCTCTACTGTTACCGCGTTGCTGGCACTGTTGGCTTAATGTCAACAGCAGTTATGGATGTGGATAGCACCATATATACCGCTCCCTGGCAGCAGAACAAACAACCTTATGTTCCCACAGAAGAAGCGATCGCTCTGGGAATTGCCAATCAACTCACCAACATCCTGCGGGATGTGGGAGAAGATGCCAAACGGGGACGAATCTACATTCCCCTTGAGGACTTGGCAAAATTCAACTACACCGAGCAAGACTTCTTCAAAGGTGTGGTAGATGATCGTTGGCGGGCGCTGATGCGCTTTCAAATCGAACGAGCCCGTCAATTCTATAGCACATCCGACCAGGGAATTACTTATTTAGCATCCGATGCCCGTTGGCCTGTGTGGGCAGCATCAATGCTGTATGGTCAGATTTTGGAGGTGATTGAACGCAACGACTATGATGTGTTCAGTCAACGGGCTTACGTTCCTCAGTGGAAAAAATTACGCACTTTGCCCCTGGCTTGGATGCGATCGCAAGTCCTTTAAAAAATTAGTCATTAGTCCTCAAGGTTTTGTAAATAACCAACAACCAATGACTAATGACTATTGACTCTCCCAAACAAATCTGATAACATTAATATTCGTGAGTCATGGAGAGGTGGCTGAGTGGTCGAAAGCGGCAGATTGCTAATCTGTTGTACGGCAGGCAACTCCGTACCGAGGGTTCGAATCCCTCCCTCTCCGTTTTCCAGCCTTTGATAGACACCTTTGCTACACAGAGTATGTTCTGTGTGGAAAAATAATACTAATCTAGTGTAAATATTTGTACTCCCAAAGATGGATGATATGATTTATCTTTTGGAGTCTTGATAAGATACAGCTAATTTAAAAATCTAGTTTGAATCTTACTTTTAGGCTCCTAAATATTTGAGGAGTCAAAGTTACTTATGAGAAAAATTAGTGCCGCCTTAACCTTTAGTATAGCTACCCTAGCAATTGGGTTCCTAGTTGGGGCTTGTGGTGATAATAGTACCCCCAATGGCACAGTTAACACCGGAAATACCGCTACCCCAGCAGCAAACTCAACTACTACAAGCAGTGATAAAGGGCTAAAAATTGGTTCCCTGCTACCGACAACAGGCGACTTAGCTTCTGTTGGACAGCAGATGTTAGGTTCTGTTCCTTTACTCGTCGATACGGTCAATGCCTGCGGTGGGGTGAATGGTGAACCAGTTACCTTAGTGCAAGTAGACGACCAAACCGACCCCAGAGCTGGTGCAGCCGGTATGACCAAACTTGCAACTTTAGATAAAGTGGCAGGTGTAGTTGGCTCCTTTGCCAGTAGCGTTTCTAGTGCAGCAGTCTCTATTGCCACACCGAATAAAGTCATGCTGGTTTCCCCTGGTAGTACCAGTCCTGTCTTTACTGAAAAGGCCCAAAAAGGCGACTATAAAGGCTTTTGGGCGCGTACTGCTCCCCCTGATACCTACCAAGCACTAGCTTTAGCCCAACTTGCCAGAAAAAAAGGTTTTAAGCGAGTTTCTACAGTCGTGATTAATAACGACTATGGCGTTGGTTTTGAAAAAGCATTTGTGCAAACTTTTGAAAAATTGGGCGGAACTATAGTTAATAAAGATAAGCCTGTTCGGTACGATCCGAAAGCCCAGACATTTGATACAGAAGCGGCTGCTGCTTTTGCTGGTAAACCAGATGCAGTCCTAGCTGTACTGTATGCTGAAACTGGTAGTCTGTTCCTAAAAGCCGCCTATCAGCAAGGTGTGACAAAGGGAGTACAAATTTTGCTGACAGATGGAGTGAAATCACCTACTTTTCCCGAACAAGTTGGCAAGGATGGTGATAAATTTATTTTAACTGGAGCGATCGGTACAGTACCTGGTTCCAATGGTAAAGCTCTAGAAGCCTTTACCAAGCTGTGGAAGGATAAAAAGGGTGGTGCGCCAGGAGAATACGCTCCTCAAGCTTGGGATGCGGCTGCTTTATTGACGTTGGCTGCACAAGCTGCTAAAGAAAATACAGGTGTTGGTATAGCCAGCAAAATCCGTGAAGTGGCTGATGGGACTGGCACGGAAGTTACCGATGTCTGCGAGGGATTGAAGTTACTTAAAGATGGTAAAAAGATTAACTATCAAGGAGCTAGTGGCAACGTTGATGTTGATGCTAACGGCGATGTCGTCGGTGTTTATGATGTTTGGACAGTAGGAGACGATGGCAAAATCAAGGTAATTGATAAAGTTACCCCCCAATAGAAAGTTAGGAATTAGGAGTTAGGAGTTATGAGTGAAACATTACTAACTCTTAACTTCTAACTCATAACTCTTAAATCTTAAAAGCCAGTAAAGTTGTAACCAACTCCTAACAATAAGCCTATATCAGTTTCATCGAAAAATCCGGCATTCACAGCAGCCGTTGCAGTGAATTGAGGAGTTAGAGGCACATCAATGCCACCAGATACTAAAAAGCCTAATTGCGAATCATCACCAGTTTTGTAAGCTGCACCCACTCCAACGTAAGGTGCGATCGCTAACGGTTCGCTAAAAGCATCTGCTGATTTGAACGTAAAATCATAGGTGATCGGAACTAGAACTGTAGTGTTGTCCCCAAATACGGCTGAAGGTCGCACCGATATAGAATTTGTCAGTCCGATTTTGCTGACTACTGCGAAGTTACCGTCGCCCAAAGACGTTTCACCACCACTCAAACCAATGTTAGCAGCAACGCCAATATAGCTGCTGCCGCCACGGGTAGTTGTACCTAAATCAATATCTGATTGCGCTACTTTGGTAGGAGATGGTTGAGAAGTAGTTTGAGAACTTGGTTGCACAAACTCAGAGGTAAGCGTTGCAGATGAGGTTGCCACTGTGCCTGGAATGGGTGTAGGCGTTACACTGGCGTTTTCCTGTATAGCAGCGTTTAGGGGCTGCTGCACCTTAGCTAAATTTGCTGCTGTAAATGTTTCAGTTGTTTCTGTAGAGAGATTTTGGCTTCCAGTGTCTAGTTCTGTACTAAACTTGTTGGGAGACGCTACGGTTGCGGAATGGTCGGTTGATGCTTGACTGCTCACCTTGTCAACTGTCTGGCCACTTGCAGATAAGCCACTACTCAGGACTGTAAGAGCAGCTATACTTGGTAACCAAAAAACACCTTTACGAAAAAAAATAGTATTCACGTTCACTCCTAAAACAATATTGCCACGAAAAATAAATGGTTTTGTTGATTAAAGTCAACAAATTCGGGCAATACTCAAAATTTAACATCAAAAAATTGGTTTTTCCATGCTGACTTTACTGGATTTATCTAGTTAATATTTACTATCAAAAAATTAAATACCATATTCTAAATATCTGGAATTTGGCAGATGACAAAAATTATTTTTGCTTTACGCAAAGAGCCTATTTGTTAAGGAGTTGATTAGGATTGCAAAAACTTTTAACAAAAAACTTAGCCTATATGAACACCTAGCTCGTCAGTCTTTGTGCTAACTGTTAAGCACATTGGCTTCAATCTGCTAGGGTACTTTATTGGGATGGTGCGTTAAGCTACGGCATAATACAACGCCACCTACTACCCTGCGGGTTCTCCAAAGGAGTACAACGTGGTAAAGCGCAACACAGTGCATAGTGTCAACTTAATCTAAAAGTCATATCCCGCAAGGCACTTCAGTTACTTGCTAATAGCAAAATTTGTCTCTTGATGACTAAGATATACCCAAAAATCTGAAGTCTACTGAAGTCTACTTTAGCTAAAAGCCAAAGAACTTTAGTTCAAGGCGGGTGACAAACCTAACAGTTAAATTATTTCGTAGTACTAAGAGAAGGTGAGAATTTCAGGTAGCGCCAACTACAAAAGAAGGGCTTCCCGTAGCGTATGGTTGGTGTATTTCGGTCATGCTGTACTAGAAATTACGCTTTGTAACAAAACAAGTTGATTGTGAAGTTATATTACGAAGCTTGCAAAAATATTTAGAAATTGTCTACAAAGCAAACATAGTTCTAACGTAGAACCTATTAGGAGAGACTTGAGGCAAATTTGATGATCGGAAATAATATTCAAAAGTATCGGTTTGTCTGTACCCTGACTTTCGGTGATATCTACGGTCAAATAATTGTTTGGTTGATTACAATTACCCTAAGTTTGGCATCAGCCTTGGCGCTAATGGGTGCCAAGCGACCCGTGTACGCTTTAGCAACAGCGGGTCTAGTCGTTCTGTTATCGCTACCTTTCTTGTTGTTTGCGTTTGTCACTACCTTGTTAAATCATATTGAACTCACTCCTGTAGGGCCTGAAACCAAAATGGAACCCATGCCAGGTAATGTGTCTCAGCAACAACCTGTACAAGCGACTAGCTGAAGAGTTAGGAGTTAAAAGTTATAAGTGAAGACCTAACTCTTCATTTTTAACTTTTCCCTCCTAATTTCAAAATTTGTAATAAAATCCCTGATCTATAGGCAGGGATTTTTTTTGTAGAGATGCAACGCACTGTCTGATTAATCACGTCTCTACAATAGAACAGCAGTGGTTTGCAATTAAGGGCTAATTATGCTTGAACACGATGTGATTATTGTCGGGGGTGGATTGGCGGGATGTCGGGCTGCTGTAGAAATTGCCCGCACTGACCCTAATTTAAATATTGCTGTGGTTGCCAAAACACACCCAATTCGATCGCACTCTGTGGCGGCTCAAGGTGGTATGGCTGCATCGTTGAAAAATGTTGATTCAGCCGATACTTGGGAAGCACATGCTTTTGATACTGTCAAGGGTTCTGATTACTTGGCAGACCAAGATGCTGTGGCAATTCTCGCCCAAGAAGCGCCAGATGTGGTAATTGACTTGGAACACATGGGCGTTTTGTTCTCTCGCTTACCCGATGGGCGCATTGCTCAACGCGCTTTTGGCGGACATTCTCACAATCGCACTTGCTACGCGGCTGATAAGACCGGTCACGCAATTTTGCACGAATTGGTTAACAATTTGCGGCGTTATGGAGTGCAAGTTTATGAAGAATGGTATGTGATGCGTCTCATTTTGGAAGAAAATGAGGCGAAGGGTGTGGTGATGTTCCATCTTTTGGATGGACATGTCGAGGTGGTGCGAGCCAAGGCGGTGATGTTTGCCACAGGGGGCTATGGTCGCGTTTATAACACCACCTCTAATGATTACGCTTCTTCGGGTGATGGTTTGGCAATGACTGCGATCGCAGGTTTGCCCCTTGAAGATATGGAATTTGTCCAATTTCATCCCACTGGCTTATATCCGGTAGGCGTGTTGATTTCAGAAGCGGTGCGAGGTGAAGGGGCATATCTGATTAATAGTGAAGGCGATCGCTTTATGGCGAACTATGCACCCAGTCGCATGGAACTGGCTCCTCGTGATATTACCTCACGAGCGATCGCTTACGAAATTCGCGCCGGTCGTGGTATTCATCTCGATGGTAGTGCTGGTGGCCCCTTCGTCTATCTGGATCTACGCCACATGGGCAAAGAAAAAATTATGAGTCGCGTCCCATTTTGTTGGGAAGAAGCACACCGTTTAGTGGGTGTTGACGCGGTAACTCAACCGATGCCAGTCCGTCCGACAATTCACTATTGTATGGGTGGTATTCCAGTTAATACTGATGGGCAAGTCCGCAGTAGTGGCGATGGTTTAGTTGATGCCTTCTTTGCTGCTGGCGAAACATCTTGTGTTTCCGTACATGGTGCGAATCGCTTGGGCAGTAATTCTCTGCTGGAATGTGTCGTTTATGGCAAGAGAACTGGGGCTGCGATCGCGCAATTTGTGCAAAAACGTAAGTTGCCTTCTGTGGATGAGCAACGATATGTAACGGAAGCCCAGCAACAAATCCAAGCTTTGCTAGAACAACCAGGACAGTATCGCATTAACCAAGTTCGTCAAGCTTTCCAGGATTGTATGACTGATTACTGCGGTGTTTTCCGTACTGACGCATTAATGAGTGAGGGGCTGCACAAACTAGAAGAAATCCAACAGCGATATCCACAAATTTATTTAGACGACAAAGGTAGTTGCTGGAATACGGAACTTGTAGAAGCTTTAGAATTGCGAAGTTTGATGGTAGTGGGACAGACTATTTTGGCATCAGCATTAAATCGCCAAGAGAGCCGTGGCGCTCATTTCCGCGAAGATTATTCCGAGCGAGATGATGCTAACTTCCTCAAACACACAATGGCTTACTATTCACCAGCAGGAATTGACATTCAATATCGTCCGGTGGCGATTACTATGTTTGAGCCAAAAGAGCGGAAGTATTAGTTATTGGGTCTTAAGACTTAAAACACAATTTTTTTTAACCATTATTAAAGTACAAAGACGCAAAGGCTGATATTTTCTTTGCGTCAGTCTTTAATAAGATATGGTAATCATTTTGAATTTAATGGGTATTATAGTTGCAGAAAAATGAAAATTTTGTGGTGCGAACAAGACGCTGATTATGCTATGTAAGTTCAATGCTAATTAGCTGATCACCTTTAAGATTTACCAGCCATCGACAAGAACAGGAAGTTTTTATTTCTTATGCTTAATGCACCCATTTTTGTCAGTTACCGAAGAGCAGATAGTGCTGCCGAAGCTGGACGTTTGCACAGTACTATTATTCGGGAACTGGGAAGAAATACTGTATTTATGGATACGTCTTCCATTGAACCTGGAACACAATGGTCAAAAGAGTTGGAAGAGGCTTTGCAAAAGGCTCAAATTGTCATAGTAGTTATAGGTACTGAATGGATTCGGATTAGTGATGAATTTGGGTTGCGTCGTATAGATCAAGAAGATGATTGGGTTCGTCGGGAGATTGAGTTTGCACTTCGTGAGAATAAAAAATTGCTACCGTTGTTGGTTAGAGGTGCTAAAATGCCTCCCTCTAATAAGTTACCTACATCACTTAGTGCCTTAACTCTAAGGCAAGCAGTAGATATTCGGGATATATATTGGGATCATGACATCAAGCTTGTTCTTGAGCAATTAAGATTAGTTACTGATCAAAATAAAAAAAGTGAACGTTCCCTTACAAGCAAGAATCTCTGGGGAATCTACCCTACTCCTGAGCCAGAAAAACCAGAGCCAATTAGTGACGATAAACTTAAAATTGCACTCAGTAGTAACTTATCGAAGTGGAAAAAAGTAGTTAGCCCACTCCCTGAAGATCCAACTAAAGTGCGTGTTGAAATTTTTCGCCAGTACAACTTCAAAACTTTCCGCCATGCCATCGAATTCATGAATCAGGTTGCGCCCGGGTGTGATATTGCACTCCACCATCCTCGATGGGAAAATGTTTGGCGAACAGTTAGAGT
>NZ_DASQZC010000198.1:0-4985 GCF_035638895.1 Nostoc sp. | reverse complement strand
CAATCCCCAGTCCCTTACCTTTACGAGTGATTCAGAAATCAAAGACGCTCGATAGCGCAGCGTTAGCGACGCAGGAGCGTCTGACTCGCTACCGCTTCTCCCAAGGGGAGACGCTACGCGAACGCTATCGGATTGCTATAGCTTAACTATTTATTAAAGCCATTGTTTTAATGAATTTACTCATTCTCTTATTCCTATCCTCAGACAGGATAATATTAAATTTAAAATGTGCGAACAACTTGGGCTAATTAAAAAATAAATTTATTAGTAATTGCTATAAATTCAAAAAAATTAAGTGTTTATGTCAGAGATAATATCAGGATTATGGACTAATTTTTTTACATCAGGATCATTTATTCCACATGGGCACTGCTATCTATGGCAAACAAATTTAGTTTGGTTACACATATTATCTGATGGATTCATTGCACTAGCTTATTACTCGATTCCAGCTACACTCTTCTACTTTGTCCGCAAGCGGCAGGATTTGCCCTTTGATTGGATTTTTCTGCTGTTTAGTGCATTTATCGTAGCTTGCGGCACAACTCATTTAATAGAGATTTGGACGCTTTGGCATCCAACCTATTGGGTGTCGGGGTTTGTCAAAGCAATAACTGCAATGATATCTGTAGTTACAGCAGTACAACTTATACCTCTAGTTCCTCAAGCACTGGCACTTCCTAGCCCTGGTCAACTAGAACAAGCAAACCAAGAACTTCAAACACAAATAGCCGAACGCTTACGGGTAGAGGAGGAACTCCGAAAATACCAGAATCACCTCGAAGAAATGGTTGCTGTTCGCACCAATGAAATTAGCAAAACTAATGAGCAATTACAACAAGAAATCCTTGAACGCCAACGCATCTTAGAAGTTCTTCGGCAAAGCGAAGAACGCTACCGTTATTTGGCTGAGGCAATTCCTCAACTTGTATGGACAACTAATGCTAACGGTGAATGTGATTATTTTAATCAAAATTGGTGCGAATACACTGGGCTAACATTAGAGCAATCCTTGGGTTCTGGTTGGTTGGCTGCATTGCATCCAGATGATATCCAAAGTGCTGATGAAGTTTGGTCTAATGCTGTAAAAAATAGCACTATATATAATAATGAATATCGCTTTAAACGGGCTTCTGATGGCTCCTATCGCTGGCAGTTAGCGCGAGGTTTACCACTTAAAGATGAACAAGGTATTGTAGTAAAGTGGTTTGGAACATGTACAGATATCCACGAACAAAAACAAATACTTGAAGAACGGGCACACCTGCTGGAATTAGAACAAGTAGCACGAGCTAAAGCAGAAACAGCTAATCGAATTAAAGATGAATTTTTGGCCGTCCTTTCTCACGAACTACGCACTCCACTAAACGCAATTCTCGGCTGGTCAAAGTTGTTGCAAACTGGCAGGTTAAACCAAACGAAGACATCTGAAGCATTAGCCACAATCGAGCGGAATGCTAACTTACAGGTTCAACTTATTGAAGACTTGCTGGATATCTCCAGAATTTTACAGGGCAAACTGACACTAGATATTACGAAGATTAATCTAGAGTCTACGATATTGTCTGCACTACAGACAATGCGTTTAGCAGCAGAAGCAAAATTGATTGAGGTAAGTACAGTATTTGAACCCTTTATAGGGGAAGTTACAGGCGACTCTACTCGTTTACAGCAAGTCGTCTGGAATCTCCTTTCTAACGCTGTCAAATTTACACCCAAGGGAGGAAAAATACAAGTGCGACTAAAGCAAGCTGATGGCTATGCTCAAATCATAGTTAGCGATACAGGTAAGGGAATTAGCGCTGAGTTTTTGCCATTCGTGTTTGATTACTTCCGCCAAGCAGATAGCACCTCTACGAGAAATTTTGGTGGATTAGGACTGGGATTGGCAATTGTGCGTAATATCATCGAGATACATGGCGGCATTGTCAAAGCAGATAGCCACGGTGAAAACAAAGGGGCAACATTTACTGTTAGTTTGCCGCTTCTGCAAGATGAAAGCCCAAGCCTGACGGATGAACAAAACTACCCTGTATTATTAACTCCTAAGTCTTTACCTCTCGCTGGTGTTCGGGTTTTAGTTGTCGATGATGATGCTGATTCCCTAGATTTTGCTGCTTTTGTATTAGAGCAAGATGGGGCTTTTGTTATGGCTTTATCTTCGCCTTATGAAGCATTACAAACCTTAGCAGAGGTAAAGCCAGATGTGTTGGTCAGCGATATTAGTATGCCCGATATGAATGGCTATATGTTAATACGGAAAGTGAGAAGTTGGACACCAGAGCAAGGTGGACAAATTCCAGCAATTGCCTTGACGGCTTTTGCTAGAAATGAAGACCAGCAAGAAGCACTAAAAGCTGGGTTTCAGATGCATTTACGTAAGCCTTTTAACCCAGAAGAATTAATTGCAGCCATTGCTAAACTTGTTGAAGAAAACGTGTCAGCAATTAACTAAAAAAGGACTTTTTACTTTTAATAAAACCTCAGCTATTATGTACAAATCGACACTTTTATGTGAGTAGACTTGTATCAAGTTAGGTTAATCACTTATAATTCCTGCTATAACTCCGCCAACGGTACGTTTTTACTCCCCTCCTAGCAAGCCTACTCTATATACACAAGTCGAAAAATTCTCTAGCCACATTTTTGTCAGAGTGAAATTCTCACACTCACCGATATCCCGCCCTGAACTTCAGTTCAGGGCTGATAGCGAAAGTCCACTCAAGTGGACTGAATTGATCATTTAGTCCACTCAAGTGGACAGTGGCTCTGAGACTCGGAATTCATTCCGAGGCGGGATAGAAACGCAGTGTGAGATTTATTAATAAAGATATGGCTGTGCGGCAAGACTTGTGTGGTATGGCGTAGCCCTGCAAGCAGGGAGAGGCAGGGATGTTTTTATGATGGCGATTAGCCGCACTCGATATTACACGTAAACCAAGCAGGTAAAGTAATAAAAATGCTGAAAAACAAGAATCTCCTGGTAGCAGCTATTATCTGCTTGTGTTTGAGTAATGGGAATAGTGTCTTTGGTAAAAATGTTGGAGTTGTTTTATCAAAAATTCATGATGCACAGTCCGTAGTTCCTCAGAGCAAAAACGCAGTTGCTAACTTTGAGCAAGGAACCAATCTCTATAAACAACGAGATTTCAAAGGAGCTGAGGCGGCTTTTCGGAAAGCAATTGAACTAGAACCGAACTTTGCCCAAGCTTATATTGCTTTGGCAAATACTCTCGACGATCAAGGTAAACCACAAGAAGCGATCGCACATTACAAAAAAGCCATTAGCCTCGATGCTAAAAACTCTGGAGCCTACTTCAATTTGGGGTTGACTTTAGCAAGACTCAATCAATTAGAAGCTGCGATCGCACAATATAAAAAAGCTATCAGCCTTGAACCAAACTATGCAGACGCTCACTATAACTTAGGAAATGCTCTCTACGCTCAAGGCAAGTTAACAGAAGCAGTCACCGAATATACAGCAGCTATTCGCCTCAAACCCAGTTATGCGCCAACTTACACGCGTCTGGGAAATGCTCTGTACGATCAAGGTGAGCTAGCAGAAGCAGTTACTCAGTACAAAAAATCCATTAGCTTTGATCCCAAGTATGCAGACGCTCACTATTATTTAGGGAACGCCTTGTATGCTATAGGATTGCCAATAGAAGCAATCGCCGAATATACAGCAGCCATTCGCCTCGATCCAAAAAATCCCGCAGGTTACAACGCTTTAGGAAATACTTTGTACGCTCAAGGCAAACTAGAAGAAGCGATCGCATATTACCAAAAAGCCATAAGCTTCAATCCTAACTATGCAGACGCTCACTATAATTTAGCAAGCGCTTTTTACGCTCAAGGCAAGCTAGCAGAAGCAATTGCAGATTATACCGAAGCGATTCGCCTCGATCCTAAACATGCACAAGCTTACACGGGTTTGGGAAATGCGATGGACGATCAAGGTAAACCACAAGAAGCGATCGCACATTACAAAAAAGCCATTAGCCTTGTACCCAACGATGCATTCACTTACTATAATTTGGGGATCACTTTGGGAAGAGAACAACAGCTAGAAGAAGCGATCATTAATCTCAAAAAAGCCAGAGAGTTATTCCAAGCTGAGGAAAATAAAGAGATGGTTGAGCAAGTTGATCAGCTAATCGAAAAAATGAATATCCGAATGAATTGAATAATGGGGATTGGGGACTGGGGACTGGGGATTGGGGACTAGGAAAGAAGCACAGGAAGAAGAACTATTGACTAATGACTAATGACTAATGACTAAGACTCAAGAAAAGGGTAAAGTCTATCTCGTAGGTGCTGGGCCTGGAGATGTGGCATACCTGACGGTAAAAGCTTACAATCTCTTAGCTACTGCTCAGGTTTTAGTCTACGATGCCCTGGTAGATGCTCAATTGTTGCAGTGCGTACCATCTGATTGTTTGAAGTTAGATGTTGGGAAACGCGGTGGAAAACCCAGTACAACCCAAGCAGAGATTAACAAGTTACTGGTAAAGCATTCCCAGCAAGGGAAACAAGTTGTACGGCTCAAATCAGGCGATCCGTTGATTTTTGGGCGTTGTACTTCCGAAATTGAAGCACTCAAAGCATCTGGTTGTGATTTTGAACTAGTACCAGGAATTTCCTCAGTCCTTGCAGCACCTTTGTTAGCAGGAATTCCCCTCACAGATCCGGTGTTGAGTCGCACTTTTGCAGTGCTTACAGCTCATGAACCAGAAGTTTTAGACTGGGAGGCACTCTCACGACTAGAGACATTGGTAATTTTGATGGGAGGGCAACATTTGCCACAAATTGTACATCAACTGGTGCGACACGGGCGATCGCATTTAACACCCATTGCCATCATTCGTTGGGCAGGAACTCCTCGTCAACAAATTTGGACAGCGCAACTGGGCAATATTGTCGAACAAACCACCGAATTATCCCTTTCTCCAGCAGTAATTGTTATTGGCGAAGTTGTTGGGCTA
>NZ_DASQZC010000197.1:0-2126 GCF_035638895.1 Nostoc sp. | reverse complement strand
TAGCAAATTTATTTAAGTGAAGCTTAATTGTTTAACTTATGCAAATGCACCACCTTATGACTATTTCAAATTCTAGACATTTTGAAGTCACAGATATTCAAGATTGGTTGGTTAACCAGTTTGCCGAGCGGCTGGAAATTGATCCAGAAGATATAGATATTCATGAGCCTTTTGATAACTACGACTTAAATTCAGTAGAAACAATTATCCTATTGAAAAAGTTAGAAAAGTGGCTGGAATGCAATCTCAATCCTACCTTAATCTTTAATTACCCAAATATTGCAGAACTTGCTAAACGCCTAGCTGAAGAAACTAGTGCAACAAGGCAGAAGCCAGAAGGAAAGAAAGCTGTGTTGAGTTAGAACTCAATTGTGAATACTCATTGTTCAGCATTCAGCACTATTTTAACGATGACAAAAATGTGGTGCAATCAAAGAAGGTAATTAAAATGGAAGCGATCGCAATCATTGGTATTGGCTGCCGATTTCCTGGGGCAAAAGATCCAGAAGCTTTTTGGGAACTTTTGTGTAACGGAGTTGATGCCATTACAGAGATCCCCAAAAATCGCTGGGATCTGGATAAATACTATGACCCAAACCCGGAAATTCCTGGCAAAACGAACTCGCGCTGCGGCGGCTTTTTGCCGCAAGTAGACCAGTTTGACCCCCACTTTTTCGGAATTTCGCCGAGAGAAGCCATGTCTATGGACCCTCAGCAACGACTCTTATTAGAGGTGGCTTGGGAAGCATTAGAAGATGCTGGACAGGTGCGAGAACAGCTATCCGGCTCACGCACTGGCGTGTTTGTGGGTATTTCCACAAACGATTACACCTTGATTCAGGGAGAGGGTTATTCTCAGCAGATCCAAGGCTACGATCTGACTGGTAATGTGTTGAGCCTTGCTGCTGGTCGCCTTTCCTATGTATTTAACTTCAAAGGGCCAAGCATGGCAATTGATACGGCTTGTTCCTCGTCACTTGTTGCAGTTCACCTTGCCTGCCAAAGTTTATGGAACAAAGAAGCTAGCATGGCTTTGGCTGGAGGTGTGAATATTATTGTTTCACCGACTGGACACATTGGTTTAACTAACCTAAAGGCTTTGTCTCCCGATGGTCGTTGCAAAACCTTTGATGCCGAAGCTAACGGTTATGTTCGCAGTGAAGGGTCTGGTTTTATTGTCCTCAAACCTTTATCGCAAGCTTTGGCAGATAATGACCAGATATATGCACTTATTCGCGGCAGTGCGATTAACCATGATGGCCGCAGTAAGGGATTAACCGTGCCATTCGGCCCTGCTCAAGAAGCACTAATTCGTCAAGCATTGGACAATGCTGGGGTGGCACCATCTGAAATTAGCTATGTTGAGTTGCACGGTACTGGCACTCCTTTAGGAGATCCCATCGAGGCGATCGCTCTCGGAACAGTATTAGATACTAACCGTCCTACTGGAAATTACTGTGCTGTCGGCTCGGTAAAAAGCAATATTGGCCATTTAGAAGCAGCCTCTGGCATCGCTGGTTTAATTAAAGTTGCTTTATCACTCAAGCATCAAGAGATACCACCAAATTTACATTTTCACCAGCCTAACCCCTATATTCCTTTTGACACTCTACCCATTCGAGTCCAGCAGTCTTTAGCTCCTTGGCCTCAAGGGCCTAGTCCAGCCAAAGCTAGCATTAGTTCTTTCGGGTTTGCAGGAACTAATGCTCATGTTGTCCTAGAACAGCCTCCCCAATCCGCAGATATATCGCAACAGCAACAATCTTACTTACTGCCCCTGTCAGCCCAGAGCCAGGAAGGTGTGAAATCACTAGCACAAGCTTATCGGAATTTTCTGGAAACTCAAAAACCCGATGCTGTCTCACTAGCAGATATTTGTTATACAGCGAGTGTGCGACGCACTCACTATGAACAACGTCTGGCTTTGCTGGCTGATTCTCCTACACAACTTCAAGAAAAGTTACAAGATTTTTTACAAAGCAAGTTAGAAACTAATCAACCTTCTAATCGCAAGCATCGCCGTCCGAAACTAGTTTTCGTTTTCTCCGGCCAAGGCCCCCAATGGTGGGCGATGGGTCGGGAGTTACTAGAACAGGAACCAGTCTTTCGCGCCATTATAGAAGAGT
>NZ_DASQZC010000196.1:0-2245 GCF_035638895.1 Nostoc sp. | reverse complement strand
TGCATCACAAGCACAAGTAAAGCGAGCTTACCGTCAACTGGTGAAAATTTGGCATCCCGATCGCTTTCTTGAGCAAAAGCAAAAACAGGAAGCTGAGGAAAAAATCAAATCAATCAACTCAGCTTACAACAAGCTCAAATCTGAAAGTCCATCTGAGCCTGCCATTCCTGAAAATCCATCTCCATCTTCGCCTAAAAATTCCACAAAAATATCTGTCAATCGTTGGGATGCTGAAACTTTCTATGGTTTAGGAGTAGAAAATGCTACACAAGGAAGATATGAGGATGCGATCGCAGATTTTACCCATGCAATTCGTCTCAATCCTCACTATGTTGAGGCGTATAAATATCGTGGGCTAGTTTGCTCTCAACTGGGATACGAATATAGAGCCGCTTCCGATTTAAATAAAGCTGCACAAATAGAACAAGAGTTAAGAAATCCCGGTGCTGCACGGAGAGTGCGATCGCCTAGATATGTATCCAAACCTAGACCTTTGGTAGAAAGATTTTGTCAGAGGATTAAAAAGATATTACGGCTAAATCGGCGTTGGAGATAAAAAGCGAATATAGTTTAGGACGCTTCAGACGGCGACACCATATCTTGAGTTAGATAATATTTATACTGGGGAATACTAAATGTAGTCAGATTTGCTACTGATTTATTTAGTATTTTTAAATATGCAAGATTTAATATCTGTACGCACCCTCAAAGGGCATTCAAATAAGGTAATGTGTGTCGTCTTCAGTCCTGATGGCCAGACTTTAGCCAGTGGTAGTGATGACAAAACTATAAAAATTTGGCATTTAACTAACCAGGAATCACGCACCCTCAAGGGACATGGAGAGTCTTCTTGGTCTGGAGGGGTAAATTCTGTTGCTTTTAGCCCTAATGGTAAGATTCTAGCCAGTGGTAGTGATGACAAAACTATTAAATTGTGGGAAGTTCTAACAGGGAATGAAATCTGTACCTTCACAGGACATGAAGAAAAGGTTTACTCTGTTGCCTTTAGCGTGGATGGAAAAACTTTAGCCAGTAGCAGTAAAGACAAGACGATCCAACTTTGGTCAATAGAGACACGAAAGAAAGTAAACACACTCAAAGGGCATTCAGATGACGTTTTGTGCGTCGCTTTCAGCCCAGATGGAAAAACTTTAGCTAGTGGTGGTGCTGGTAATGACAAAACCATCAATATTTGGCATCTGGATAAACAGAAAGTTCTTACCCTTACGGGACATTCCGATTGGTTTGGAGGGGTAGAATCTGTAACTTTCAGTCCAAATGGCAAGACTTTAGCAAGCGGTAGTTGGGATAAGACAATTAAGCTATGGGATGTCGAAAGTGGTGAAGAACTCTGCACACTAACTGGACATTCTGATCATGTTTGTTCTGTTGCTTTTAGCCCCAATGGCAAAATTATAGCTAGCAGCAGTAAAGACAAAACGATCAAGCTATGGCAAGTAGATACAGGCAATGAACTCTGTACTTTTTCAGGATCTGAAGATGCAGTTTATTCCGTTGCCTTTAACCCAGATGGTAAGACGCTGGCTAGTGGCAGTGGGGATAAAACTATTACCCTATTCCCCATTAGTAAGGCTGTCATTCTTTTATAAATGACCTATAAGCATAATCTATCCAAGTCGATTAAAAATTTACAAAACTGAAGCAAATTACTAGATTTTTTATCAATCCATCACCTAACCGTTTAATAACATCTATCTTTGGGATAATCTTTCTTTAGATTAAGCATTAACTTCCTACAGATATAGCCATTTGCTGATCTCAGAGGTTATGCTGATAGCTACCAACAGTTGAGTAGCAAATAAAACTCAATCTTTATCAGCAACATACCTTTTCTAACTCATTAAAACCTCTGTTCTTACAAAGCTTTAGTTTGTCAATATTTATCGAGGAGTGAAATCAACAGCTATGTCTATTCCCAATGAACCCGAAAGCAAAAACAGTGAGATTAAGCAAGAATCTTACACTGATGTTAATGGTAATACTCACACTGACTTGACGCGAACCACTGAAACAGTCAAGAACAACGCAGCTAATCCCAACTCCTACACTAACGGTTACGTACAAGGTCGAAATACTGAGCGTGGCAATCAGCAAGATTTAGCCGAGCGTGACAATAACAATGCTAGTGGTGGTTTGGTGTTAGGTATTATTATTACTTCCCTACTTAGTTTGGTTATAGGTGGGGTTTGGTACTTCAATCAGCAGAATAACGCAGCTGTTAACA
>NZ_DASQZC010000195.1:0-17479 GCF_035638895.1 Nostoc sp. | reverse complement strand
GCGGGCTTTTTTTGTATAAACTTGATGGACTATATTTCACCACAAGGATAAAAATTTTCGCTGTTGCTGATTAAAGAGATGAAAAACTTACGCTTAGGCGCTCCAAGCGCAGATAATAAGAGTTTAGAATATTTTATTTTTGAATTTCATAGCCAAATTCAGCAATGCCGATTTTTCTATATTGCTGCCCTAGCTATTTTTAATTCAGCTGCAAATTCGGGTTGTCAGACGCTTTTACAAAAAATTTTATGATTCAAACCAGTGGTGTAATTATTTGTCTTGGCTACATTTTTGGGTTGTTGTTTACAGCAGTTCCTTGGGGTGGTGTATGGATTTTGGTTTTGGGGATAGTGGGAGCAATTCTTTTTAGAAGACGCACCAGTTCACGGCAACTTGCTCAGAAAACAGAAAATGCTGGGAGCAAAAATAAGGCTGTGTCTAACACTTGGCAAACTAACCCCCATCCTCGAATATGGATAGCTGCTGGCTTAGTGGGATTATTGGCAACTCTATATTTTCATTGGCGAGTGCCGCAACCAAGTGCAAAAGATATTAGTCAGTTTGTTCCGCTTGGAAATAGTAGTAATCAAGAACAACTTGTAATTGTTCGTGGCGAAGTGGCGAGTAATCCCCGTTTGACTCGCAGTCAGCGTGGACAATTTTGGCTGGAAGCGACTCAGCTAGATGAAGTCAAAAATGATAAAGGTTCAGCAGGTGTGCCAAAAGGGGTTACAGGCAAATTGTATGTGACAGTGCCTATACTTCAGGCGACTGGGTTATACCCTAGTCAACAAATTGCTGTGACTGGGATTTTGTACAAACCAAAGGCGGCTTCAAATCCTGGTGGTTTCGATTTTCAGAAGTTTCTCAAGCAGGAAGGAACCTTCGCTGGTTTGATTGGGCGACAAATAAATGTTTTAGAGCAGGAACGTAAATGGGGATGGTGGCAAATTCGGGAGCGAATTGTGCGATCGCAAGTTCGTTGGTTGGGTATCCCAGAAGGGCCCCTTGTCAGTGCAATGGTATTGGGAAGCAAAGCTGTTGATTTACCCTATGATATCCGCGACTTATTTGTACAAGCAGGATTGGCTCATGCTTTAGCAGCTTCCGGGTTCCAAACTTCTTTGATTTTGAGTGTGATCTTACAGTTAACGAGGCGGGCAAGTAAAGGAACGCAATTTACCCTTGGCTTTTTGGCTTTAATCATTTTTCTGAGTTTAACAGGTTTTCAACCTGCGGTTCTTAGAGCCGTAATTATGGGTTTTGCGGCATTAGTTGGTTTGCTATTAAAAAGGAAGGTAAAACAGTTCGGCTCATTACTATTAGCAGCGACTTTATTATTAGTGTTTAATCCTTTATGGATTTGGGATTTAGGTTTTCAATTGAGTTTTTTAGCAACGCTGGGATTAATAGTAACAGTACCCGCATTAGTCAATCGATTAGGATGGCTACCGCCTGCGATCGCTGCTTTGATTGCTGTTCCCCTAGCTGCCACTATTTGGACTTTACCTGTGCAACTTTTTGTCTTTGGGGTTGTACCATCTTACAGTTTGTTGCTCAATGTGGTTAGTACTCCATTAATTTCGATTATTAGTATAGGTGGAATCATCAGCGCCTTGGTGGGTTTAATTTGGACTCAGGCTGGAAGTTTTTTAGCTGCGGTGTTACATTACCCGACTGATTGGCTAATTAAATTAGTGGAATTTTTCAGCAAGCTTCCAGGAAATTCTGTTGCTGTAGGCAGCATATCTACTTGGCAACTCCTGGCGATTTATGCACTGATTCTATTAGTTTGGCTAGTACCTTGGTGGCAGAAGCGGTGGTGGTTTGCTAATGTGATTGCCATTGGTTTAGTATTCATCCCGCTTTGGCATTCTACAAATACATTGTTTAGGATAACGGTATTAGAATCTGGTACGGAACCAATTGTAGTTGTTCAAGATAGAGGTACTGTAACTGTAATTAATAGTGGCGATGAAGGGACAGGACGTTTTACAATCTTACCGTTTTTGCAACAACAGGGCGTAAATCAAATTAATTGGGCGATCGCAACTGATTTCCAAAGTAATGAAAGTAATGCTTGGTTGGAATTACTGCAACGTTTACCTATCAAGAATTTTTATGAATATTCCCCCAAGCCAGAAAATTCCATTGCGACTCAGGCAATTCAACAAGAACTACAAAAATATCAAGGAGCTTACCAACCTTTAGCAGTTGGTCAAGCTGTGAAAACGGGTTCGATAGTGGCGCAATTAATAAACGATCAATTACCTATTTTACAATTGCAAATTCTAGATCAGAATTGGTTATTAGTAGGTAATATAAAGTCTAAAGAGGTACAGCAACTAGTTAAGAGTGGGAATTTACCTCGTCCACAAGTGTTATGGTGTGCCCCTCAGTCATTAAAAGATTTAGTTATTGCTCTGCAACCACAAGTAGCGATCGCTTCTTCTGCCAACTTTGATACAAAAGCGTTATCTGAACTAAATCAAAGCCAAACCAAACTATTTTTTACAGGACGAGATGGGGCTATTCAATGGACACCTAATGGTGACTTTGAGGCATTTATTGAAGCTACAGAAAATAAGTCTTCTGTCTTATAAAAACTCAAAACCAAGTAAATTTAATGGTTAAAACTGAAGATGGTTATTTCGCGCCGACTTACTTACTGGAGTCTGGCTCCTGATTTACTTAGTCTCCTAGAGTGCAAGGCGTAAGAGCAAAGATGATTCTACATCCACCTTGATGGCTGTGATATTATAGGAGACTGCTACATACATTTAGAAAAACTAGAAATTGAATCGATCATGGCTCTGACGCAACTGCGGAAACAAGAAATAATTTCCAACTACCAAGTTCACGAAACCGACACTGGGTCGGCCGATGTCCAAGTTGCCATGCTAACTGAGCGCATTAACCGCCTCAGTGAACATCTCCAGGCAAATAAAAAAGACCATTCTTCCCGGCGGGGACTGTTGAAGCTAATTGGTCAGCGCAAGCGTCTTCTAGCTTATATATCGCAGGAAAGCCGAGAAAAGTATCAAGCTTTGATTGCTCGTCTCGGTATTCGTGGATAGGGATTATCGCTTATGTCTGCTGAAGAATCTGAACGCAGTCGCTTGCCCTTTGAACCAAACAAAAAGCGCCAAAAGCCCACAAAAACTCAAAGTAAACCAGCAGCACAGCCACAAGAATCTGGTAAACAGGCTGATAGAAAACGGTCTTACACCAAACAAGAGATGGCTATTCCCCAAGTAGTCAGCCAGCGCATGATCCGCCGGGTAGCTGGGTTCTGTGGTGTACCAACAGCTTTGGGCATTAGCGTCCTAGTTGTCAGCTATCTGCTTGCTATCTACTCTGAGATTCAACTACCTCCCATCGCCGTGTTATTGGTAAACATGGGATTATTTGGTTTGGGGGTTTTAGGGATAACTTATGGCGTTCTTTCTGCTTCTTGGGATGAAGAAAGAGTCGGAAGTTTGCTGGGTTTGGGTGAGTTCAACACCAATTGGGGACGAATGGTGGCTGTTTGGCGCGAAACTCGCCAAAAAAACTCATAATTATCGGCGCTCAGGTATTAGATAACTGCGGTATTGGGTAGATGAAGAAGTGAGGCACTCCGTTGGGCGGGTTTCCCGACTTGAAGGAAGTGCCGAACCCGTGAATGTTGAAGTTAAAAGTTTATAACTTCAACATTGGTAATTTAAATTATGTTATCTTTTTATACCCCATGTTCAGTTATTTAGCAGTAAAATTGCTGACTGAGCGCTATATTTTGTTGTAAATAAACCTTATTTTTAACTCTTTGTAATTAGGCTAACAAGTAATAATAAAGCTAGTCCGTTTACAGACAATTTTACTCAATTAATAATCAGGAACTTTCACATGATTATAGTAATGAAAAGTGGTTCCCCAGAGGCGGAAATAAACCGCATTGATGAGGAACTAACTAGCTGGGGGCTAACTCCAGAAAAAATTGTTGGTCAACACAAAGTAGTTATTGGTTTAGTAGGTGAAACCGCCAGCTTAGATCCACTACAAATTCAGGAACTTAGTCCTTGGATTGAGCAGGTGTTGCGGGTAGAGCAGCCTTACAAACGAGCCAGTCGTCAGTACCGCCATGGCGAAGCTTCAGAAGTGGTGGTTAATACTCCCAATGGAGCGGTGATATTTGGTGAACACCAGCCTTTAGTAGTCGTTGCCGGTCCTTGCTCCGTAGAAAATGAAGAAATGATTGTGGAAACAGCGCGGCGCGTCAAGACGGCTGGAGCTAAATTTTTGCGCGGCGGGGCATACAAACCCCGGACTTCACCTTACGCGTTCCAAGGACACGGCGAGAGTGCTTTGGATTTGTTGGCAAAGGCGCGGGAAGTAAGCGGACTAGGTATTATTACAGAAGTGATGGATGCTGCTGACCTAGATAAAATTGCCGAAATTGCTGATGTAATCCAAGTGGGGGCAAGGAATATGCAGAATTTCTCCTTGCTTAAAAAAGTGGGAGCGCAGCCGAAACCAGTTCTGTTGAAGCGGGGAATGGCGGCTACTATTGAAGATTGGTTGATGGCAGCCGAGTATATTCTGGCATCTGGCAATCCCAATGTAATTTTGTGTGAAAGGGGAATACGCACCTTTGACCGTCAGTATACGCGGAATACGCTGGATTTATCAGTAGTACCAGTGTTGCGGAAGCTGACTCACCTGCCAATTATGATTGACCCCAGCCACGGTGTAGGTTGGTCTGAGTTTGTGCCTTCGATGGCGATGGCTGCGATCGCAGCTGGCACAGATTCCCTGATGATAGAAGTTCACCCCAATCCTGCCAAAGCCTTATCCGATGGGCCCCAATCTCTGACACCAGATCGTTTCGATAACTTGATGCAAGAATTAGCAGTGATTGGTAAGGCGGTGGGACGCTGGCAGCAACCAGCAGTAGCTCTGACTTAGAATTAAGTTACAACTGCATTTATTGATTTAAGAAACTGGTGATTGGTTGAATAAAACCCAATAAAAACCAAGCTGTTGGACTGCTTGGTTAAATTGTTCAAAATCAACAGGTTTGACGATGTAGCTATTTACCCCAAGCTGGTAACTCTCGATCATATCCTGGTCTTCAGCAGAAGAGGTCAGTACCACAATCGGAATCATTTGTGTGCGTGGGTCAGACTTGAGTTGCCGTAAAACTTCTAATCCACTTACTCTTGGCAGCTTCAAATCCAGCAAAATGACTTTGGGTTGATTCGTCATGCTACGGTGGGCATAGTCTCCCCGACAAAAGAAAAAATCGAGGGCTTCGGCTCCATCTTCAAGCAGTTGAATGTGATTGCTGATTCTAGCGCGACGTAATGCTCGGATAGTTAGTTCTGCATCAGTAGGATTATCTTCAACTAACACAATGGAAATTGGTTGTTCCGAAGATGAGTCAGTGGGTTGATCAGTCATGGGTTAGTTTACCCTTGAAGGGTGAAATAAAAGGTCGCACCTTGATTGACCACTGCTTCGGCCCAAATGCGCCCGCCGTGGCGTTGAATAATGCGTTGCACGATCGCTAGTCCGATCCCTGTACCTGTAAAATCTTGTTCGCGGTGCAGGCGTTGGAATACCCCAAACAGATTATCGGCATATTGCATATTAAATCCTGCTCCGTTATCTTTAATGAAATACACTTCTTCCCCATCCATAACCTCATAGCCCACTTGAATATAAGCAGGGGATTTATAACGAGTGTACTTAATCGCATTCGATAACAGATTTATCCAAACTTGTTTGAGCAGTGAAGGGTCAGCCTGACATATAGGTAAATCAGCGATCGCAAACTCAATCTGACGACCCTCCAAATCTGAGGCTAAATCACTCAGCACCTGTTGAATTATCTCATTTGGCAAGACGGGCTGCCGAGACATTTCCTTACGATCTAGGCGGGATAGGTTCAACAGATCATCGATCAACTCACCCATGCGTTTGGCATTCTCTCGCACAATTTTCAGATAACGATTGCCTTCGGCATCGAGTTGCTCACCGTAATCTTCTTGCATCATTCTCGAAAAACCAACGATCGCCCGTAGTGGTGCCCGTAAATCATGAGAAACAGAGTAAGAAAAAGCCTCCAACGCTTTGTTAGCATCTCGCAATTCGGCAGTTCGCTGGATAACTCGTTCTTCCAATTCAGTATTCAGTTGGCGGACTTCTGCCTCAGCTGCTTTGAGGGCGCTGATATCCCGCGTGACGCTAGAAAGATATTCTAGGCTGCCATCTGATGCTTTGTGAGCAATGATCAATTGGGAAACTGGGATTTCTTTGCCATCTCTGTCTATTAAAGCCGTTTCACCAACCCAAGTGCCATCTCGAACTGCCGTTGGAATTCCTTCATTTTGAACCAGTTCTAATGCCCACTGAGGATGATAATTGGGGATACTAAGGGCAGAATCTTTACTTAAAGGCATCTCTGCGAGTTTATTGGCTTGAGTGTTATTCCAGAGAATATTGCCTTGGGGATCAGCCATGCCAATATAGTCAGTAGAGGCTTCCAGGATGGTAATTAAGCGATCGCGGTCTTTCTCTGCTCGTTGGCGTTCGGTAATTTCAGCCCGTAAGGATTCATTCAGTTCTGCCTGCTGCTTCAACAGACGGGCATTGTCAATGGAAATAGCTGCTTGAGTAGAAAGTAGACTGAAGATTTCAATTCGCTCTGGGGTAAAGGCGCTGGTAGTGAGATTATTTTCTAAAAAGACAATTCCAGTTAGTTTTCCCTGGTTCAAAAGAGTAGCACAAAGGATTGATTTTGATTGCTGCTGTACAATCCAGGGTTCAGATTGAAAGTTGCCTAATTGAGCAGCATTGTCGAGAATAACACTTTCTTGGGTGCGAACCACGTAATTAATCAGGGCAGTTGGCAAGTAAGGAGTGCTATCTGCTGATTTCGATTCCAGGGGAATGGATTGCAAAACAGCTACTGTCTCATTGCCAATCGACCCCATCGCCTCAACCCGCCATTCATCTTGTGTAGGCAAAATCAGATAACCCGTTTGCGCTCCAGCATTCTCAATCAGAATGGTCATCAGTTTTGCCAGAAGTTTATCTAAGAGAATTTCACTGGCTATCGCATGAGAGGCTTTCAAAACTGTTTCTAGGTCAAGTGCTTCTACCTTAGTTGCAGCCGATTCTGTAGGATCAACTTTACCTGTTCTAGTTCTTTCTGATCGCAGTTCTAGCAGTTGAGGATAGCGTCTTTCCAAGTTTTGAACTTTAGCGGTTGCCCCCCACCTTAAATAAGCATACTTCGCCTCTTGCAGATAGGTTTTGGCGATCGTCATCCGGTTGTTTACCAGATGAAACTTTGCTGCTAGTTCGTTTGCCAGCGCCTCTTCTTGGAGATATTCATTTTTTCGTGCCAGCGCGATCGCGCGATCGTAGGCATCCATTGCTGCCACTACCTCACCTAACACTCGATGCCGTTCTGCTTCTACCAAGTACCACTTGTGGAGATAGTTCATTGGGGCATGATGTGCCCAAAGTTGCATTTTCTGTTGACTGTCAGCTACACGTTGGAGAATTATTACCTGCTCCTCGTGATTCACCTGCGGATAAAGCATCAGTCGCGCCAGGGAATCATAAAAATAGAAGATGGGAAAAACAGCATTTGATCTGCCCCCATTTGGGTAATTTTCTGCTTGATTGGCGTTGTCAACTGCTTGGGGGAAATTCTCGAAGTAATAGCAAAGAAACAGCTTATTGAAGTAAAGATAAAACAGCCCTTTATGATGATTAGCTTGTTGCAGCAAAGGTAATTCTTGTGATTCATCGTAAGCCTCACCGATCAAAACTTCGGGAGTAGGAGATGTCGTCATCAAGTTCAAGACTGTCTGTTGATAAACTTTGAGTGCATTGGCATTAGTAGATTCTTTCAGTTGAGTGAGTACTTGGATGTAGCTTTCCAGTTTCTGTTCCAGTTCAGACAGGGGCATATCTGTAAAAAAACAGTGGTCGCAATGGTGCAAAATACTGTATGCGGCAAATTCCAAATCTCCCGTCTCAATGCCTATTTGGTAAGCCTCCTGTAATGGTTTAATCGTTTCTTTGAGGTGAACATTCCGAAACCGCACAGAGGCGTTGGCCATGAACAGGGTTTTACAACGGATTAGTAAGTTGCTGGATTGTTCTAGTAGCTTAAGTGCCAACTGCACAAACTGATAGGCCGTTTCAATCTCTAGCAGTACGCTGCCCAAAATGTTACTGTAGGCGGCATAGGCAAAAGCAGAAAGGTCATGATTGCCGTACTTAATTGATAAATTCACCATCTCCAGAATGATTAGTGGAAATAGCGCCGGGGCTGCTTGATAGGATGGGGCGAGCAAGTTTGCGAGTAACCTGATGCTGAGGGAAGCGATCGCATCCGTCATGCTTGGTAGATCAAATAAATCTTCCACCTCCCTACCCTCCAAGGTGCGGACAGTATTGGAGAATGCTTGCTGAATCTCCTCTGGAGTTGGTGCAGTTGGCAGATGCACACCTAATTCCTCTAAAGCCTGAAGACCAATGGCCAGTGCTTCTAAAAATTGCATCTGTCCACAATAGGCTTGAATTTTTACCTCATAAACTTTAATTTTGGCTGCTAGCGATTTGGTATTTTCTAGTACGCAACTTACCAATTCTTCCATTAGCTCTAGGTCGCCATTGAGGTAAGCTGTTTCTGCTGCCAGACTATACAGCGCTAAAGTCAAGTCATACTGAGTCTGCCAGCAATTATCTGCCAACAAATCTAAACCTATTTGGAAGTATTTCAGAGCAGAGCTATATGCTGTAGAAGCTTTCGCTTTTTCCCCTGCCATCAAATTTAGTTGAGCTAGTTCATCCTGCTCTGCCTGGATTTTAATTAGCTCTTTACCTAAATTGAGTTGATTGGTAATGTCAAAGATATTTTGCTCTCGCTGCTCGGCAGAAGCTTGCTGGAGAAGTTGTTTGCCGATTTGCAGATGAGCATTTCTCCGTTCTGATTCGGGGATCAGAGAATAAGCTGCTTGCTGAATGCGATCGTGAACAAATTTATATTCAATGGCAGGGTTGCCAGGGAGTGGCACATCCAATACAACCGATTTGTAGGCATTGCTCATGGGCAAAATCAACCCTTGAGCGATCGCTACTCCCAATGCTTGCGCGGCTTCCCGTTGGGATAGTTCAGCCGCAAATGCTAGGGTTTCCAAATCAAAAGAGTTGCCAATACAGGCAGATAGCTGCAACACTTGCTGCGTCTTTTCATTAAGCTTCTGAATCTTACCTGTCATCAACTCCACAATGTTATCGGTAATCCTCCGATTTTGAATTAACTCTATCGACCATTGCCATTTCTTTGTTTGGTGATCAAATTCCAGCAAACCTTCCGTGTAAAGAGATTTCAAAAATTCATTGATGAAAAAGGGATTCCCACCAGTTTTTTGTTGCACGAGTTCCGTTAAGGGGAAGGAACTCTCTGGTTGACAGTGCAATGTATCGGCAATTAGATGATTGATATCAGGTAGGCTTAATGCTGCGAGAGAAAGTTGGTTCACTACTCCTCCAGCTTGACGAATTTCCTCTGCCATCTGGATCAAGGGATGAGCTGTATTCACCTCGTTATCCCGGTATGCCCCCATCAATAATAACGATTGTTTCTCGGTGGAGGTAGCTAGCAGTTGAATCAGCTTCAGCGAGGCATTATCTGCCCACTGGAGATCGTCTAAAAAGATGACAAGTGGATGTTCTGACTGGGTAAAGACACGAATGAAATTGTGGAAGACTTGGTTAAAGCGATTTTGGGCTTCTGTTGGCGGTAGAATTGCTACGTCTGGTTGATTGCCGACAATTAATTCTAATGTTGGAATTACTTGGGTAATGACGCGACTATTTGAGGCGAGAGCAGTTAAGAGCTTGTCTCGCCACTGACACAGATGTAGTTCGTCTTCGGTCAGTAATTGTTTGATGAGTGACTCAAAGGCTTGAGCGATCGCAAAGTAAGGAATATTGCGCTGATACTGGTCAAATTTGCCCGAAATAAAGTAGCCCCGTTGTTGCGTAATAGGTTTATAAATTTCCTGCACCAATACTGACTTGCCAATACCGGAGTATCCTGCTATCAGCATCAGTTCAACTTGAGAAGACGACAGTTCGTCCCTCTCCCCATCTCTGTTACCTGCTACCCTAGCGATCGCTGCTAATAACGTTTCAATCTCCCTTTCTCTGCCATAGAGTTTTTCCGGGATATGAAACTTATCAGAAATATCCTGTTGCGCTAACAAAAAAGGCTCAATTCGCCCCCTATGTTGTAGCTGAATTAAACACTGTTCTAAATCAGTTTTAAGTCCCCAGGCACTTTGATACCGTTCTTCTGCCGTTTTAGCTAATAGTCTCATAACAATTTTTGAAACTATTATAGGAATTTCTGGATCAAGAAGATGGGGTGTAACAGGTTCCAGAGCTAGGTGGTAATGAATCAACTCCAGGGGATCACTAGATTCAAACGGGAGCCGATGAGTTAATAGTTGATAAAAGGTGACACCTAAAGAGTAAAAATCAGTTCGGTAGTCTAGAGAACGGTTCATTCTGCCTGTTTGCTCTGGAGATATGTAAGCTAATGTTCCCTCTAATACTGTTGGATTTTTGAGAGTTAATGTCTCCCGCAAACGCGCAGTTGAAATTCCAAAGTCAATAATTTTAAGTTGTTGTGTTTCTATATTTAAAACAATATTGGATGGATTAATATCCTTATGAATAATATTTGCGGTATGAATTTCACTTAAAATTTCAGTGATCTGAATAGCTAACTTCAGAAACTCTATTAAGGAGAATCTTCTTGTGGCTATAATTTTTGTTAAAGATTCTCCCCCGAAATCCTCTAGAATAATCACAAAAGTACTTTGATATTGCTGCAAGCCGTAAGCCTGGATAACACCTTCTAATGATAAGCTATGCGTAATTTCGTATTCGAGCTTATAGCGTGTGATTTCCTCTGGGGTGGGATAGTCTTTCTTCAAAATCTTGAAGATTAAAGGCAAATGATCCCGTTCGCGAATTCCCTGATAGACTCGTGAATTAGCACTTTCATGGATTTTTGTCCAAATTCTATATTCAGGAATTTTCAGCATGATTCAACCGCCTTCAATCGTTACACTGAGGAGCAAAGCAGGGTTGACTCGCAAACCCGATTATATAATAATCGAACCCTGATTAAATCATTTATTTAGACTAGTATAGTACGGCGTAAATCCAGTTACCATCTCAATTAACCAGACAAATTGCTCAGAGCAACTGGTTAAAGGTAGGCAAACTCCTGCTGATCTATATTAAGGGCAGTGTCGGAGTTTAACTAAGCGGGTATTTTTAAAAGAAACTATTTCTCATTTCTCTCTTGAGTTATGAGGATATAAGGTATGAGATATGAGTGAACTCTTGAATGTCCTGATGGTTGAAGACTCAGAAACCGATGCCATGTTAATTATCCGTGAACTGCGTCGCGGTGGTTTCAATCCAATCTGGCAACGTGTCCAAACAGCCGAAGAGCTACACACAGCCCTCAATAGCAGTACATGGGATGTAATCATTTCAGATTACCGATTGCCTGACTTCAATGCTCCTATGGCTCTGGAAATAGCCCAGCAGAGTCAGAAAGATATTCCTTTCATTCTGGTTTCTGGCACAATCGGCGAAGTATCTGCTGTGGAAATGATGAAAGCGGGTGCTCATGATTATGTAATGAAAGACAACTTAAATCGGTTGCCAGTGGCGGTACGTCGAGAACTTCGAGATGCTCAGGTGCGAGTAGAGCGCAAACAAGCCCAAAATCTACTACAAACATTAGCGTCTAATATTCCGGGAATGATTTACAGTTTTGTGCATCATTTTAATGGTTCTGTTATCTTTGAGTACATCAGTTTAGGCTGTCTAGACCTTCTAGAGTTAACACCAGATCAAATTTTAGAAAATGCCTCTCTTTGCTTTGAACAAATTCATTTTGATGACCAGGCTGGATGTTATCTGGCTGCCAAAGAAAGCGCTCAAAGTTTAAAACCATTCTCTTATGAATGGCGATTAGTTACACCCTCTGGCAAACTTAAGTGGGTACAGGCAAGTGCTCGTTCAGAGTCTCAAGAAAACGGGGATATTGTCTGGCATGGTGTTTTATTAGATGTGAGCGATCGCAAACATGCACAAGAACTGATTACTCACAACGCTTTGCACGATCCATTGACGGATTTACCAAATCGGACACTTTTAGTGGAGCGGCTAGAACTAGCCATTAACCGAGCTAAACGAGCACAAACCTATCGTTACGCCGTCTTATTTCTCGACCTAGATCGGTTCAAAGTGATCAATGATAGCTTAGGACATTTAGCTGGAGATCAACTACTAAAGACCATTGCTCAGAAGCTAAAAGCTCATCTGCGGGAGGTTGATTTAGTCGCTCGAATCGGTGGTGACGAGTTCGTAATTCTGCTGGAGGATATTTCCACTCTTGAAAAGGCTATTCAAATTACTGAACGTATTCTGACAGATTTTGAAACACCATTAATACTTAATGATTCCGAAGTGGTTATCAGTACAAGCATCGGTATTGTCTTAGGAACAAAGGATTATTCTCAAGCCTCCGATTTACTTCGAGATGCCGATATTGCCATGTATAGAGCCAAAGCTGAAGAAAGAAATTCATACAAAGTTTTTGATATAAAAATGCATACTCAAGCCGTAAAGCGACTAACTTTAGAAACCGATATCCGTAAAGCTTTAGAACGAGAAGAGTTCGTTATATACTATCAGCCTATTATTGACATACTTAGCGATGCTTATGACGAACAGAGCCAACCTATTTGCCAAGCGTCTTGTAGAGAAGCGGAGCTGCAAGCATATCGGCTGATTGGATTTGAGGCATTGGTACGCTGGCAACACCCAACTCGCGGCTTTATCTTGCCGGAGCAATTTATTTCTGTTGCCGAAGAAACCGGGCTAATTGTGCAAATTGATCGCTGGATGTTCTCCAGTGCTTGCCAACAAATGGCAAACTGGAAAACCAAGTTTGCTAATCACTTTCCGCTCAAGATTAGTATTAACCTCTCTGCTCAAGATATTCGCCAAGCTAACTTAATTGAAAACATCGATAAAACACTAGCCCAAACGGGTTTACAAGGCGATTTTATTGCTCTAGAAATCACTGAGAGTATGTTGATTCATAATATCAGTAAAACAATTGATTTATTAACCCAATTAAAGGCCAGAAAGATTCAAATCACCATTGATGACTTTGGTAGTGGTTATTCATCGCTCAATTATCTCCATCGTTTACCGGCTGATAATTTGAAGATTGATCGCTCCTTTGTGAGTCAGATGCAGGAAGGGAACCGTAATTATCAGGTCGTTAGTACCATTATTGCTTTAAGCAATCAACTTGAACTAGCCGTTGTTGCAGAAGGTATCGAAACACCAGAGCAACTTCAATGGTTACAGCAACTTGGATGCGAATTTGGTCAAGGTTACTTGTTCTCTAAGCCCCTAAGCTACGAGACAGCAGAAGCACTTCTGGCAAGTAAAAGCTTGTATTTATCAGCTTGTGGCCCAATCTCTAGTCCTTAATCCCCAGTCTATTTTACAGGTTTTCTCAGTGTAGCTGCTACTTATAATCACTAAGCTTCTCAAATATCTTTTGAAAAAAAAAGGACGGGCAAAATACCCATCCCAGAAAATTAACTTTTATGCAATTGATAGCAAAATTTTTTTATTGCACTTGCGTGGGGAAAGCACCAGGTTGCACGGCTATGTTAAGACTTTGCCCATTGCGACGTAATTCCATGCGTAAATCGCCCCCAACTTGGCTATTTTCTACTGCCTTTTGAACACTGCTGGCATCTGTGACTGTTTGCCCGTCAAGCTTTTGAATCACATCCCCAGCACGTATCCCTGCTTTAGCAGCTGGTGAATTTGGGACAACTGTCACAACTAATACACCTTTATCTTCATTCACACTCAAACCGCTATTGGGATCTGAGTTGATATTTTGTTTTAGCTGAGGCGTTAACCCTACCATCTGAATTCCCAGATAAGGATGTTCTACTTTGCCTGTAGCTATTAGTTGACTGGAAATACGTTGGACTGTGTTGATAGGAATAGCAAAGCCTAATCCTTGTGCCCCTTGGATAATTGCTGTATTCATGGCAATCACCTCGCCACGAGAATTTAGCAGGGGGCCGCCAGAGTTACCAGGATTAATCGCTGCGTCAGTTTGAATATACTCTACTCGCTTATCGGAAGCGCCAATCAGATTACTACTGCGTCCGGTAGCACTGATGATTCCGGTAGTTACTGTATTATCTAGTCCAAGGGGGTTGCCGATCGCGATCGCCCATTCTCCCGCTTGCAATTGATCTGAGTTACCTAAGGCTACAGAAGGTAAATTCTCTGCCTGAACCTTGATAACAGCAACATCGGTTAATTCATCTTTTCCTAACACCTTACCTTGCAAGGTGCGCCCATCCTTGAGTGTCACGGTAACTGTATCGGCACCATCTACCACATGGGCATTAGTGAGAATCCGACCATCGGCACTGATGATAAAACCTGAACCAGTACCCCGTTCTACCCTTTCTCTTGATTGTGGCAGTTGCGAACCAAAAAAGCGGCGAAAAAACGGATCGTTAAATTCATCTGGTATCCGGCTTCTTACCGTTCGGGAAGAGTTAATCCGCACTACTGCTGGCCCAACCTTTTGCACCACCCGTGTTACAAAGTTAGGATCTGTGGCGGCTAGTAATGGAGGAGCAGCATTTACTCGACTAACTGCCAAATTAGATGCACTCTCAGACACTTGCCGAGAATGTCCAGCCATATAGCCGCCTGCCAATGTCATACCTGATCCCAGAAGCACCAGCGATAGAGAGGCGGCAGCCTTTTTCCAGGGCGCTCGATTAGGGTATTTGGCTTCAGCAGTGTTACGTGAAATGCTATTTGATGGGTGTTCTCTGTCACGAGATTCGTTTTGCATTGCTGTCTGGAAGGATATTTAGATGTATTACTAATGTAGATATAATTTGTGACAGTTTTGTTGCAAAGGTATTGCGTTGTTGTGAAAGGTTTGGTATTTTACTGAACCGTTTTGGAATATAGTCATTCGTAAAGGCGCACAGCTTTAGGCTGCGTGTTCTGTACCATGCCTGAAGGAATAAAAATGGCACAGGGGAAAATTTTACTTAAACCTGGCACTTTATGGACAAGTGTTAAAGAACGAACTGAATATGCTTTGCAATGCGGAGCGCTTCTGTCGATTCCGACAGAATTTGAATTTGTTGAACAGGATGGTGTGCGGTTTTTAGTGCGGATTTTGTCTAACCTGAATCGCAAAAAAGCAGACAAGGAGAAACAAGAAAAACAATCTGCTACTTCTGGTCAAGAGTTTAATCCTTTTTTGCCCTACGAAGAGGATTTATTTGTGGCGGATATTTCCGATACCCATGTATGTATTTTAAATAAATTTAATGTTGTTAATTATCACCTGCTAATCATCACTCGTGCCTTCGAGGAACAGGAAAGCTTACTTACCCTGGAAGATTTTACAGCTATGTGGGCATGTTTGGCTGATTTTGATGGTTTAGCATTTTACAACAGTGGCAAAACCGCAGGTGCTAGTCAGCGACATAAACATTTGCAATTAGTGCCGCTACCACTTGCACCTTCGGGGCCGCAGATACCTATTGAACCTCTGCTAACAGCAGCACAATCTCAGGAATCGATACCTTCTGGTGCATCCGCTACGCCAACGGTAGGCTTTACCAACGCAATAGCAAAATTTCCTTTTGTACACGCTTTCGCACCATTAAATCCCGATTGGGTGCGATCGCCATTCGCAGGGGCGCAAGCAACACTGGAAGTTTATCATACTTTGCTACATTCTGTAGGATCTGGTGCTTATAATCTGCTAGCAACACGAGAATGGATGTTAATTGTACCGCGATCGCAGGAGCATTTCCAGTCTATATCTGTGAATTCATTAGGATTCGCTGGTGCTTTACTAGTGCGGAATGCAGCAGAAATGGAGATTCTCAAAGCCCAAGGCCCGATGACCATCCTCAAGAATGTTGCTATATGCTAGGTGAACTACTTGAAATGCAGATTTACGCACAATAACTCGTGAAAGTTTAAGTGCTTGACCGTACCAATTGGAGATTTTAGGTACAAGCCGCGCTGTGGGCGAAATAAGTCCAAAATTCAATGTGATATCTTCATCTTTTAAACCCTGAACGCAGATATCAAATAGTTTTTTAGGCAACTCAGCACTGGCTCAATACCCCGCTCCCGTTAACAATACTTAGCACTGCTGAATGCGGTTATGATCTAAGAGGCTAGGAAAATAACTTTTTAGCTAAAATACCTTTTGGATTGTAAGCTACCTTTTTAAATCACTTTTCTAATGGAAATTACTGAATTCTTTGAACTTTCAACTGGACAATGGCGATCGCACCATAGCGATCGTTATCTAGCATTCGCTCACCTTGAACAAGTGCTTTCTAGCACTGACATTGAGCCTCAATCCGTCGATAAGTCGGCGGTGGTAGTAGAAATCTGTATGGATAAGTCTAGAGAAAGGTATGGATATTGAAACCCACGAGCAAATATGGGAGTCAACCCCTAGCCCTTTGCGGTTTGAAAAACGGGAAAGTTTTGCTGATGAATTACCCGTGGTGAGCGCTTTATGTCGATTCAGCTTGAATCTATTAAATCTAAAATGTTACCTCCACAAGCTGAAAAAAAGATGCGCTGCTGGATTCGCAGTCGCCACTTGATTTGTTCGGGCAACTTTTTTATATTCGAGACATTAGAATATACGACC
This sequence comes from Nostoc sp., assembly GCF_035638895.1. Taxonomy (GTDB): domain Bacteria; phylum Cyanobacteriota; class Cyanobacteriia; order Cyanobacteriales; family Nostocaceae; genus Nostoc. Next base: position 639 of record NZ_DASQZC010000195.1, on the reverse strand, counting down.
ATTGAAAGATTTTCTCAATGTGTCGCTTCTTTAGGAGGAACAGTAATATCCGTCGAACCCATTAATAAAATTTGGATGGGCGATCATCGCCAAGTAATTTTATATCAGGCGAAAGCTAGTTTACATACGCCTCATCATACTTTGAAACAATACTGGATAAAATCCGGTAGTGCATACACTAAATTTGATGAGCGTGTTTGAGAGTTACAATCCTGCGGAAACCTTTCTGACAGGCGTCTACACTACAATTCAAAATTAAGTTTTGAATTTTAAATACTCACCTTGGGGGTTGACGGCTAGTTGTTAATGTCTGATTGCTAATTTTTTTATAATGATTAGCTGTTGGTTATTAACAGTTAGCCGTCTAAGTTTGTTAGAGAATATAACTAAAAAGCTTTCCAAGACGTAAACGACAAACGCTTTAGCACAAGTTAAAAACGTAGCATAGTTTAGCGCCGTAGGCATCGCATGAGACAATTTTAGAAAGTGCGATCGCAATCAAGTCTTACTTTCTGCGCCTCTGCGTGAAGCAAACTCATATTCTTAATCAGTAATCTCATGTCCGCCTTACCGACATCCCGCCCAGAACTAAAGTTCAACGGCTCATAGCTGAAGTCCACTTAAGTGGACTAAATTGCT
>NZ_DASQZC010000194.1:0-27501 GCF_035638895.1 Nostoc sp. | reverse complement strand
AAACTTAGGAATTAATTATCCAGTGGGCTAACGCCGTGATATCCTGGTTCTCAGCGACTAGATTATTACTCCCAAGTTGAAGTTATAGTATTGAGTCTAGCTATTATTTAAGTTGTGATACAAGATTCGCATCTATATACTTATACCTAACCGTATAGCTCAGTTTTATACTTTGCTGGTTTTATGCATTTATATCATAGTATATTCATCATCTTGGTAAGCAACTTTGAAGCTAAGACGTTCGTCGCATTACAATTGGGATACCTATGAAACGCCTAAGTGCAGATGTCTCTAGTTTTCTGTTAAATGGCTGTTTATTGTATAATAATATATAGTTGAAATCGATGGATGAATGGGATAACCATTGTTGTAGAGTGCAACATAACTTAATATTTTAAATAATCAAGAAAGTAAATGTATTCAATAATTATTTAGAAATCAATAGATTATAGAGTAAATCAGAGGAAAATTTAAATTTATTCAAAATGCATTTAAAGAGTGCGATCGCCATTTTAATATAAGTAAATCTTCAACTGTTCCAAATTGCAAATAAACCTCTTAAAGGAGGAAGTGAGTTTGTCTAAATCCTATCGTATAGCTATTTTGGGGGCGACTGGTGCCGTTGGCACAGAGTTGCTGGAATTATTAGAAATCCGTAATTTTCCAATTTCTGACTTGAAGCTATTGGCATCAGAGCGGAGTGTAGGACGATCGTTGCGCTTTAAAGGGGAAAATTTACCAATAGAGGCAGTGAGCGATCGCGCCTTTGAAAATGTCGATATAGTACTAGCTAGTGCGGGTGGTTCCACATCCAAAGCTTGGGCAGCAATTGCCGTAGAAAAGGGCGCAGTGGTAATTGACAACTCGAGTGCCTTTCGGATGAACCCGGAAGTTCCCTTAGTAGTGCCAGAGGTGAATCCAGAAGCCGCAGCTAATCACCAAGGCATTATTGCCAACCCCAACTGCACGACAATTTTAATGGCAGTGGCAGTCTGGCCATTGCATAAAGTTAAACCCGTGCAACGCATCGTAGCCGCAACCTACCAATCTGCAAGTGGTGCTGGTGCTAAAGCAATGGCAGAAGTCAAAAGGCAAACAAGCGCTATACTACAAGGACAGCCGCCAGTCGCTGAGGTATTACCTTACCCACTGGCATTTAATTTATTCCCGCATAACTCACCATTAAACGATTTGGGTTATTGTGAGGAAGAAATGAAAATGGTCAACGAAACCCGAAAAATATTTGGTACACAGCAAATCAGAATCACTGCTACCTGTATACGGGTTCCCGTACTCCGCGCCCACTCAGAAGCCATTAATTTAGAATTTGAGACTCCCTTTAGTGTCAAGGAAGCCAGAGAAATTTTAAATTCCTCCCCTGGAGTGAAGTTGGTAGAAAATTGGGAAACTAACTATTTTCCGATGCCAATTGAAGCAACTGGTAAAGACGAAGTTTTAGTGGGAAGAATTCGCCAGGATATTTCTCATCCTTGTGGCTTAGAATTATGGTTGTGTGGTGACCAAATCCGCAAAGGCGCAGCATTAAATGCAGTACAAATCGCCGAATTGCTCGTAGAAAAAAATCTACTCAAACCATCAGCTAAAGCTTATGTTTCGAGCTAATCATTAGTAAAAACAACTAATGAAAAAGAACAAATGTGCAAATTACTGTTGAAAGAAATTTGCACATAGGTTATTACAATAGAAAACCACCAAGATATAAAAACATGGGTAATCAGGAGTGAAAACAGGGTGGGAGATTTTGGCAATGTTTTAACCGCTATGATTACGCCGTTTAAAGCAGACGGTAGTGTAGATTATGATGTAGCGGCAGAACTGGCGGCACATCTAGCTAACAACGGTACAGATACATTGGTGGTGTGCGGCACAACCGGAGAATCCCCTACCCTAACTTGGGATGAGGAATACCAGTTGTTTGTCGAGGTATTGCGCTCCGTGGCAGGAAAAGCCAAGGTGATCGCAGGTTGTGGTTCAAATTCCACTAAAGAAGCGATCGCAGCCACCCAAAAAGCGTCTAAAATAGGAGTACATGGTTCCTTACAAGTTGTCCCTTATTACAACAAACCGCCACAAGCGGGATTGGAAGCGCACTTTCAGGCCATAGCACAAGCCTGTCCCGACTTACCTTTGTTGTTATATAATGTCCCCGGTCGTACCGGACAAAACCTTCAGCCAGAAACAGTTGCCCGGTTAGCTGAGGTTAGCAATATTGTCGGAATTAAAGAATCCACTGGTAGTATAGATCAGGCAAGTGAAATTCGTCGCTTGACACCAAAAGAATTTGACATCTATTCTGGTGATGATTACATGACTTTGCCCTTGTTAGCGATCGGGGCAAAGGGTGTGGTAAGTGTGGCTTCTCATCTGGTAGGAAATCAACTACAGCAGATGATCCAAGCTTTTAGTGCGGGGAAAATTGAGGTAGCAAGCGAAATTCATCTCCACCTCTTCCCTTTGTTTAAAGCTTTATTTCTCACTTCAAATCCCATTCCAGTAAAAAAAGCACTGAAACTTCAAGGTTGGGAAGTTGGTTCAACTCGTCCGCCGCTATGTGAAGCTGACTTAGAAGTAAGTCAAAAGTTAGAAGCGGTTCTGAAAGAACTTAGTTTAATCTAGGCATCATCTGGTTAAAGTCTGTTAATGTGCTGCTTTCTAAAGATACATATAAACAATGCTCATAATTGTTCATAAGTTGCAATTTAAAAATCTGTGCTAGGACTGATAGACATACTATAAATTCTTCAGCGTACAGTCGATTTTATTGAATAAAAAATTGAAATCTTCAATTAAAACTTGATTGCTTTGGAACTGAATTAAGAGACAAATGATGTTGTCTTAAATACAAGTTCGTTAACTATCAACTAAATTAACCACAAGTAACAATCTAAGGAGAAAATGGCTAAAAACGAAGCTAATAATTCCGCCTTGAAAATTATTCCTTTGGGCGGTTTGCATGAAATTGGGAAAAATACCTGTCTTTTTGAGTATGACGATGAAATTATCCTGTTAGATGCAGGATTGGCTTTTCCCACAGAGGCGATGCATGGAGTAAATATTGTTCTGCCAGATACGACCTATCTGCGGGAAAATCGCCACAAAATTAAAGGGATGATCGTTACTCACGGTCATGAAGACCATATTGGCGGGATTGCTTTTCATCTCAAGCAATTTGATATCCCTGTGATTTATGGGCCCAGACTAGCAATGGCAATGCTAGAGGGTAAATTAGAAGAAGCAGGAGTGCGCGATCGCACGGAAATCAGAACAGTTCTACCACGCGATGTGGTGCGGATAGGCAAAAACTTTTTAGTTGAATATATCCGTAATACCCATTCCATTGCTGATAGTTTTACTGTTGCCATTCATACTCCCCTTGGTGTAGTCATTCACACAGGCGATTTCAAAATTGACCATACCCCAGTGGATGGTGAAAAATTTGATTTGCAACGGTTAGCAGAACATGGTGAAAAAGGCGTTCTTTGTCTTCTAAGTGATTCCACTAACGCTGAGATACCAGGGTTTACACCTTCGGAACGTTCAGTTTATCCCAATCTGGAAAGAGTATTTAGTCAAGCTACTGGGCGATTATTTGTCACTACCTTTGCTTCCAGCGTCCATCGCATCAACATGATTTTGGATATCGCCAAGAAGCAAAATCGTGTAGTAACGATTGTAGGGCGTTCCATGCTGAACTTGATTGCTCACGCTCGTAATTTAGGTTACATCAAGTGTGAAGATAATTTGCTGCAACCATTGCACGCAGTTCGTAATCTCCCTGACGAAAAAGTTTTAGTCTTAACTACAGGTTCTCAGGGTGAGACGATGGCAGCAATGACCCGCATTGCCAACAAAGAACATCCTCACATCAAAATCCGCGAAGGAGATACAGTAGTCTTCTCTGCTAACCCAATTCCCGGAAATACGATCGCAGTAGTCAACACCATTGATAAATTGATGATTCAAGGTGCAAAAGTGGTCTATGGGCGAGATAAAGGGATTCACGTCTCCGGTCACGGCTGTCAGGAAGAACAAAAGCTGATGATTGCCTTAACTCGACCCAAATTCTTTGTGCCATTTCACGGCGAACATCGGATGCTAGTGAAGCACGCAGAAACGGCTCAGAGTATGGGCATTCCCGCAGAAAATATGATCATTATTCAGAATGGTGATATTGTCGAACTGACTGAAGATGCCATTCGCGTCGCTGGTAAAGTGCCATCTGGTATCGAATTGGTAGATACTACTAGTTCAGGTATGGTAAGTGCCAAAGTGCTGCAAGAACGGCAACGCATGGCTTCAGAAGGCATTATTACGATCGCAGCCGCCATTGATTGGAATGGTAAACTGTTGGCAAAACCAGAAACTCACCTACGGGGTGTAGTTACAAGTGTAGAGCGATCGCTCCTACAAACCTGGGTCAAACAACGGATTGAAGAAATCCTTACTGTGCGCTGGACAGAATTTGCACCTAGTGAAGGTCAAGCAGCAGATATAGACTGGGGTGGATTGCAAGGAACTTTAGAACGAGAATTGCAACGTTCCATCCGTCGGGAATTGCAATGTCAGCCATCTGTGACTTTGTTGATGCAAATCCCTGATGAGCCACCTGTAAAAGTTGCTGATGGGAGAAGACGACGGACTCGGACTGCTGCTCAGGTAGCATCATAGAGAATTTAAGATAAAAATCTCATGCAGAGGCGCAGAGACGTAGAGTTTTTCTAACGTCTTTGCGCTTTCGCGTGAGATATAGTCTTTTATTATGGGTATAGAAATCACAGTAAATAGTACTTGCCTATAGTTATTAGAAGCGATCGCTATGACTAAAACACCAATAAAAATTAGTACTCTTGAGGAATACATCAATTTCGATGATGGCACAGACAAGCGCTATGAAATTGAGGATGAGGTGCTAGTAGAAATGCCTCCTGGTACTGGCAAACATGAGGCGATTATCACCCTACTGTTAGTTCGCTTTTTTTTGGAAATTCAAAAAATGGGACTGCCTTTACAACCGCGCCCTAATGGTACAGAGGTGCTGACCAATAAACAACTTAGAAGACCTGATATTTGTGTGATTACCAACGAACAGGCAAAAAGTATTGAGAGTACTTCGGCTATCCTCAAAACTGCTCCACCCCTCTTAGTTGAAGTGGTAAGTCCTGAATCTATTGAGCGGGACTATAATCAAAAAACCTCTGAGTATGCAGCTATTGGTGTGGTCGAATATTGGATTGTTGACCCCTTAAACAATAAGGTGACAGTGTGTTTGCTAGACAATGGTAGTTACAAACAAACTGTCTTTAATGGAAACCAGCAGATTATTTCTCAAACATTCGCAAAGCCAACCCTGACAGCCCAGCAGGTGTTTTCAGCTTAGGGTTATTGCTACATATCCTCAATGAACCCAAAGTACGTAAACCAGGAATGTAGCCCAATGCTAACCCCAGATAAAGTAGCCCTAAGACGCTATAGATTACAAATTGGAGAAGAATCACTTTCTTTACCGAAACTTTGCGACGACTGATATTTCATGTTTAGCCGCTCTGCATCCACTGAGAAAGCCAACCCACCTGGCTATAAACCGCAACAGCGTCTACAGACTTCTCTCTATTTCTACGCTATTCAGCCACCAACAAAAAGAATGCTTTTACATGGGGAGGTGGGAATACGGGGAGGAAACACGCCTGCTAGGGTATTACCGATATTTATACTTACCAAAAATACTCTCAAGAATATCTCATATTAAGTTCTGTAAATGTTACACTAAAACCTATCCAATGACGGATGTCTTTATTAAAATCTAAACTATATCAAGTTATGAACAAGATCGTAATATTACACTACCGATCCCCAGAAAATTGCGATTAACTTGACGTAGTAATAAATTCAGTTCTGACTTAAGTGGCTAATCAGTTATTACATTATATCGCAGTCAGAACGCGATTTTTCCGGGAAAGTTCGTTGCCACGTTGTATATATTCATCAAAAAGATGAATAGCCTCAATAACACAGAGGATTAACCATGAAGGTATTCGACAATACCACTAAAAAGATTTTTCTGGCAAGCTGGGTATCAATCAATCAAGCAGAAACTACTGACCATCAAGAAACCCAGCTAAACCGTTCTGTTTCTAAGCCTTACTGGGATATTCTCCACCCTCTACGGCAGCGTTTAGAAAACATTCAAGTCCGCGATCGCCAACTAGCTCACCGTTTGTGCAAACTGATTCCATCTCAGTGTCCCTTTGAGCGAGACGTCAAATTATTTGGGAAAACCTTGTTTCACATTCCGCCCATGTGCAAGCTCAACCCCTTATATGAAGAAGTGGTTGGTTTACGTTTCCGAGCGCTGTGCTATCTAGCCGATGAATGCGGCGAAGATGTATCACAGTACTGCTGAGTGCTAAGGGAAAAGTTACGAGTGAGGAGTGAGGAATTAAAACTCCCCACTCCAAACTATTTTTTTTGCCATTTTTGAATGGCATCCTGAGCATCTTCGTAAGCGCCTGTCTCCTCTGGCACTAAAGCAGCAGTCGCAATTGCGGCATTAAGTTCTCCTTCAGTGGCGCGACGCTTGGCCAGGTCTAAAATTTTCTCACTCCATTTATTGATCGATTTTTGGGCAGTATCGAAACCAGGTTGACCAGGTGATACTTTCTTCGCAACTTCGATCGCCCGATTGTAAGTAGATGCCTGTCCAGACTTAATTAAGGCATTAGCTGCATCTAAAAGAGTTTTGTTACTTACATACTGCTTGCCCTCTAACCGCCACAAGTTAATTGCTGCTTGTGCTTTGGCATAGGGGGCTTCATCTTTGGTGATTAATCGAGCAGCAGCAATAGCGCTAGCATACTGTCTTTGTTTAGCACGACCTTCTGCTAAATCTAAAATCATCTGGCTCCAAATCTTAATATTCTCCTGAGCTTGATCATAGAGTGGTTCACCAGGTCGAATTTTCCGGGCTGTAGCGATCGCCATGCTCAAATCGCTAGCCTGAGTTTGTCTGAGCGACATCTTCGCTAGGTCTAATACTGCTTGATTCCGCTTTTCTGGCTCGGTACTAGTAGTTATTTGGGCGCTAGATTGATTTTTAAGTCTAACTGGTGGAGTGCGTAGGCGTAGCCCGTCGTAGACATCGCTTGGTAAATTCTCGATAACCTGGCGATCGCTCGCAGCAGCATTCGGTGATCTGCTTGATATCTGCTTAATTTTAAAAGTTTCTTGATTACGGAGAAAAACTACAGCGATTAAACCTGCTACTAGCAGGCTGCCTCCACCCCATAAAATAAACTGTTTCCAAAAAGGGATGCTTGGCTGATTCGATGGGAATCGAGAGACGTAACCTTTAGAGGAATTGGGGATAAATCTTCCGCTCGGATTCACTCCTAAAGAAGTTTCCGCCATTGGCTGGGAAACTAAGCCAGTAGCTGATTGGACTTGTTGACCTTTAGATTTTTCGACCTTGGGAGCCTTCACCTGTTGGGAGGAATTTACAGTAGCTTCTCCCCATCTGCCCCGTTCTGCTGAAGTTTTGGGGTAATCGTCGAGGGGAGGAGCCGCAAGAGCAACAGCAAAGGATTCTTCGGGATAAATCATCGGTTCTGATTGCAAGTCGCTTTCCATTGGCAATTTTGGCAAGATTACCTGCTGCCTTGATGGGATAATAGTGGCAGGGTTTTGGACAGGACGCCAGTGGTGGTGACATATTTTTGGCATGATCAGGCTTAGGTAGCTTTCTAAATCTGCCAAGTTGCTGCCATTACCAGAACGCAAAGCTTCTAACAAGACTGCTGTAAAGAATCCGTGACCTAATTCGCTACTTTCATGAGAAAATTGTTCTGGTTGACAAGAAAGAATGGTCGCAAGTTGTAGTTCTTGGGCTAATTCTATTGTTTCTTCACCAACGGGAGCATCCGCTTGAGTGCCAAAAGCGCGGTTGATATCGAGTAGTAACAATATATTTAGTTCAGCAAGTTGCAGACTTTGCATTAGCGATCGCAATTCTATGCCAGTCTCTTGCACTAGTTCGGGGTTGCCCTCTGCTGGCATTAAGTAATCTTTGCCCTTGTAGTTGACCCCATAACCGCTAAAAAATAACCACAGATAATCTTCTGGTTGCCAACTTGTCGCTGCCAAATCCTCAAGCAGCAGCAAAATATTTTCTTTAGTCGGATAAGTTGATCTATCCCCAATGGGCGGTGAGGTATCCGTCATTAGCAGACAGTGTTTGGGGAGAAAACCTGCCTCCGTCACCAAAAAATCCTCTAGTGCCTCAGCATCTGCTTGGGCACAACTTAAAGGTTGAAATAACTGATATTGATTGATGCCAATCGCGATCGCCCAGTAATTTGCCATCCCGCTATTTGTCAGTTATTGTTTGCTGGTCTTAAAATTGCGGTTGGCTTTGCCCAAAAAACAAAGCTAACCTATGTTTTATAGTCTAGGTGATTCTGATTGAATCTTAAGTTAAAATGTAATTTTTATTACATAGATAGACCGGAAAATACCTTTTACCTAATTTCAATAAAAGATCATTACTAAGGAGATATAAGGTTATGAGCAAAATTTCTGCTCACCTACCATCATCGATCACTTCCTTTTCAGTTATTAGCCAAATTGCCAGAAGAATCCGGATAATTCCTTTAGCAGTTTTGCTTATATCTACTGTTCCTGCGTGGTTTTTGATGGAAACGCTCGCACCTCAAGTTGTGCGAGCTTACACCGCTAGAGTTGATCTAGCTATTGACCGCCTGCCAGATGAAAACTACGAAACCATTCTCAGGAGGGCGGAAGCAGCCGCTAGAGCATCTGCTCAACGGAGTTTCGACCAAGATATCTTGGTGACAGATGTTTCAATCATTGTGTCCGTACAAAATAATGGATCGATCGCACCAGTTCTGACATTAGAAGTTAGCCGTCCCCAATGGCGATCGCGTCCCGATGCTCAAAATTGGGCAACTTACTTCAAAACTGCGCGATCGCTACTTTTCTTGGAAAATAGCCAGAACTTACCCAAAAAATAGCCGAAACCCTAATTTTCAGTAGAGGCAATTCATTAATTGCCTTCACTGTTGTCCTTCGCGTCAGTGGATGGCCTAGAATAGTAAGGTTGTCAAGAATCGCGATATCTGCTGACATGGCTGTTCCTAAGAAGAAAACTTCAAAATCAAAACGAGATAAACGTCGAGCTACCTGGAGGCACAAAGCCGTCGTTGAAGCTCAAAAAGCCCTGTCTTTGGGCAAATCAATTTTGACTGGACGTTCTACATTTGTATATCCAGCTGCTGAAGAAGAGGAAGAAGAATCATAATTTCCCAGTCAGGAAAAGCGTGAACAGCACCGACCATTGGATAAATGCTTTTTTTAGCTTTCCTGATTGCATTATGAATCTTAGATACTCTACACAAGCTCATTAAATCGAAAAAATTGGTAGTGAGTAATTGGGAATATCCATTACCCATTACCTATCATTTACGAGTAACAATCAAGTAATCATATAAAGAGTCAAACATCTGGTGCTGTTGGCAACTCAGCAAAAAAGCTTGTACACATATTGAGAAAAATAAGTTTTCTCTAACTATGCTAGGAAAATTTTTTCAGAAACCAGGGAAGGAAGAGGGTGAACGCGTCCCTCCTGGTCAACACTTAGCTAAAGGTTTCCCCGTATTAACTTACGGTGCAACTCCCCAAGTCAGCATTGAGGAATGGGAATTTCGAGTTTGGGGTTTGGCAAAACCTGCTACTTTTAGTTGGTCAGACTTTATGGCGCTGCCTCAACACGAATTTACGGCAGACTTTCACTGTGTAACGCGCTGGTCTAAACTGGATGTCAAATGGACTGGCATAAAAGTAACAGATTTCATGGGTCTGATTGAACTAGACCCCAAAGTAGCCCATATTATGGAACACTGTTACGGTGGCTACACTACCAATATTTCTGTAGAAGATTTCATGCGCGAAGAAAATTTCTTTGCTTTTAAAGTCTTTGGTGAACCCCTTCCATCTGAACACGGTGGCCCAATGCGGCTAGTTGTTCCCCACCTCTACGCTTGGAAAAGTGCTAAGTGGATTAATGGTTTGGAATTTTTAGCTGCTGAAGAACTTGGTTTTTGGGAGCGCAATGGCTACCACCGCCGTGGTGAACCTTGGGCTGAGGAGCGTTACAGTAAGGCTTTGGGGTTTTAATAGTTAGAGAGAGATGCGATTAATCGCGTCTGTACAAGTCATAACTTTTAACCCAGAAGTTTCTTGATTAGAGGCAATTTGCCCTGATATGGAGCGTATCGCCATTTTAAATCGACCCAGAAAGAGTTTTGCAATACACTTTTGTTATGGGAAAATGTATCAAAACTGGCTTTGCCGTGATAGTTGCCAATACCGCTATCTCCCACCCCACCAAATGGTAAAGACGAGACACCAAACTGCATCGCTGTGTCGTTAATACAAACTCCACCAGAGGAGGTTTCCTGCAAAACTCGATTTTGTAGATTTTTGTTTTGAGAAAATAAGTATAACGCTAAGGGTTTAGATTTAGAGTTAATCAAGGCGATCGCTTCTGCAATGTCAGTATATTCAATAATGGGTAGAATCGGACCAAAAATTTCTTCCTGCATTACAGAATCTTCTAAGGAGACATTATCAACCACTGTGGGGGCGATATAACGCTCTGAAGGTTGAGTTTCTCCACCAATGATAACTTCACCATCTTTGAGAAAGTTAACCAATCTATCAAAGTGTTTTTGACTGATAATCCTGGCATAATCAGGACTATTCGCTGGATTATCGCCATAAAATTCTTTTACGCATTTTTCCAGCCCATCTATTAAATCTTTTTTGATTGTTTTATTAACTAAAAGGTAGTCAGGGGCAATACATGTTTGTCCAGCATTAATAAATTTACCCCAAGTAATTCGTCTGACAGTGTGTTCAAGATTAATGTCACTATCTATAATACAAGGACTTTTACCACCCAATTCTAAAGTAACTGGTGTAAGATATTTTGCTGCTGCTGCCATAACGATTTTGCCGACGGCTGTACCACCAGTAAAAAAGATATGGTCAAACTTTTCTGCCAGTAGTTTTTCACTTGCTTCGACGCCTCCTTCAACCACTGCAATATAAGCAGGATCAAAATGTTTGGTAATAATCTTAGCAATGACATCAGAGGTATGAGAAGCAATTTCTGAAGGTTTGATAATTGTACAATTCCCGGCTGCGATCGCACCTACTAACGGTGAGATAATTAATTGAAATGGATAGTTCCAAGGGCCAATAATTAAGACAACCCCCAACGGTTCTGGATAAATTCTCGCCGAGTAGGAAAAAAAATCAAAAGAAACGGGTGCTTTTTTGGGCTTAGTCCAGTTTTTGAGGTGTTTTATGGCATAATCTATTTCTTTGATGACGCCGATTTCTGTAAGGTAAATCTCCACTTCTGGTTTATGTAAATCTGCTTTTAATGCCTCGACTATTGACTGTTCATGCTCAATAATTGCTTGCTTGAGATTTTTAAGCTGCTCAATGCGAAAAGTGACATCTTTAGTTTTGCCACTATTAAAAAACTCACGCTGATTCTGGATAATATTGCCAACGTTAGATAATTCAGTGGTAATCATTCATTTGTACCCTAAAAAAGTATTTATTTAATCTTAGCGTTGCTATGTGAGTATATTTGATTCGTTAATTTTTAGTATTTTACTTTATAGCGAAAACATTTATTTGAACATTTTGGTCGACAGAAATCAAGTTATAAATCATGAATTATCAGGGTAAAAATTCTATAATTCATAATTTATAATTGCTAATTTTGTCATTTTTTAGTGGGTAAAAGGACAATAAATACACTCCCTTTGCCCAGCTCAGAATTTAGCAAAATAATGCCTTGATGTGCCTCGACAATTAGGCGAGCAAGGTAGAGTCCTAAGCCACTACCAGAACTCTTGTGGCTGCCTTGGCGAAATCGTTCAAATATGGTGGCTTGTTCTTCAGCAGGAATACCTGGGCCGGTATCCGCTATCTCAATACTAATATATTCAACGGAATTGGATTTTTCTGATAACTGAGATTGACTATTTTTATCAAACTGGCGTTGAGAAGTTAAACGAATAGTAACAGACCCAGAGCCAGTAAATTTGATCGCATTCCCTATAAGATTGGTGAATAGACGATGCAGCTCTAAGCGATCGCCCATCACTGTGTTTGTCCTTGATTCCTCAGTAAAGTCCAAACTTAGGGACAGTGCTTTGTCTTGAGCTAAAGGTGCTAATTCTCCAGTCACCTCCTCTAGCAATTGGCCAAGATTAACTGGTTGAAACGCCAAAGTTTTGCGACCTGCTTCAAAGCGATAAACTTCTAATAAGGTATTGACCATAGAAAGCAGGTTGATATTGCTACGCGCCATGATAGCGATTACTTCGTGCATTTGCGCTGATAATGTTCCCAATGCACCTTGTTGAAATAGCATCAACATGCGATCGGCGGCTACCAAGGGAGTGCGTAAGTCGTGGGTGAGGCGGGAGACAAAATCTTCTCGCTGGCGGGCAATTTCATCACGTTCATCCATACTATGCTTCAAACGCAGGAGCGATCGCACTCGTGCCAGTAATTCATCTACTGTTACAGGTTTGCGGATAAAATCATCAGCACCCAAGTCTAATCCGTGGGCGACGTTGGGCGCATCGTGGGCAGTGATCAGTAGTATGGGGATATATTGTGGCAATTTCATATCTCCACGAATGTGCTTGGTGACTTCGTACCCATCCATATCTGGCATCATCAAATCCAGCAGAACCAAGTCACAAGGAGAAGCTTTCAATTCTGCTAAGGCTGAGATACCATTTTCTGCGGTGCTAATGGTGTAACCTTCTTCCTCCAAAATAGTTTTGATCAAAAACACGTTATCAGGAGAGTCATCAACAACCAGAATTTTGTCAGACCGAGAAGATTGTGAAGTCATATAGATGCAAGGTACTGGGTAAAAGTAAATTTTTAGAGTAGTTGGTTTATTGATATATTTTTCTTAGATATTACCTTTAGATATACTTTCTCCAAAGAAAAATTGTTTACCTAGAAATTTGTATAAATTTACTTTCAAAACTACTTTACTTACCTTTTTAAGATATAGCCACAAGCTAATTGAATTATGGCTCGTAAACTTCTAGAACTGAATACAGAGGATGGCAGCACAATTTTGGTAGCAGTTGAACTACCAGATGCATCAGTAGGTCGTGTATCGCTCACTGGTGAGTTACCTATAGACAAAGTAGAGGCTAACTTCGATGCAGTTAAGGATTTGATTGTTCGTGGTTGTCGCCCAATTACAAAGGCGTTTCGTACTTTGCAGCAAGAATCGCAACCTGTAAGCGCAGAAGTTGAGTTTGGGGTGAATTTTACCGCCAAAGGCTCAGTCTATGTAGTCGAATCCACTGGGCAAGCATCACTGAAGGTGAAAATAACTTGGAAGCTGGCATCAGAAGAAAACAAGTAATAAATTTTCATGAATTGGGAATTAGTTAAAGCTTGTACCGTAGCGATCGCTACTCCAGAAGGTTACATCCAAGGCACGGGCTTTTTTATCTCAACCCAGGGACATTTACTCACCTGCGCTCATGTGGTTGAGTCAGCAGGAGGTGAGGAAAATGTCCGAGTAAATGGGCAAGGGGTTAAGTTGGTTTATCTAGGCGATCGCACCCGCGATGATTTCGCCATATTGCAATTATCCGATTATCAAGGTGCTTCAGTTCCCTTAGCTTTTAATTTTCAGCCGATGGATCGATTTCTATCTATTGGCTATGGGCGAACGGATTTTCCCCAAGGTGCTTCGATTGATGGCACGATCACTGATATGAATCCCCAATCTGAATTTAGCAACTTACCAATGTTGCGGTTGCGAGTCAAGGCGAATTCGCAACAAGTGCAAGGGGGTTATAGTGGTTCGCCCCTATTTAATGCAGAAACTCAACGAGTTATTGGCATAATTGCCGCTTACGACAACACAGAAGGCGCATTGGCTCTACCTCTGGTTACGGTACGACAAAAATGGTCAAATTTGTCAATATTTCTGGATATTAATCAGAATGTATCACTGTTGTCACCAAATAGCGGCAGCGCCAGAGTTTTTATTAGCTATCGCAGTCAAGATCCAGAATTGAGCCTTGCCCAGTATTTTTATGAAGCAATCAAAGCTGCTGGACATGAAGTATTTATGGCGGGTGAGAGTATTCGTTTGGGGGAAAACTGGCCCCAACGCATCGATACAGAATTAGAACGGTGTGATTACTTTCTGCTGCTGTTATCTCCACAATCAGCAACCAGTGAGATGGTAACAGAAGAAGTAAGAAGGGCAAAGCAGCTAAAAGATTTGCGTCCTGAGCATAAACCAGTAATTTTGCCCATTCGTGTCAATTTTCCTTTAAGTTCACCACTAAATTATGATTTACGGGGTTATTTAAGTCAGATTCAGCAGCGAGAGTGGAAATCGCCTGCCAATACTCCGAGGATTTTGCAAGAAATTTTGTCATTGTTGACCGAAGATGGTATAGGCAGTGCAAATCGTGCCCCTATAGAGGAATTACCAACTGTAACACCTGCTTGGGAAACTCAGGAAAGTCCGCCTCTACCAGTTGCAGAACCAGAATTGCCAGAAGGGCAAGTAGATTTAGTTTCGGAATTTTATATTGAACGTCCTCCCATAGAATCTCGCTGCTATGAGGCAATTTTGAAGCCAGGATCTTTGATTCGGATCAAAGCGCCCCGGCAGATGGGTAAAACCTCACTCATGGCGCGGATTCTTCATCAAGCGTCACAACAAGGTTATCTGACTGTAGCTTTAAGTTTTCAATTGGCAGATGAAAAGGATTTTGCAGATTTGGATAAGTTCCTTCAGCGATTTTGTGCCAGTATAGGACGGAGGTTGAGGATACCCAACAAGTTAGCAAATTACTGGGATGATATTTTTGGCAGTAAGGACAATTGCACTGCTTATTTTGAGGAATATCTCTTACCAGAAATCAACCAACCTCTAGCATTGGGATTGGATGAAGTTGATCGTATATTTCAATATCCCGAAATTGCTAATGACTTTTTTGGGCTGTTACGTGCTTGGCATGAAGATGCTAAAAACCGCGAGATTTGGAAAAAACTGCGGTTGGTAGTAGTGCATTCCACAGAAGTTTATATTCCGATGAATATAAATCAATCGCCGTTTAATGTAGGCTTGCCGATTGAATTACCAGAATTTAACGCCCAACAGGTTCTTGATTTGGCACGAAGGCATGGACTCAATTGGAGTTTTACTCAAGTTGAACAACTAATGGCAATGGTGGGAGGACACCCCTATCTTGTACGGGTGGCACTTTATCACATTGCCAGACAGGATACTACGCTCAATCTGCTTTTGCAAACAGCCCCCACAGAAGCTGGCCCTTATAGCGACCATTTACGTCGGCATTTGTGGAATTTAGAACAGCGTCCAGAATTAGCTGCTGCTATCAAAAAGGTAGTTGCCAATACTAGCCCAGTTCGGTTGGATTCGATACAATGCTTTAAATTACTCAGCATGGGCTTATTACAACAGCAAGGAAATGATGTAACGCCACGTTGTAATTTATATCGTCAATATTTTCGCGATCGCCTGAGAGTTAGCTGATGAACATACAACAAAACCCAGCTTATGAATATCAAGTTGGCGGCAGTTTGCCTGCTGATGCCCCTAGTTATGTAGTGCGACAAGCAGATACAGATTTGTATCAGGCGTTGAAGGCTGGGGAATTTTGTTATGTCTTAAATTCTCGGCAGATGGGCAAGTCTAGCTTGCGAGTGCAAATTATGCAACGCTTGAAAGCAGAGGGCATTGCCTGTGCTGCGATTGATCTTTCGGTAAGAGACACGGAATTAAACCAGTGGTATGCAGGCTTAGTCAAAAGGCTAGCGAGTAGTTTTAACCTCTCCCGTAAAGTTAATGTAAGCACTTGGTGGCGTGAGCGAGACCTTCTTTCTCCTATGCAACGATTGAGAGAGTTTATTGATGAAGTACTACTAGTAGAGATTCATCAAAGAATTGTTATTTTTTTAGATGAAATTGACAGTCTTCTAGGCTTAGATTTTCAAGACGATTTTTTTGCGTTTATCCGAGCCTGCTATAACCAACGTGCTGACCGTCCAGAATACAAACGTCTTAGTTTTGCTCTATTTGGGGTAGCAACACCCTCAGATTTGATTAGGGATAAAAACCGGACTTCGTTTAATATTGGTCGGGCGATTGAACTAAATGGTTTTCAGTTACAGGAAGCTGAACCTTTGGCTAAGGGATTAGTGGGCAAAGTTAGTAATCCTCAAGATGTGGTGAAGGAAGTTTTAATTTGGACGGGTGGACAACCATTTCTTACTCAGAAGCTTTGTCAACTCATCCCTGCTGGTATAGAAGCGGCTGGAGTTGAAGAGTTGGTGCGATCGCGTATCATCAAAAATTGGGAATCACAGGATGAGCCGGAACATTTGAGGACGATACGCGATCGCATTTTGAGAAACGAACAACGAGCAGGTCAGATGCTAGGACTGTACAAACAAATCTTGCAACAAGAAAGAATATTAGCTGATGACAGTCTAGAACAAATGGAACTACGGCTGACAGGTTTAGTGCTTAAGCGACAGGCTTACTTAGAAGTATACAACCGTATTTATAAGAAAGTTTTTGACGAAAGCTGGGTGAATAAGCAATTAGCCGAGCTAAGACCACAGTTTTATAGAGAAGCAATAACAGCTTGGTTAGCTTCTGACTATCAAGATGAATCGTGGCTTT
Source organism: Nostoc sp. (assembly GCF_035638895.1). Classification (GTDB taxonomy): domain Bacteria; phylum Cyanobacteriota; class Cyanobacteriia; order Cyanobacteriales; family Nostocaceae; genus Nostoc. The sequence goes on along the minus strand of NZ_DASQZC010000194.1, from coordinate 10,682 downwards.
TGCGTGGAGATGAGTTAAAGAATGCACAGAAATGGGCAGCAGGAAAAAACTTGAGTAAAGAGGATAACGATTTTTTAAATGCTAGTCGAGAGCTTCGTACTAAAGAACTAGAGGAGTATTTAGGCCCAACTAAATTAAAGTTTAAAAATGAGGAAGTCTTTTCAGTTTCTGATTTAATTGACAAGTGTGAGAAGTATCCAGAGATAACAAAAGATTATTTATTCAACAGCGAATATCTTGAAGAGTGGCTATTCTTGCGTAGTGAAACACATTTAGCAAATCTGTCTCGAAAGATTGTTGAGGGCTATAAGCAAGAAAAGCGTAGAGGTGTAGAAATGTTCGTGAGGGAACTTTGTAGACATTTAGGCAGACCTCCACATCCAAAAATATTTTTTGAACCGAATCAGCTGGAGCTTGGTGAAATCCCCATCGGATACCAAGATAAGCTTTTCTTAAAAATTAGCAACAATGGGCGTGGATTTGCATGGGGAGATGTAATTAACCCTAATCTCCCCGGTTTGAGTGTACCCGAACAATTTGATTCCTCTACTGACACAACATTCGATATTAATTTTGATGCTCTTGAAGTTGAACCGGGTGATTATCAAGGTAGTATTTTCATTTTCTTAAAACAGATTGAGTATACCTGTAGAATTCCTATAAGTTACAAAATTACAAAACTAAATATTAGTAAGCCAGAAAAATTAGACTTGGGAGTTCTTTCACATGGTAGGCATTCCTTTACTAGAACATTAATAATTACTTGTCAGTCTTCTGGTGGAAGACTTAAAGGAATTGCTTCAACGAAGATGAACGAAATAGAAATAAAACAACATAGCTTGGAAGGAAAATCATTAGAATTTTCGTTGACTATAGATACCACTAATCTAGAGGCTGGTAACTATAATCCTGAAATAACTATAAAAACAAATACTGGCAAATTTAAAGTACCCATTTACTTCAAAAAATCTCTAAATTGGGACATTATAATCCCATTAACTGCTAGGATTTTTATCCCTGTAGGATTAGTCATGTTTTTAATCCGCCATATTTTGGGAACCTATTTATCAGTAGGTTTAGGTGATAATTGGGTTTTGTCATATCCATCAGAAGTCACTGGAGCTTCTTATTTACCAGAATTTTTTCCTTTTTCCCATCTAAGTATATTTGGGATACCAGAGGTGCGGATTATGTGTTCGATTTTTGGTAGTCTAATATTCTTTATTTGTGCGTTTATATTTCGTGGGGGTTTAAATTTATTAAAGGAAAAATTAAAATCAAAAGTAGAAATATTTTATGATTCGATAAATCAATTAATAGAAAGCTATAAAAATCGCTCGCGTTGGAGTAATCAATGGGTTTATAACCTGCGATATTCTCCAAGTAAAGGAATGATTATTATAGGTTGGCTAATCAAAACAACATTTTTACTATTAATACTATTATGGCTAGTTATATTCATCATTAATTGGATAATAAACCTTCTGGCATGGCTTGGTTCAAGCTTTCTTATTATTACTGACTTAACTACATATCCACTTAAGGCAATTGGCATCGAACAAGTAGCAATTGCTTGGTTAGTATTGGGTTGCTTTGTCGGTGGAGCTATCGGATTAATTCAATCTCTCAAACGTATAGAACAATATTCCTATTTAGGTAAAGTTTATTTAATCGCTATTGCCATACCTTGCATACTATTTATAACTGGCTTAATAACCGTTCATTTTCAACAAAATATAGACTTTTTTCCAAATATTGTACTTTCCGATGATTTTAAATATCCATCCAAAAAATGGAATAAAGATGCATTAGTAAGTATAAAGAATGGAGGTTTATTCCATCCTGAAGCTAAAAATAATAATTTTAAACTGTCTATTTGGGGTGATAAAAATCAGATATTCAAAGACTTTGATTTTTCAGTTGATACTAAAAAAGTCAATGGAACTGATGATTCAGGATTCGGTATAGTTGCCCGAACTAGCGATACAAGTAAATCTAGTGTAAGGCAAAATTTTTATTATTTGCTAATTAAAGGTAATGGGGACTTTTCGATGGGAAAGCTTATAAACAGTAACAAATGGGAAAATAAAGTGGGCTGGCAACATTCTACTAGCATCAAACAAGGTAATAATATAAATCGATTAAGACTTGTTTGCAATGGAAAAAGGGTAATTGGATGGATTAATAGCCAAAGAGTCGGGATATTTGAAGATGACTCTTACACTTCTGGAAAAATTGGAGTTATCTCATTACGAAGCAGCGATGATGGGGCTGCTGTGTATTTCGATAATGTTCTTATTAAAACAAAGCCAGAATAGAAAGTTACTCGGTCATGAATTAAAACAAAAAGTACCTCTGTGCCATTGGCAAAACTGTCGCAGGTTCACAAATTAGCAATTCACCATCTGCCCTAACTTGGTATGTTTCTGGATCAACTTCAATGTGAGGTAATGCATCATTCAGCTTCATATCCCGCTTACTTAATTGGCGTGTTTCAGAAACTGCAACTGCTGCTTTTTGTAAACCTAGCTGGCTGGGAATTTCTTTCTCTAAAGCTGCTTGCGAAACAAAAGTTAATGATGTGGCATGACGCGCCCCTGCAAAACTACCAAACATCGGTCGCATATACACTGGTTGCGGTGTGGGAATACTGGCGTTAGCATCGCCCATTTGCGACCATGCAATCATCCCGCCTTTAATCACTATCTCTGGTTTCACGCCAAAAAATGCCGGACGCCACAAACATAAATCTGCTAATTTTCCCTCTTCCACTGAACCCACATATTCAGCAATTCCGTGAGCGATCGCAGGGTTAATTGTATACTTAGCAACATATCTTTTTGCACGAAAATTGTCTGCTTTTTGCTCATTTCCTTCTGGGTTAAGAGTTCCCCGTTGCACCTTCATTTTATGAGATGTCTGCCAGGTGCGAATTATCACTTCCCCTACCCTTCCCATTGCCTGGGAATCGGAAGAAATCATGCTAAATGCGCCTAAGTCGTGCAAAATGTCTTCAGCAGCAATGGTTTCCCGACGGATGCGAGATTCGGCAAAAGCGACATCTTCGGCGATCGCAGGGTCGAGGTGATGGCATACCATCAACATATCCAGGTGTTCGTCTAAGGTATTTATAGTATAGGGACGTGTGGGATTAGTGGAAGATGGCAGAACATTGGCTTGGCTGCAAACTTTGATGATATCTGGTGCGTGTCCTCCGCCTGCGCCTTCAGTGTGGTATGTGTGGATGGTACGATTCTTGAAAGCGGCGATCGTATCTTCGACAAATCCGGCTTCGTTCAGAGTATCAGTATGAATCGCTACTTGTACATCATATTCATCGGCAACGCTGAGGCAAGTATCAATTGCTGCGGGTGTGGTTCCCCAGTCTTCATGAAGTTTTAACCCCATTGCACCGGCAGCTACTTGTTCTACAAGTCCTTGGGGTTGACTGGCGTTACCTTTGCCCAAAAATCCTAAGTTTACGGGAAAAGCATCAGCAGCTTGCAGCATTCGGTAAATATTCCAAGGGCCGGGGGTGCAGGTAGTGGCATTTGTACCCGTAGCTGGGCCAGTACCGCCGCCGATCATGGTGGTAATCCCGGAAGCGATCGCAACTTCAATTTGTTGGGGACAAATGAAATGAATATGGGCATCAATACCACCAGCAGTGAGAATCATTCCTTCCCCTGCTAAAGCTTCAGTACCGGGGCCGATAATAATATCTACATTGTCTTGAATATAAGGATTTCCGGCTTTACCAATTTTGAAAATCTTGCCATCTTTAATGCCGATATCCGCTTTGACAATACCCCACCAATCGAGAATTAAGGCATTAGTAATTACTAAATCTACAGCACCATCGGCGTTAGAAATGGGGGATTGTCCCATCCCGTCTCGGATGACTTTCCCACCGCCAAATTTCACTTCGTCGCCGTAGGTGGTGAAATCTTGTTCAACTTCAATAAATAATTCTGTGTCTGCAAGCCGGATGCGATCGCCTACTGTTGGACCATAGGTTTCGGCATAGGCGCGGCGATCCATTCTGTAAGGCATATAAAATCCTTCTTTTTAACGCAAAGGGACGCGGAGGGAAGCGCAGAGGTACGCGGAGGTTTTTAGAGGTTTCCGTTAATTTTGGCGTTGAAGCCGTAAACTTGGCGAGTACCAACGAGGGGGACTAGAGTTATTTCTTTTTCATCGCCTGGTTCAAAGCGGACTGCGGTTCCTGCGGGGATATCGAGGCGCATTCCTCGCGCTTGTTCTCTGTCAAAGTTTAAGGCTGTGTTGACTTCATAAAAGTGAAAGTGAGAACCGACTTGTATGGGGCGATCGCCTGTATTTGACACTTGCAATTTTACAGTTGGACGACCAACATTTAGTTCTATTTCACCTGCTGGTGTGATAATTTCCCCAGGAATCATAATAAATTCAAAAATTAACGAATTGGATTATGTACTGTCACTAACTTTGTGCCATCAGGAAAAGTTGCTTCTACCTGTACATCATGCACCATTTCAGGTATACCTTCCATGACATCATCCCGCGTTAATAAAGTTGTACCGTAACTCATTAATTCAGCTACAGTTTGCCCATCTCTTGCACCTTCTAAAATGGCAGCAGAAATATAAGCGATCGCTTCAGGATAATTCAGTTTTAGACCCCTTCCTTTCCGTCTTTCTGCTAATAAAGCAGCAGTAAAAATTAATAGCTTATCTTTTTCCTGCGGCGTAAGTTGCATTCTTATCTCCTCTGTGTTCTCTGCGCCTCTGCGGTTAGTTTAAACCTGCCACACTCTTGGTATACAATTACCACGATTCAAAAAAGAAACTCGCAGCATCTGCCAAACATTAATAAACCAGTTTCTCACCTCAGATGTAGAAGCACCGCGATATCGACACAATAATCCATGTTGTAACCTGCTAACACCCGCTTCTCCTTCCCCATTCCATAAATTTCGCGTTCTTTCGACAATTTCTGCTGAAACTGCACCACCAACCCAAACTAGACTACCTACAATTGGTTTTCCACCCAAACCGTGGGGACTGTGAAAAGTTTCTTCGCTACCCCGTAACCATTGCCGATCAATCCATAAAGGAAAACCTTCTTGCCAAATTTCCGTGTGCGATCGCCATTCTCCTTGCAAGAATTTTTCTCCTCTAGCACTGCGACCAAATCGGGTAATTTCCCAGCCTAACCAACTGCCCCCGGTTGCTAATTCTACCCGTAAATCTTGCCGATAAATCGCGTCGTTAAATAAAATTGTCTCTTGCGGCAACCACTCTAAACAAGCACCAGCGTCAACTTGCATTTGGATGGTTTGTCTAGCTTGTAAGCCATTACTGCGATATATCTTGCTTGCAGCAGCTGTAGTGATTAAAGCTTGGGTTTGGGGTTGGAGATGGATGTTAGAGGATAAGCGATCGCCTCCCACCATTCCCCCAGCCGTGTGTAAAATGACGCTATGACAAATTTCCCCTTCTGGATAAAATGGACGTTGTACCTTTAGGGGTGCTTGGTGGCGATCGTAAATTAATTGGGTTTTACCCTGACGATCGGCATAAACTAAATTAAGTTTGCCATGCCAACCTTCTGCTACTTGCGGATTGCACGTCATTTATAAATTCAAGATTAAAGTTCACATACCTTATATTTATTTAATATATTCTCTGCTACTTTCCCTGCAATTTATCATTATTTTTTCGCTAATATTATATAATCATCTAATGTAAAGATAATTTTAACTCCTGACTATTAAACCGCTCCAAACAGTAACATCTACATACAATAATGGAAAGATTGCTAAACATCCAGATTGAGAAATTACCTGAAGGCGTTTATTTAGCAACATCTGATGACCTTCAAGGTTTAGTAGCTCAAGGACGGACTGTTTCTGAAACTTTAGAAATTGCTCGTGATGTAGCGCGTAAGTTATTAGAAGCACAATCGCAGGATCAAGAACTAGATTATTTGCAACCAATAGCTGAACAATTTAACTATCCTTTAGTTGTAGCTCAGTAGTCAATTAATGGGACGGCTAGCTGGGTTTAGATATAGAGAGATTATCAAAATCTATTAACAGCACTTTTTTGCCTCTTCGTGCAAGCGCATCTCCTAAATTCCATGTAATAATAGTTTTGCCGACACCGCCTTTATTGTTAAAAATTGAAATCACTTAGTTTGATTGCTAGTCATATTTTTTACTTTAATTTAGTGTTTTGTACATGATTATACTTATTATATTAAGGATGCGTCAATTTATCCAAAATGCTTTCTGCGTGACATAAAAAAACAGCCACCTCCATAAAGGAAGCAGCTGTTTTACAAACTATGTAACTACAAAGTATTAGTAATCGAAGTCGCCGCCACCAGCACCAGCGCCAGCAGGAGCGCTATCTTTAGGCTCAGGCTTGTCAACTATAATACATTCGGTTGTCAACACCATACCAGCGATGGAAGCAGCGTTTTGCAGAGCAGAACGAGTCACTTTCGCAGGGTCAACAATACCAGCAGCTAACAAATCGACGAATTCGTTTGTTGCAGCGTTGTAGCCAACGTTGAATTCTTTCTCTTTCACGCGTTCAGCAATTACAGCACCATTCTGACCGGCGTTTTCAGCAATCCGCTTCAGAGGAGCAGGTAAGGCACGAACGACAATCAAAGCACCAATCAACTCTTCATCCTTAAGATTGCTCTTTGCCCAAACTTCCAATTCAGGAGCAAGGTGAGCCAGAGTTGTACCACCGCCAGGAACAATACCTTCTTCCACAGCAGCTTTGGTAGCGTTGATAGCGTCTTCTAGGCGCAATTTCTTGTCTTTCATTTCGGTTTCGGTTGCTGCACCAACTTTCACTACAGCAACACCACCAGAGAGTTTAGCAAGACGCTCTTGTAATTTCTCTTTGTCGTAAGAAGATTCGGTTTCATCGATTTGACGACGAATCTGTTCTACACGTGCCTTAACAGCAGCTTCGTTACCTTCGGCAACAATTGTGGTGCTGTCCTTGGTGATGGTGATTCGGCGAGCTTTACCCAGGCTATCCAGCTTGGTGTTATCTAGCTTTAAACCAGCATCTTCGGTAATTAGTTGACCACCAGTTAAAACAGCGATGTCTTCTAGTAGTGCTTTGCGGCGATCGCCAAAGCCAGGAGCCTTAACAGCAGCCACGTTGAGTACACCGCGCAAACGGTTTACAACCAAAGTTGCCAAAGCTTCTTTTTCAATATCTTCGGCGATAATCACCAAAGGACGACCAGCACGAGCTACTTGCTCTAACACTGGTACAAGGTCTTGTACCAAAGCGATTTTCTTATCGGTCAGCAGGATGAAAGGCTCATCAAAAACCGCTTCCATCCGCTCAGGGTCGGTAGCGAAATAAGGAGAGATGTAACCTTTGTCAAAGCGCATCCCTTCAGTGATTTCCAACTCGGTGAACATAGATTTCCCTTCTTCTAGGGAAATTACGCCTTCTTTGCCCACCTTGTCCATTGCTTGGGCAATCATCTGACCAACTTCTTCGTCATTACCAGCCGAGATCGCACCAACTTGAGCAATGGCTTTGGAATCTTCCACTGGACGAGCATGTTCAGCAATTTTTTCTACCAAGAAGGCAGTAGCTTTGTCAATACCGCGCTTCAGGGAAATTGCGTTAGCACCAGCTGCAACGTTCCGCAAGCCTTCTTTGACGATCGCATGAGCTAAAACGGTAGCAGTGGTGGTGCCATCGCCCGCAGCATCATTGGTCTTAGAAGCAGCTTGACGAATCAGAGCTACACCAGTGTTTTCAATATGATCTTCTAATTCGATTTCTTTAGCGATCGTTACACCGTCATTAACAATTTGCGGTGCGCCAAATTTCTTTTCTAGGACTACGTTACGACCTTTGGGGCCAAGGGTAACAGCTACAGCCTCAGCCAGGATGTCAATGCCTCGTTCCAAGGCGCGACGGGCGTTTTCGTTGTAGATAATGCGCTTTGCCATAATTTCTTGTTAGTTGTCCTTTGTCATTTATCTTTTGTTCTACCCTTCGGGAAGCCGCCCGGAGGGCGTCTACGTCATTTGTCATTTGTCCTTTGTCATTGGCTAATGACTAATGACCAATGACCACTAAATAACGACTGCTAAAATATCTTTTTCAGAAAGCAGTACATATTCTTCGGTGCCGAGTTTGATGTCAGTGCCAGCGTACTTCGAGTACAGCACCTTATCGCCGACTTTGATTTCCAATTCCTGACGGTTTCCATCGTCATTACGCTTGCCAGGGCCAAGAGCCACTACTTCCCCTACCTGGGGCTTTTCCTTGGCAGTATCGGGCAAATACAGACCACCTGCGGTCTTTTCCTCAGAGGCGTTCACTTTTACGAAAACGCGATCGCCTAAAGGTTTAACTGTAGAAACGCTTAGAGATAAAGCTGCCATATTATTTCTTTCCTTTATAGATTAGCACTCTCAACTCCTGAGTGCTAATCTACCGAAAAATTGCATCCAATAGCAAGAATTCCTTTAGTACGGGTTCCCGAACTAGAGGCTCAAAGATGTACTTAAGTATAAATGCTTAATTATTTTTACCTTTCGGGTTTTGTTCCGTAAGTTACGAAGAGAGTAGGGAGCAGAGAGTTAGGAATTAGCGCTGACCAGACAATTGCTAGCTGCTGCTCAAAACGAGCTAGTCTGGAATCCTGGCAATACTTAAAAAAGCGACTTAAAGAGTTAAACTTTGATGAGCCGCAACAGAGTAATCCCATCTGCGTCTATAGAACTAAAAGCCAACTGCTTGCGCGTTTGTTGTTCTGGACTCATAATGGTGGTTTACACTGATGGTGTCTGATATCGCCAAGCAAGCCCGGAAGTGATTGAGTGGATCATCCAAGAACACTTAATAGGCAATAAGGTGGTAGAGGAATATGCATTTTTAACCCATCCTTTGCCAGAAACTTCCCTAGTTTCTTATGAACACCTCATAGAGGCTTAACAACTGAAGGATATGGTACAGCAGTAAGCTTTAAGAAAGTGCGGGTTGCTTTTGAGGTAGGGTCATCTTTAAGCCAATACTTAGTTGTGAGTCAGAAGGATTATTATTTAATCAGTGTTTTTTCGCCCGTCACTTTCAATGCGATATATAATAGCGCATTATAGATACTACTGCTATACGTATCCTTGCTGGACTTTTGCTATCGAGCTACTAGTCTCTTGAAAGTGCTCGGCATTTTTGAGGTTTCGAGACAGCAAAGGCAAGTTAAGTAGGAAAAAGGACAACATCTCGAAATAACCCACGATAGAGGATAAATATTCAAGACTTTGATGGACCGAAGCGCGACAAGTGCCACTGCTATGAAAGAACCCAGCATGAAAGATCACAAACGACTTCTATTGATTGATGATGACCCTAACCTCATCTTGCTGGTGAAGGATTACTTAGAATTCCGGGGATACGAAGTCATCACCGCCGAAAATGGACGTGAAGCTCTGGAAATTTTAGAGCAAGATGTTCCAGACATGATTATCTGCGACGTGATGATGCCGGAAATGGACGGATATACTTTTGTAGAACAAGTCCGGCAAAACGAACGCACCAGTTGGATTCCGGTTCTTTTCCTTTCAGCTAAGGGACAAAGTGCAGACCGAGTTAAGGGTCTGAATAAAGGTGCTGATGTTTATATGGTCAAACCTTTTGAACCAGAAGAACTCGTAGCGCAAGTTGAATCCTCGCTGAAACAAACTATCCGTTGGAAAGAACACCAAGCTAAAGGAGGCGAAAACGGTTCCCGCATCCAGGTTCCCTTCGATGTGCAATTAACCCCAACCGAACTGAAAGTAGTCCAGTTTGTCGCAAGGGGTTTAGCTAACCGGGAAATTGCTGAAGAACTAAATGTTAGTCAGCGCACGGTTGAAAGCCATGTGTCCAATATGTTGGGCAAAACCAATCTCCACAACCGCACTGAACTAGCGCGGTGGGCGATTGAAAATCAAATGGCCTAAACAAAGTTAAGAGTTAAAAGTTAGGAGTTATGAATTATGAATTTTTTAACTTCTAACTCCTAACTCCTAACTAATATTTACCACCCATCTTCTTCAGGGCTGGATTGGTGCAAAACTTCTAAATCCAGTTCATCCAGGTAAGTTAGGGCGCTTTCAATCTGAGAAACAGTACCTCGCAGTTCCAGATCGAAGCAGCTATATTGTGGCACGTTTGCGCTTACCTGAGCATCAGCAATAATCACTGTGATGCCATAGTGAGAAACCAGTCGTGAAATGACTGGTTCCTCATACAAGTCTTTAGGAATGCGAACTTGAATACGAGTTTGGGTGCGTCTATTATCTAAAATATCTGTATTAGATTTTACTTGTTTATTTGGAATTATCATTCTAGCTTCCTACTCGACTTCTGGGATGGGGGTTTGACTTTGCACAATTCTTTTAACACTAGCGTCACTTATCCCACGCAGGCAAGCAAGAAAGTATTTGCCTTGGCAAACTATTAATTTAGATTTAGTAAGTATGAAGAGTTGCTCATAATTCGGTAGTTATGAGGTTAATTGTTATTATACAGCACTTCCCGGTGTTATGAGGTACAATAGCAACAATTAGTAAACCAGTTTTTTAAATGTTGAGGATTCATTAAGTCGAGTGCAACTGAGATTACTGTATCAACCATTTCTGTTGTAGTTGGAGCAAAACTGCGTAA
>NZ_DASQZC010000193.1:0-10890 GCF_035638895.1 Nostoc sp. | reverse complement strand
GCACTCAATTTTATCTTCCCTCCCGCCAGGAAGTTTACAACGCGTTACAATTCAATTCCCCGATCCTTGGTTTAAAACCCGTCATGCTAAACGTCGTGTAGTGCAACCAGAACTAGTAGCAGACTTAGCTAATTATCTTGCGGTTGGGGGAGTTATATTTTTGCAATCAGATATGGAATTTGTTGCGGTGGAAATGCGCGATCGCTTTGCTGCTCACCCAGCTTATCAGAAAGTTGGTGCTGGAGAATGGTTAGCCGAAAATCCACTACCAGTCCCCACAGAAAGGGAAATAGGCACGCAAAAAAAGGGTGAGCCTGTTTATCGGGCTTTATTTGTCAAACAATAAGTTGCCAATGAGGAGTAGTAATAAGGCAATCATGTAGGGCCACAAACGCCAAGTTTGATTTGGTTTTGTAGAGATTGCATGATAGAGGCAGAAGGCACAAATGCAAACAACATCAGCTTTTTGTCTCTTTTTGTTGCTAACCTTTGTTAGTTATTGATATTTACTTGTCGTTAGATATTGCCTGTCAGCTAGAAAACAGGAAACTGTTCGTGACATAAATGTTTTAGTTAATAGTCAAAATTTTTTAAATATTAAAATTCAATTGGTGTACGAGAGTTTGGGTTTGAGTAGCTATTACATACTTTTACAGAAAATAGGGGCAAGAAAAAATTTTCATTTTTTCGTGACATAAAAGTTATATTTATGTCTTCATTAAAGTTTTTACAATTGAGCTAAGTAGTTTCCTCTTTTCCTAAAATAAGAAAATATTAAGCAATTAAACTGCTTAGTATTTAAACCGAAAAATAGTCGAAAGTTAAGACGACAATGAACATGGAAAGTCGAGAAAGAAAGTATAAGGGTCAAATTGAAATTAACGATCTGATTGATGATGCAGTAAAAAATGCGGTGGAACGACGGAACCAAGGTTTAAGTTCAGAAGATGCTTTGTCTGATGAAGAAATGAAAAATATTGCAGGCGGAATTTTTCAACTCCCTACTATGACGACGATGGGAATAATAGCAATCCAGATCAAGATCAAACCCTTTTAGTATAAAGCTTCTCTTCTTTGGAGGGTCAATTGATGGCAGAAATTACTGCTGATAAAACTACACTTTGTCCCAGTGCTAGACCTGAATCTGTGGATAGTGTTGTCTTTGGCGTAGTCGGTGGAACAGTGGCAGAACCTCGTGTAGCTTATCTCAAAAAGCCCCAACCTATCACGGATGAACTAATAGCAAAAGCTAGTCCAATTACACCTGCCGAAATTTTTCGGACGGCAGCACCTTGTGCTACTAAAGGTTGTCAGCATTTTGATGGACAAGATTGCCGTCTAGCAATGCGAATTGTAGAAAAGTTCCCACCAGTAGCAGAAGAACTACCACCCTGTTCCATACGCCGAGATTGTCGGTGGTGGCAGCAAGAAGGCAAGGCAGCTTGTATGCGTTGTCCACAAGTTATTACAGATAATTACAACGCATCTAAGCTAGCAGTGAAGGTAGCAACACCAATATCTGGCTAGAACAAATAAAAGCTCAATCTTTTTCAACAAAATTATTGATTCATATAGATAGTTCATTCATTCACAGCTTATGACATTTTTATTAAACTCTCATAATGTTTTCGATTATTTAGTTGCACATGGTTTATGTAACCACTCCGACCAACCACCTAGTCAGGTAGACCCAATTGCAGCTAAAAATTTTAATTTATTAGTTACTTTGTCAGGCGATCGCAAGCTGCTCGTTAAGCAAGAACGACACAATCAGGAAGGAAAAGCGGCTGGTGAATTTTTAAGTGAGTGGCGAATTCAAGAGTTTTTACAACGATTTCCAAACCTTGACAGCTACCGCTCATTTTTACCAGAGGTAATGCATTTTGATGCCGAAAATTCCATTATTGTCTTTAGATATCTGGATGATTATCGAGATTTAATGGATTTCTACACCAAGGAAAATAGCTTTCATACAGAAATCGCTACGGCAATTGGTAATATTTTAGGGACTATCCATCGTGATACTTTCAAGCGCCAAGAATATCAGGAATTCTTTTATAAAAATTCTGAGAATTTAATGGCTGATCAAGTATCACATTTAGTTCGGAGATTAGAACGGGTTGAACCAGAAATTTTTGGTCTAGTTCCTGGTGATGGGTTAAAGTTTTTTGCTCTATATCAACGTTATGATAGCTTGGGGGAAGCGATCGCCCAATTGGCTAATGCTGTAACGCCCTCTTGTCTCACCCACAATGATTTGAAACTAAATAATATTCTCCTGTACAAAGATTGGCAGAATTCCAGTAATAATATTCTCCGGCTAATTGATTGGGAACGCTCGACTTGGGGAGATCCAGCTTTTGATTTGGGAACACTTATTGGCAGCTATGTACAAATCTGGCTGGGTAGCTTGGTTATCAGTAATTCTTTGAGTATTGAAGAGTCTTTACGCATGGCAATAACACCTTTAGAACTGCTTCAGCCTTCAATTTGTACATTAACCCAAGCTTATTTAAAGGCTTTTCCAGAAATTCTAGAACACCGCCCTGATTTCTTGCAACGGGTAGTGCAATTTACAGGTTTTGCTTTGATTCAACAGATTCAGGCGATGATTCAATATCAAAAATCGTTTGGCAATATGGGGATTGCTATGCTTCAGGTTGCTAAGACATTATTAAGCCGTCCTGTACAATCGATGCCAACAATTTTTGGTGCTGCTGTTGAATTAAATCACCTGAGTTGTTCTGGTGTTTAAATCATTTTGTTATTACTAAAGAGTTATGCAATTATTAAATCCTCCTAAAACTCAGGTAGAAAGTGGCTTATGAGTGTCCACACATCTATACAACCGCGCAGTTTGTGTCACGTCTTACCTGATTTAGACAGATTGTAGTGGATAGAATTGGGTTTGCTTTTACGCTCAAAATAAAATAGCTCTAAATTTTTATCGTTCAGTCCAAGAATCCTCTTGGACTGGTTTTTTATTGGTTTTTCTAATTTATAGAAGTTAAAAAAATAATGGAAAGAAAAAAGGACATAAATATTCTTTATTTGTCATTAAACATTAGCTACTTTGCCGCAAAAATGATAACATTTTGAATTTTAGATAAATTCTATAGTAACTTTAATATAAACAAACATATAATTGCATTATTTATGGCACAGTATTTAGTAAAACAAACCTTGTAAAAATAAATAAAATAACAGATTATAGTAATGGGATGAGGCAATTCAAAGTCTAATCCTTACTAAATGAAATAAATTTACTTAGGAGTACATTGAGAAATGGCTAGCATTACTATCTCTGAACTACGTCCTACTGGTTACGAACTGTTTTCTGATTCTGAAACTTTTATGACAGATTTGGTTGACAGCGAACTTGACATTATCGGTGGTGTAGCCGCTGCATCCGGATGCGGATCGGCACTTTTGTGTTGTATTACTAGAGCAGAAGTACAGGCAGAAGCGATGATTTGAAGAATGCTCTAACAAGGATTCTTCTTTCTCACTTGCTTTGAAAGCTCCCCTAATGGCAATATTTCTGTAAAATTGGAATATATCTGAAGCAAAATACCTACTTTGCTCAGTGTCAAATTATTCTGATTTAATGCTGTAAATGTGAACAGAATACCCCTTTAATTAAGGGGTATTAATTTCATAATTAAACTGTTTTTTGGAAAAACTTTATTAGCGCTAAAAGAAGTGCTAACTGAATTTACTAACTTTTTATATAGACTACAAATCTGCTTTAATTATTGAGTTATTTCAACAAGTCAATAAAAAATAAGCAGATACATATAATTACTCCCTTTCCACCCGAAAATTACCTTTGTCGTAATGTTTAGTCGTAATGGAACCATCATGCAAATACTAGATTCTATTCAAACTCAACAGCTAAATTCCGCTTCTTCTCAGGTGCTGGATACTCTGCAAAATATTGTCAGCAACGTTCAGATCCAGCCCAACTTCTATATTAGCCATCCAGATTACAAACCCTTGAAACTTCCTGCTGAAGTGGTAAAACGCTTTCAGGGAATACCTTTGAACCTTCAGAGTAAGTATCTTAACCTGCAACTGCAAAGGTTTCTCTACGGCATCTACTACAACGGCTCCCTGCGAACTGTCCTTACACTAGATGCAAATTCAACTAATTTATCACTTTACCAAAATTTAGAGAATAATACATTGTTAGGGGTAAACATAGAGTTTATCCAGTTATTGCACGAAAGCAATGCTGGAGAAGGCTACTTTAGCCCAGGTTGGTATGTACTGAGGCAAGAAAGCGATGGCCGTCTTGCAGTGAAAAAAGACGGTCTAACCCTACACATTGAGCGCGATCGCCATTTACAACTAGCAGATCGCTCAGCTACTGTAGGTAACTTGGTTTCAATCCGGTTACCACGTAATTTGGTTCAAAACGGCTTCTATGTCGCAGTGAGCAATGTAGGTGCGGTAAATCCCGGAAATCCAGACAGTCATTCGGGAGTAGTGCGAATTTACTTTAATTTCAGTCCCCCTGGCGCAGTTGCCATAATGAGAACTATCACGCAGCAGCTGAACGAAATAAAAGTTCCCTTTGTCTTCAAAGTGCTATATAACCCTTCTGATTATGGTCGCTACGACTCAGGTGTTCTCTACTTTGAGCGAAACAACTACGAAGCAGTCCGGCAAGTTATTCAGATCATTTATGCAGAAAACCGATCGCATTTTCGGATGGAAGTACCTTTGTTCACTAAAGTCCTTGCACCTGGGTTAGCTTTAGCAGAAGAACCAGATTGCAAATTTTCTGCCCAGGAAAGTTTCGGGATGAACCGCTGCCAAATTGTGGCTCTTGGCTTGTTAGAAGCTTGGCAAAAAGGCGATTTTTCCCCAGAGGGTCGGATGGGTTCCATCCTCAAACACTTCTTAATTCTTGGGATTAATTTGCAGCGTTCTTATCTAAATAGCAACTCTGAGGACATCTATAGGCCGTTGGACTGCTCATACATTCTGTAAGCATGCCCTGTTTCATTGAGCTTTGTTGAATTTGTATTTTTAACTAAATCTCGTTTTCACTCTCTAATGTCTAATTCTTATAGCGAACTCATCCAAACTGCTCTAGAAAATTGCCAACGAGGTTCCAGAAAACCCATTCAGCTTCCACCAGGGAATCTTGACAGATCCTTCAGTCAAAAGCTGGTCACGCTCATGGAGTCCCGGTTGCCACTCACAGACAAGTTGCTGCTGCGTTGGTGTCAAGATGCTCTTCATCAAGCTCTAGTTGCCGCTCGTTGTGGACAAATTGTGATGGCTAAACAGTTCTTTACTAAGGCACGCACACCCCTTGAATCAGACACGCTTTCGATTGAGGGTGGTCTGATTTGCAAGTCCTTCCACGAGGTGGCGGAAGCCTACCTAGATTATCGTCAAAGTGCTTTTGACCAAGCTCGTACCAGGCTGTTTGAGGGATTAGCAATTGACGTGCTTTTGGAGGAAAAATATGGGTACGAGCTTCTTTATCTACATCGCCTCCAAATAGCACTCCATCTTGTGCGTATCGATGTAGGATGCATGTGCTTCGAGTCTGCAATTGACCTTGCCTGTCAGCTTTTAAGCTATCTGGAAGGAGCGTCAGAGGCTTTACCGCTCCCAGGTTCTTGGGGATCTAAGCGTGTTGCACTTCTACCACCAGAGCTTGCCGCTACGATGTTTGTACAAATAACCGATCAAGTCGCTCTCGCCTTGGCAGGAAAGAACCATCAGGTTACTCGTAACTTGTTTGCTGTTGTCTCCCATCACATGCAGTTACAAGCTAATGGCAATTGCCAGTGCCACCCGCGTTCTCACGCCTGGTTCCTGATTAAACAGGCAGTTGTAAGTAACGATATTGCTACTTTTTTGGAAAGAGCATCCCACTTCCTGACTGAGGGACGCGCTGACACACCATTGCTGTGGTATGCGACGGTTGTCGATCTTGTCGCCCTCTGTGACGAACTCGCTCTCCCAGAGTCTGAATTGGTGAGGCAGGAGATTGCCAAAGATGCGGTCATATGGGAATACCTCCCACAACCGTTTTTAACCATACTCAGTGGCTATGCAAACAGCGGTACTTAGAGCGTCTCTACCTCAATCCTAACTATGAAGATATTCACACACACTATTAAACTAAGCCAACGGTGTGGAAAGTCCTGTCTAACTGTTGCCGAAAAACTAAAAGTTTAGCCTTTGGGATTAGCATTTAGGTTATTTAGAGTCTAAATGCTTAACAATTTCAAATTCTGCGCTTTGTTGCTTCAGCCATTCAGAGAACAAATCTGAAGCAATTTTCTGACGCAACTCATTATCTAATTGCGGTTGAATAATCTCCTCTACCAAAATCAGGTGTACCCCTTTAGCAGCAACAATTGGCTTGAGAAGCTGCGGTGGTTTAGCAGCGAAAACAGCAGCAGAAATTTCTGGTTTTAAATCCTTACGATTCACTTTCTCTTGATATCCGCATTTTCGACGTAATTCCGTATCTTCAATGTATTGGTGAGCAGCATCATAAAAACTCATTTCACCTTCCTTAATTGCATAGTAAAGTTCTACCGCTAAGTCTTCATCATTCAATAAAATCTCATACATCACAACACCAGTATAGTCTAGCTGATGCTCAAAGAAATATGGGTCGACTTTTTCTGCAATCAGATATTGAAATAACTTCTCCTCAATCAAGTTAATATAAACTATTTGTTCAAAATCATCGAGAGATAAACTATGTTTTTCTAACCAAGACCAGGTATCATTAGCAGTAATTAGTTTATTTAAGAACCGTATTTTATCTGCTCTTTTTTGCAGTTCTTCATTGGCTAATTCAATACCACTTGTAGCAGCATAATTTAGTATAATCTTACGGATAATAATTTTTTTCATTATCTCAGGGACTTTACAAGATAGCTTAATTTCTTGAATAATATCTTCGTGGGTAATCCTAATAGCTTGTGACATTATGTAACTCCTAATTATGTAAGATGTAAGTTGCTTTTTCGTTCCCTGTAAACCTGCCAGAGAATGCTTATTGTGAGGCTCAACCTCTAAAAAATGGGAACAAAGTCTCCAATAATTGCCTTTTTAGGCTGAGTATGTAAAAGAAAAAATGTATAGTTAGAGCGAAGACTGCTACAATTTCACCCCACCTTGCTGCAACTGCTTAAATGGGTCAAGCAGAAAATCAATAATCCGGCGCTGGCGCACAACTACCTCAGCTGTCGCCGTATCCCCAGGACGCAAGGCAATACATTTATTAGCCGAGGAAATACAATTTTGTTTTGAGGCAATTTCCAAGTCATAAGCTGCCACCTTTCCATTAGGTGTTTCCACTTCTATGGTAGTAGGAGAAATATCTAACAATTCTCCTTCCACTATTCCATAATCCTGAAACGGATAAGCATCAAACTTTAACTTGACTGGCAATCCTCTTCGCAAAGAACCACTCTCAGTTGTCGCCATTTGTGCCCGAATTATTAAAGGCGAACCTTGGGGCGCAATCTCCGCAATCATTGCTCCTGGTTGTACTACAGACCCAGCCCTTTGTATTGGTAACTGAAACACTCTACCATTGACAGTAGCTCTTAACTCTCGTTGTCCTAACTGAAACTTTAACGAGACAATCTGACTCTTAGTTTGAGCTATTTCTGCTTGAAGTGTAGAAATTTCTGTTTCTAAACTCTTCTGTTGTTCGTCGATTTTTAGCAAAGCCAGCTTGTTGGAACGAGTTAAGGCCTGATAACTCCTTTCCTGTTCTTTCACTCGCAATATTGCCTGCTCAATATCTGCATTTGCTTGTCGAATAGTTCGCTCATAACTACTTTGTTGTTCTACCAAATGTAGTTTAGCCTGCTGAATATCTGACTGATTTTGTTCGTATAACTGTTGCTTGTCTTTAGCTATATCTTGCTTCTGGACAACATTAATTTCTGGAACAACGCCTGACTGCCAAAGACTGCGATAGCGTTCAACTTCCCGCTCGGTACTCGCTAAACTACTGTTTACTAACTTATTAGCAGTTTGACTATGCTCAAGAGTTTGCCGTACCTGATTGACTTGAGCTAATTTTTCGTCTTTTTGTAAGTCATAGGAATTCCTCAAAGCATTCATATTCTGTCGCGCTTGGTCAATTTGAGCCTGCTTTTCTAACTGTTGAGATTGATTTTGTTGCTGTTGTGTTGTTAAAGATACAACTAACTGGCTTTTAGATGAATTTAACTGAGAAAGTCGATTTAATTGTCCCTCTAATTTATCTTGTGCCTGCCGCAATTCTGCCTTAACTAATTCCGATTCCAATACCAATAAAGTCTGCCCAACTTTAACCGAATCACCCTCCTTTACCCGAATTTCGGCAACAGTACCTGCTACAGCAGCATCTAACCTAACCGTTTTTCCCTTTGGCTCAAGTCGTCCTCTTGCCATACCCGTTTCATCCACTTTAGATAGCATAGCCCAAGGTAAAATGATCGACACAAACACCACCAAAAAATACAGTAATCCCCTTGTCCAAACTTGGGGTAAACTATCAAGTAAATTCTTGGTTGCGTAAGCCCAATCATCAGTTGAGGTAGCTGGTGTTTTCTCCCTTAAAACTTCCTCGTGCTGTTGTACCTCATAAATTTGGGTTTGAACTTTTCCATTTAATGTATTTGGCATGATTTTTCCTGATATCAATTTTGAATTTTGGGAGTAGGGAGACAACGAAAGCTTCCTGCTTATCTTCTTTTTTCACCCAGCAACATCCAACTGCTGATGATTGAGATAAAAATAATGTCCCCGCTTCGCCATCAACTCTTGGTGAGTCCCACTCTCAATCAACACGCCACGATCTAGCACCAAAATCAAATCTGCATTTCTTACTGTTGAAAGGCGATGGGCGATTACTAAGGTGGTTCTGCCTTTGAGAATTGTGTTTAAATTCGTCTGAATAATCCTTTCTGACTCTGCATCTAGATGGGAAGTCGCTTCATCCAAAACCAACAGCTTGGGATTGCCTAATAATGCTTTTGCGATCGCAATTCTTTGTCGCTGTCCTCCAGATAACATCCCCCCTCCTTCACCAATCTGGGTTTCATAACCCATAGGCAACTTTTTAATAAACTCATCAGCACCCGCCAATCGCGCCGCCTCAATAATCTCTGCTAAAGTTGCCCCAGGATGTGCCAAGCTAATATTTTCCCGGATCGTTCCGCCAAACAAAAAGGTATCTTGGTCAACTACCCCAACTTGTTCGCGTAAAGAACGCAACGAAAGACTGCTAAGATCGTGTCCATCAATCAACACTTTGCCATCCGTGGGGGGATATAACCCTAAAACCAGCTTAGAAATCGTAGTTTTACCCGAACCACTGCGTCCCACCAAGGCAACCATTTGCCCGCTGTGTACTTCAAAACTGAGATTTTCTAAAACATTGATATCGCTTTCAGGGTGATAGCGAAACGTCACGTTGTCAAAGCGAATGTTACCTTGAATGGGTGGTAAAGATTGCCGTGCTTGATGCTGCAAATCCTCTTCTGGTTCCGCATCCAATACATCATTAATACGTTCCACCGCAATCACCACTTCTTGCAATTGATTCCACAAAACTGTTAATCGTTGGAAGGGTCTAATAATATTTCCCAGCAACATATTAAATGCCACCAATTGCCCAATGGTTAACTCGTTGTGAATTACTTGGTATGCACCAAACCACAGCAACATAGTAGTTATCACTGCTTCAATTGTGTTGCTGAATATTTGCAGGCGATTGCTGATAATTTGCCCAGAGAAGTTAGTTTTTACTTCTTTACTTAATAACTCTTCCCAATGCCAACGCACTGTCTGTTCTACTGCTGTAGATTTAACTGTTCGCACACCCGAAAGGGCTTCAATCAGATAGCTACTTTCATTAGCAACAGCGTTAAATATTTCCCTAGAAATCCTTTGTAAAAAAGGTGTGGCAATCAATGCCAGCAGGAAAAAAGGCGGTACAATCACCAACACCAGCAACGCTATTTTCCAGCTGTACCAAAACATCAATCCTAAATAGATAAAGACTGTGACTAAATCTAGCAAGATGGACAACGCCTCACCGGAGAGGAAGCGTTGAATTTTACGGTTTTCCTGTACACGAGAGATAATATCCCCCACATAACGCGACTCAAAGTAACTCAAGGGTAGCCGCAGGGTGTGGCGAATAAATCCGACAATCAGTGCTAAATCGAGCTTATTCGCCGTGTGGTCTAACAGATATTGCCGCAACCCTGTCATCGCTACACGAAATAAACTAAAAATCAGTAACCCTAACCCCACTGCCGTTAAGGTTAGTTCAGAACGCTGCACCACTACGCGGTCTAAAATTAACTGGGTAAATAAGGGGGTAACAAGTCCAAAAATCTGGATAAATAAGGAAGCAATAAACACTTCCAGCATCACTAAAGAGTGAGGCTTCATCAATTCAAAGAATTGCCAAAAAGGAGTAGAAGTCTCTTTGGTATCCTTTAGCATGGCTGTGGGTTGCAGCAGCAATGTGTAACCAGTCCAGTTGGCTTTAAATTCGGCGTGGCTGAGGGTGCGTTGCCCAATGGCGGGGTCGGCGACAATGACGTGTTTGGGGGTAATTTCGTAGATAACGATGTAATGTTTGCCTTCCCAGTGGGCGATCGCAGGCAATTTTTGCTTCGCTAATTGGTCAAGACTCGCTTTCACAGGTCGCGTGGAAAAACCAATACTTTCCGCCGCCGCCGATAACCCCCGCAGTGACGAGCCATTGCGGTCAACATTGGCGATATCCCGCAGGCGATTGACACTAAAATTTTTCCCCCAATAACGAGACACCATCACTAAACACGCTGCACCGCAATCCGAGCCACTCTGCTGGGCAAAAAACGGATAGCGCCGAATCAC
>NZ_DASQZC010000192.1:0-3971 GCF_035638895.1 Nostoc sp. | reverse complement strand
CAATCCCCAGTCCCTTACCTTTACGAGTGATTCAGAAATCAAAGACGCTCGATAGCGCAGCGTTAGCGACGCAGGAGCGTCTGACTCGCTACCGCTTCTCCCAAGGGGAGACGCTACGCGAACGCTATCGGATTGCTATAGTGACTTTATTGTTCCCTTTATGGATAATTAATACCAAAATTCCAAGTTAATAAACTTTGTAATTTAAAATTTTCAAAGTTGTGAAAGCCATAGCCTAATTCTTTAATTAGCTTGAGTTTATTATTAATTCCTGGTAGGTTAATCATTTACTCTAGGGGAAATCTTATCACTAGCATCCTGAAACCTAAATTTTTATATTTTAATTACAGATCAAACATTCTTACTCCAGTCTGAAAAAGCTAAAAATATTTACTACGTAGGGCTTTCACTGATTATGAGATGATTTTATTCCATAAATTCAAGAATTTCTCTCTTTTTTACATAAAGGGAGCGATAGAACAGATTTAACTTAATCTTATCCTTATTTTTATTTGTTCTTAGTTGTCTCAATACTTTTAATACAATATATTTTATCTGATAAGTATGAAATCTTCTATAAAAACCCGATTTAATTTTTGAAAAGCTTTACCACTGGTAGCTTTGAGCCACCTAAATCAGAGCTTCAGTGTATTTAAAAATATTAATACCTGACTCTTAGTAGTTGTATGTAATATTGTCAAAGCAGATTTAAGGATTCAGTCTGACCGTTTGGTATTGTACTAACTAAACCAGGATAAACTCTATGTATCGATTCCAGATCAGTGCATACACACAAACGGGTGAATCCATCGGTCTTGTCGGTTCGACTCCAGAGTTGGGAATGTGGGATATCGTAAAATGTGTCCACCTGCGTACAAGTGGCGATCGCTATCCTTTATGGTGGACAGATGAAATTGATATTCAGCAGCCTTTATCGGGCGATGGAAATATTGAATACAAGTACATACGTCTTGATGCAAAGGGTAACGCCCGATGGGAGAG
Source organism: Nostoc sp. (assembly GCF_035638895.1). Classification (GTDB taxonomy): domain Bacteria; phylum Cyanobacteriota; class Cyanobacteriia; order Cyanobacteriales; family Nostocaceae; genus Nostoc. Next base: position 2,969 of record NZ_DASQZC010000192.1, on the reverse strand, counting down.
TTTACTAGATACAAATCGCTGGATTCCCATTGAGCCTAACGATAATTCCAGCACAATTATTGTGGATGATGGCGCATTCGGTTATTTACAACCTTACCCCTTTGGATATCTTGATAAACCTGCTGTCAAGATACCTGTGGATGCTCCCGGGGCTGAAAGGATCAAAATTGTAGTAATTGGCAGTTCTGTTGCAGTAGGTCATAAAGCCTGGTTTTTGAAAGGTTGGGTTTGGCTGTTGGCAGAAGCTTTACAGCAAAAATATGGGCATAAACTCGTGAATGTGTCGGAAGTGGGGGCGAATGTCAGCAGAACGATCGCTCGATTTGGCTCAGTTGTTACCCCAGAACAACCCGATATCGTAATTATTGCCCTGTCTCTGGGCAACGAAGGGTTAGCTTCCTGTCCCCCTCACGAACGACGAGCAGTACAGCGACGGTTTGAAAGTGGCTTGCAGCAGCTTGTAAAAATGACGCGGGACATCGGAGCAACTCCAATTCTGGGCGGTGTCTATCCCAATGGCGATTATTCCCAGGAACATTACTGGCTGATCCGAGACACACGCAACCGAATTCTAAGTTGGGGCGTACCTGTACTGGATTGGTTGGCAGCTGTGGATGATGGGCAAGGACGATGGAAAGCGGGGATATCCTTCGATCCGGCTCACCCGAACACGGTTGGTCATAGGCTCATGTATCAGCAGATCAACCAGCACCTCTTCGATATCGACAAAGACAAATTAGCAAAAGAAAAACAACGTTTTCAGCAACCGAAGGAATTTCCTATCTACTTTGACAATACGGGCTTTCATGTCTCTGTCTGTATGGAAGAGAAGCGTTTACGGATTGTTAATCCATCACAATACGGCTACACGATCGCTCCCTATTGGCAGGAACTACAAACTGCACTGCAAAGTAAGGCTGGATTGATACCGGGTATCTACATTGCAAAAGATGTCCAACCAGGGACGCTCCCCTTCTTTGCTGTAGAGGATGGCGCGATCGCAACTACAATAAACATTCCCCCTAGTGCCAACCTAGAATATAGCGCTGCATTCAATCTCTTTTCGCCAAACAACGTTTTATTCTATGACGGGCATCTAGGGATTTTGCAAGCCGATGAACGCCACCTCTGGGTAATCAACGAATCAGACAACGAGTACAACATCCAGCCAATGTGGACGGAAGTTTGCAACGCACTTAAAGCGATGCCATCGGGTGTCTATGAAGATCCGCTTTATCCCAACGCCCCCTTTCGTACCCTAATGATTGGCAAGGATGGGCTAGAAAGCCGGGTGAAAGCACCACCGAAGTCTGCGATGCTTTTCCAATACAAATGCAAATTATCGGATATCAGCCGTGTGGCCATTCTTCCCCTTGGCGATCGCTGTGCCGTCCGTATGATGCTATATAAGATGGAGTACGACGGCCCCGCCTTTCCCTTTGATCTAACGCGCACCACCAATATTGGAGATGTCGCCGATGCGATCGAAAACGGTTTTGATGATATGTGGAACCCTGCTTTTCTGCACTACAGTCCCGATGCAGGCAGAATTTACCACAGTAAGTGGTCAGGTTTATCCTTTGCCCATGAAGTTGAGGAGACAGACGATCCAACTAACGATATGTCTCCCGTCCATGAACGGATGCGCGTTCGCTACACGGCACGTTCTGAAAGGTTTTGGTATGCACTGCGGCATTGTGATAAAGTACTTTTCGTCCGTACAGGAGTTAGCGATGCCTACGGCGGCAAGCTACGCGGTGGTGTGATAGATTTAGTCAACAAGCTACAAAAACAATGTCAGGGAAAGCCCTTTCATCTCTTGCTTCTTTCTCCCCAAAGCGATGATGAGTTTTTAGACCTTCCCAATGTGCTGCACTACAATGTCGAGTTTAATCCTGATCGCATGTATGACGATTTGGGACACTGGATGTACTGCACAGAGGTGATGCGAGGAATTCTGCAATCTCTTGGGGTGTCCAGTAAAAACCTCTTTTGGTGTCCACCCAAAATACCGAAGGGGTGGGAAACTAGATAAGGAACTTCCAAGAAATAAATTATCCAATCTTGTGGGGTGGGCATCTTGCCCGCCTTTGACTATGGGCGGGCAAGATGCCCACCCCACAATAAATAGTTGTATATTTTTTATTTGGAAGTCCCTAAGAGCGATGCCTACGGCTGGCTACGCCTACGCATTTGTTGATTCGGCGTACTCATTTGTTATTTCGGAGTTCGCATTTGTTATTTCAGTGTACCCATTTGTTATTTCAGCATACTCATTTGTTATTTTGGCGACTGGGTTGTTTGAGTGGCTGTGAAATGATCTGCCGATTACTTACAGCTTGTTTTTGCCGCAAATCATCACAAATTGCTTGTAAGTCGTAGTTGAAAGCCTTTGCATGTTCTTCTCGAATTCTATAAATCTCTTCAAGAATTTCATCTTTCCACATATCTACTCTCCCATTAATTCGTAGGGTGTACAAAGAGTTGGCAACTCGTATCCGGCATCAAGACTGATTTGGGCTAGCTTCTTCTGGATTTGAGCATTGGCAACATGCTTACAGTTCCACGTTAACAGATAGTCCAATCCGTAAACTGTAGCTGCTGCAATATGAAGCGCATCGTCAGCAGCTTTCGGTGGAAGGCTACTTCTTGCGATAAATTGTGCTGCTAAATTTTGAACAGCTTCACTAACTTCAAGCAAAGGAAAATCACGCACTATTTCAAGTCGCTTCGTTGCTATCTCTGTATCGCCTCGTGCTACTTCATCCAAAACCACTTAAGAAATGTAGAGCATAAACTGACCGCGACGTGTGTCCCACCATTCCCGCGTAGCTTCTAAATTAGCCATGAGGATCAAGTTGTTGCTGGGTCTAGCAGTCAAGTAGCCAACAATACTGGTTTCAATGTAAACAGTTTCGCTCATATCGCATAAGCTGTTAACTTTCTCATATTATCCGAAGAGATCGCTA
>NZ_DASQZC010000191.1:0-10998 GCF_035638895.1 Nostoc sp. | reverse complement strand
GATCGCTTCTATTATTTCTTGCTCAACTGGTGTAGTCTTATTGTCAAGCTGGGCAATTTTGTAACACTGAGCCAGCAAAGGTATAGCAAAATCACGGTTTAGCTGATTGAGCAGTACATCTAAAGGCTTGGGTGATTTGATATTTTTGGCAATGGCATCCAAAGAGTTAGAGCTGAGGTTTAGAGCTTGTAACTCTGGCAAAATTTCTTCCCAAGTCTTCTCTGGATGACTGGCGAGGATCATGTGAACTAAAATTTGATCCATGATGGCTTGTTGAGCGATCGCAGTTTCTAAATACTTTTCACTCTCTGCTTTTAATGTTGCTAGTGTCTGTGGCGATGCAAGCGAAGTTGATTCATCTAGCTTGGCTTCGTAAAATCGACAAGCAGCATACCCCAATGAATAAATCATCGTCGCATTTGAACTAGCTCCTATTACTGCACCCGCCAAGGGTATATTTCGCAGCAAGCCTAATCCCGCAGCTTTTAATAGACGGCCTCCACCCAAGCCCAGACCAAAAATTGCCAAAATTTCACCTTTACGCGCAGGATCTTTTAAATCTAGCCCGTAGACAGATGCAATCTGATAAAGCATTTCTGACTGTATTTTGGTTGTGGCTGTTAAATCAATTGCCAACAATGCAACTGCCATCCCTGGTAAAACACTTGTTGCTAGTCCAACTGTGCCTGCTTGAGTTGCTTTTTCTACCATGATTCGGTGAGCAATCTGGCTAGCTGATTCATTTGGATACTGTTGCTTGAGCTTCTTTACCGCAACTTCTGCTTTTTCCAAATCAACAGCGTCAGTAGTACCAATTAGCCAATTTAAATTTAATACTCCAGAGAGCTTTCTAATCAGCCAATTTTCGTTCAGGCGATTCACAACTTGACCGCTAGTTTGAGTTGTTTGCTCAATAAACTTGTGTGTTTCTTTCGCTGTCGCTTCTCCCACGCCTACTGCTGTGTCTAAAACTGCTTTGCCAGTCTCAGCAACAGTTTTAATAAAAAACTCTACTATAGACGGTTCATTTTCTACTGATGATTGAGCCTGGATTTGTACTTCTGAAGTTTCTCTGGGTGAATTAACTGATTTATTCACCTTTATTTCTTGTGATTTGTCTGCCATTGCTTGACACCATCTTGTAAAGCCTCTCTTTTGGTTGTAGCGAAATATGAGCGGCTCTACATCCCTCTATAAACGTAAATATCAGTTTCAGATTAACTATTTTCTTTTCTGAATAACTGTCTTAATCCATCAACAATAGGAACATATTGCTCAGGGGTGAGTGTTCCCAAATACGCCAAAACTCGATTTATATCTAATCCCCGCGTTTGATCTAGTAAGACAATGGAAGACACAGACAAACCACCAGCACCAGCTAACAAACGCGGATATAAGCTGGGATTATTGAACGCCCAAGAACCACTCTGGGTAGTTAAAGGTGCAATCATTAGCATTGGATAGCGGACTTCTCCCCAAGTTATACCGACCACTACAGCAGATCGAGTTCCTTGCTGTTCACGTCCTCTAGGAGTACTAGTAGGCAAACTTACTATAATTACGTCACCACATTCAAGCAAATCAGGTTGGAGTATTCTTGCCACCAACAACTTTTAGCCCAACTTCAGGGATATACTCTAGTGGCTTGCCTTTTGGCTGTCCTTGGGAACCCCAATCATAAGAGTCTTCTGGAAGGAAATTTCCTTCGCTTTGATTAATTTCGTCATTTAATAATTGCCACAGTTGATCTTTTTCTTCTAAAGGAAGGTTGGCAATGGCATCTAGAAGTGATTCAAAAGGAATTTGCAGTTTGACAATTGTTGTGATCATAGTGGGTTTTGAGTTTGTTTAATTAATTTCTATTTGATAGATTGCGCCTCACCCTATCCTCTCACCTCTAGCCCCCTACCATATCAGCATTACTTTCTAAAAAGTCGTTATCCTTAAGAATTTCATAGAGATTAATATCTTCTTCTAGCAAACAAGCGTGTCCACAATGGGGCAATACCACAATCTTGTTATTTGGTAAGATATTCCCTATCCGCTTTACTTCCGTTATAGAAGGTAAAAGGCGATCGCTACCACCAGCAATCAGCAAAACTGGTTGAGTTAAGCGACCGAGCTTTTCGTTATCAATATCAAATTTTCGCAGTAAAGACAACCGCCAAAGAACGGTTTCTGGCGGCACAGAACGCATAGTTTTCAGGAGTTCATGGCGATCGCTCCGAGAAATGCGTGGCAAAGATGCTAGAAACGGCAACAATCCCAACGCACCAACATCATACAACTCTGATGGCACCAAGTAAGTAAATTCAGATGCCCAACTCAACCAAGGACGAAGATGAAAGGACGAAGCTGGGTTAATTAAGATAATTCGCTTAAATAAATGCGGCGTTTGGATCGCTACTTTCATTGCCAAGCAACCACCAAAGGACTCACCACACAGGTAAACTGCCCTCTGAGAGCTTTTTTCTAATTCGGCGTGGATCAAGTCCAACACACTCTTAGCTAGCACATCCCAAGTGTTAAGGTCTTTGCGTGGGATCGCCAAACAACGAACATCAAAGCCAGCTTCTAATCCAGCCGTTTGCGATCGCAATAGTTGACCAGTTCCATCCATTCCTGGCAAATATACCAACAGGGGATACTCTGGCTTGACTCGTTTAGGAGTTAGGAAACAAGGATTTAGCTCAACTTCTCTTGTAGTCATTGGTCATTGGTCATTGGTCATTGGTCATTAGTCAATGGTATAAAACTTTTGGATTGCTGATTGTTGCTGTTACGAGCTTCGGTACTTTTGAGCAAAAATAAAAAAGGTTTCACAACAAGCTATTGAAAGTCGTGCAGACAATCCAAAATTTAAAATCCAAAATTTAAAATCGAATGGCTCTAATAGCAACCTTGACGCAGTAAATCGCTAATTTCACCATGACAATGTTCTGTCAGTTCAGCCACAACAGTTCTGGCTTGCTTGCCGTGATATTTTTTTTGATGTTGGGGCGTAATCCAATAAGGGCGACCGATTAACACTGCAACCCGACGATAAAATACCAATGGATGCCAACCAGGTTGGTTAAATAAAGGTTCTGAAGGGTCAAATAGACTCAAAAGCCTTAAAGGGAAGCCAGAAGTGTTTACCTCTTCTAAGGAGGCGATCGCGATCGGCAAAATTGCTAAATCCTGTACATCAGCCCGTAATGCCAAATGGGCAAATCCCCTTTGAAAGTTACCCACATGGTTTGGCTGAGTAAATTTCACCATTGGTTCAGTCCCTTCTGGAAATACTCCCACCATCTGCTTGGACTGCAATAGCACCTGCGACTGCGAAAAAAAGCTTTGCTGACGGTTTTGAGTTTCTTCCAAAGGAAAACACCCCAATTGTCCGGTGACAATCTCCCGCATTACTGGCACTTGTCCCATGTAGTGATGGCAAGCAAAGCGAATCGGACTCGATAACGCTGTCATCAAAATTAGTGCATCCATAAAGCTGCGGTGATTGCTGACTACCAAAACGCTGGCATCCTGAGGAATGCGATCCTCGTAATAACGAAACATTTGGGTTGAGAGTGCCGCCACCAAAGCGCGAGAAATCTCTAGGGGGCTATTTCGACTCATACCTAATCAATATATTTTTCCGGTAAATATAGCAGTCTATCTTAATTTAATTTTTACATTTCTTTACGACTGCTATGACCGTCTTAAGATAGAAATATCTAATCCACAAAACCAGATAGATTTTCCGGATTCTGGATTCTGTATTTTTGATCACAATATTTTCTAATATAAAGTATTCAAAAAAGTTATGAGAATGATTCACTGTTGTAGGCAAAAATGAGTTGAATTGATGCATATTACAAAACATTTTTCGATCTGAAAAGTTTGCTACTATTAAGGTATTATTGGAGAAAATAGAAATAATATTGTATAATCACTTGGTTATTCCGATAAAAGTAAAACGTTTTATAAGTTAATTTTTATTTTGTATGAATCTAGTAAATAAAAAAGAATTGACATTTGCATTAACAACACCATTATATTATGTAAACGATGTGCCCCATATAGGCAGTGCATATACGACGATTGCAGCAGATGTATTAGCGCGATTTCACAGGCTATTGGGGCATCAGGTATTATTAATTACAGGTACAGATGAACATGGGCAAAAAATTCAGCGATCGGCAGAAACTTTAGGCAAAGCACCACAAGAGTTTTGCGATGAAATTGTCCCTAGCTTCGTTAATTTGTGGCAATTACTCGACATTCAATACGATCGCTTTAGTCGGACTACTGCACCTCGCCATGAAGCGATCGTCAAAGAATTCTTTGAACGAGTTTGGAAATCTGGGGATATTTACCAGGGACAACAAAAAGGCTGGTACTGCGTATCCTGCGAAGAATTCAAAGAAGAACGGGATCTGCTAGAAGGACACCGTTGCGCGATTCATACTAACAAAGAAGTGGAGTGGCGAGACGAGCAAAACTATTTTTTCCGCTTATCCAAATATCAAACTAAGCTAACAGAATTTTATCAATCTAGACCGGATTTTATTCAACCAGAAAGTCGGCGCAATGAAGTTCTCAACTTTGTAAATCAAGGTCTGCAAGACTTTTCCATTTCGCGGGTAAATCTAGATTGGGGTTTTCCTGTACCAGTTGATCCCAAGCACACCCTTTATGTCTGGTTTGACGCGCTGTTAGGTTATGTAACGGCATTACTAGAACCAGATGCAGAACCGACTTTAGCAAATGCCTTAGAAACATGGTGGCCGATTAACTTGCACCTAATTGGTAAAGATATTCTGCGCTTCCATGCAGTTTACTGGCCAGCAATGCTGTTGTCGGCTGACTTACCCTTGCCAGATCGAGTCTTTGGGCATGGCTTTTTGACTAAAGATGGTCAAAAGATGGGCAAAAGTCTGGGTAATACCCTTGATCCTATAGCGTTAGTTCAGCGCTATGGTAGTGATGCCGTTCGTTATTACTTCCTTAAGGAAATCGAATTTGGCAAGGATGGAGATTTTAATGAAGTAAGGTTCATTAATGTTCTGAATGCAGATTTGGCAAATGATTTAGGTAATTTGCTCAATCGCACCTTGAACATGGTGAAGAAATACTGTGCCCAGAATAATGTCCCATCAATCGGCAATGAAGGAATTTCTGACGAAAATCCATTGAAAACAATTGGTTTACGTCTAGGGGAGAATGTAAAACAAGCATATCAAGAGCTAGCTTTCAGTGAAGCCTGCGAAGCCATCCTTTCACTGGTGCAAGCCAGTAATAAGTTTATTGATGACCAGGCTCCTTGGTCATTATATAAACAGGGACAGCAGGAATCGGTGGAAAAAGTTCTGTACGCAGTTTTAGAATCGGTTAGACTAGCAGCTTATCTGCTATCCCCAATCATTCCGAATATCAGTAGCGATATTTATCGGCAGCTGGGCTTTGGAATAAACTTTAACGATCAAATACAAAGTTCAATCACCGCTCCTTTTACCACCCATGCAACATGGGGGCTACTATCTAGTAAACAACAGTTGGGTACAGCTCAACCGATTTTTAAGCGAATAGAACCCCCGAAAAACGATTAATCCTTATCAAAGTCTGATTTTGTTCAATTTCTTATTTTCTCAAAAAATTTATCGGGGCTGAATTCAAATTAGTCCCGGAACATTATCATAAGCCGCTGTGACTAGCATCTAGAAGTTGGTAATTTGTATCAAAAATAGCAGGGATAATAATTGAGGTATCACAATGATGTTGAATAATTTTGAAACCGATTCAATCTTTACGCCAGAACAGGTTTTGGAGAATCGAGGGAGAGTGGCCATATTTATTGATGGCTCAAATCTATTTTACGCTGCACTGCAACTAGGGATTGAAATCGATTACACGAAGCTGTTGTATCGATTAACTGGAGGTTCTAGACTATTAAGGTCTTTTTTCTACACTGGTGTAGACCGGACAAACGAAAAGCAACAGGGGTTTCTGCTGTGGATGCGTCGCAATGGCTATCGAGTCATTGCAAAGGATTTAGTCCAGCTACCAGATGGCTCTAAAAAAGCTAACCTGGATGTAGAAATAGCAGTCGATATGATGGCCCTAGTAGATTCTTATGATACCGCAGTTTTAGTTAGTGGTGATGGGGATTTGGCTTATGCGGTCAATTCAGTCAGCTATCGCGGCGTGCGGGTGGAAGTGGTGAGCTTGCGTTCGATGACTAGCGACAGCTTAATTAATGTAAGCGATCGCTACATTGATTTAGAAGCCATCAAAGAAGATATTCAAAAAACCCCTCGCCAAAGCTATCCATACCGCCCGTTATCTGGGATCGGTTTTTTGGAAGACTCCAGAACTAGTGATGGACATCTAGAAATCCAAGAATAATGGCGTATCAATTTCATCAAAGGGGGAGACAGGGCGAGAGAAAAATTAAAAATTTCTCCTCTACTCCTCCCTTTCTTCTTTTCCCTTTAATTTTTCTCTTGATATTTGGTTTAGTAAGCTGTGGGGGTAAATCTCCCACAGCTTCTCAACAAAATACTGCCGATTCATCTAACAAAGATAGCAATTTGACTTTCTTTGATGTCACTTTAGAACAAGCAGATGAAGTAGGAAGACCGATTTGGAGAGTCAGGGCTAAACAAGCAAAGTACACCAAAGAAAAACAAATTGGTCAAGCTGAAAGTCCTTATGGTGAACTATATCAAGATGGCAAAGTAGTTTACCAAATCAAGGCAGATGTTGCAGATATTGAACAAAATGGAAAGCAGTTGTTTCTCAAAGGTAAGATATTTGCCACAGATCCTAGTAATGGAATTGTATTGCAAGGTAATGAATTAGAATGGCGTCCCAAAGAAGATTTGTTGATTGTCCGCAAACAGATTAACGGTAGTCATAAACAACTACAAGCTGTGGCGCAGGAAGCGCGAGTCAAAACCCGCGAACAGCGCATAGAATTTTCTGGTAGGGTAGTAGCAAATTCCATAGATCCCCAGTTACAAGTGAGAACCGAGCATTTAATCTGGAATATTAAACAAGAAAAACTGATTGGCGATCGCCCTTTACAAATTGACCGTTATAAAGATAATAAAATTAGCGATCGCGGCAAAGGAAATTCTGCCGAAGTCAACTTAAAAACGAAAATTGCCACTATTCAACAGAATGCTCAATTAGATTTACTAGACCCACCAGTGCAAATAACTACTAACTCTATGACCTGGAACATGAACGCAGAAACTGTCACGACAAATTCCCCCGTGCGGATGTTCCAGCGTGCCGAAAATCTTACCGTCACTGCCAATCAAGGTGAAATGAAAATACCACAAAAAATAGTTTATTTAACAGGTAACGTCAACGCCATTGGTCAGCGTCGCCAGTCTTTGAAATCTAATACATTAACTTGGTATTTAGACAATAAGTTAGTTGAAGCCCAGGGAAATGTAGTTTATCGACAAATTGACCCACGGTTAAATTTTACAGGTGAAACAGCCGTTGGTAATCTGCAAACAGAAAATATTGTTGTTAAAGGCGGCACTTCTAGCGGTAGGGTAGTAACAGAAATCATTCCCCAAGAAAGAGCTAATCGTCAGCAGTAGAGTTAGGGGAGTGGGGAGTAGGGAGTAGGGAGTAGGGGGACAAGGTGACTTGAGTGATCTTTTTTTTGTCTCCAAATTCTCTTACCGATTCCCCATTCCCCATTCCCCACTCCCTACAACCACTAGGCTAGGATCTTAGTACTACAAGTCTTCTGATAACCCATGAATGGATCAAAGCGATTAGGCAAGGAATCCTTGCCAATATCCCAACAAGCAGAACATTCCCACCATCACGATACAGACCACGAGCATACAGATCATACTCATGAGGCTGGAGAGTTAGCTCATCCTCACGTCCATAGCGAAGAGTCATTACGGAGAATTGCCAATCGATTATCGCGGATAGAAGGACATGTTCGTGGTATTAAAACAATGGTGCAGCAAAATAGCCCTTGCCCTGATGTTCTACTGCAAATTGCCGCAGTGCGAGGCGCATTAGATAAGGTAGCGCGAATTGTTTTGGATGAACATTTAACTGAGTGTATTGCTAGAGCAGCACAAGAGGGTAATATTGACGTTGAAATTAAACAGTTAAAAGCTGCTTTAGATCGATTTTTACCTTAATAATTAAAAAAATAAAAAATTAACTAGCACGACAAGCCATTTTGTAGAAATGCGAGATTTGGTGTATTGACTCAGGCAAAGGGTTATTTATGCCAAAATGAACACAAGTGTCTTATATGTATTAGAAAGAGGAGGTTTTGGCATTACCTATCTTGCCAAGGATCGAAAAGGCAATGCTTACGTCGGCAAGCTATGCCTAGTTATTGTTTAAGCATAATGTATGGAAAATAAGAAGAAAGAAAAATATAAGTTTAACTATTATTTAAATGTCAATAGAAACAAACCTCTAATTATTTTATTACATGGCTTCATGGGAAACATTAATGAATTCGATGAAGCTATAAAAATACTAACTGAAGACTTTTCTTATCTCACCCTTGATTTACCCGGACATGGTAAAACCCAAGTTCTAGGAAGTGATGAATACTATAAAATACAACCTATTGCTCAAGCAATAATCCATTTATTAGATGAATTAAAAATAAATAGATGCTACTTAATTGGTTATTCAATGGGTGGAAGGTTGGCTTTATATCTAACTATACATTTTCCAGAACGTTTTATTAAAGTTGTATTAGAATCATCTTCCCCCGGTTTAGCAATAGAAGCAGAACGATTAGAACGAGTTAGACGTGATACTCAAATAGCTAGAAAATTAAGCAGAAGTATTATTCAAACTGATTTTGCTGCTTTTCTTTCAAATTGGTACAATCAACCAGTTTTTGGTTATATAAAAAATCATCTAGAATACGATCGCATGATAGAAATTCGGTTGCAGAATAATCCATACGAATTAGATAAATCATTGCGCTTCATGGGAACTGGATGCCAACCTTCTTTGTGGGAAAAGCTACAAGAGAATAAAATTCCTCTGCTTTTACTAGTGGGTGAATATGATAAAAAATTTATATCTATTAATACAGAAATGGCTCAAATATGTAAATTTAGCCAACTAAGAATAATTATTAATGCTGGACATAATATTCACTTTGAAAATACCTCGGCTTTTGTAGAAAATATCAAAGAGTTTTTCTATACAGCAAGTTAAAAATTAGGATAACCTCACTGCTTCTTTGGTAACTTATTTACTGCCTTGCTAGAAGGAGTTGGCGATGGTGTTAAATTCGGGGCTGTTGGTTGATTAGCTGCGGTCAATTCCTCTTGCAGCATTTTCTGATAAACTTTAGGCAAAGAGCTACTAACAGAATTAGTTTCTATACCATATCCTAGACTTGTCCAGGTGGGAGAAAGCCGCCGCAAAACATCATTTAACTTTCCCTGACGCAACAGTTGAGAAATATCAACTCCCCAAACTTTAGAATCATTTAACCAACGGTAAACTACTATATCTTGATATTCTGCTTCAAAACTATAAGCAGTCCAAAACATCATCTGCATCGGTTTTGGGTGATAACGGGGGGCTAAACGATACCAAGTAATGTTGATAATTTGATATCTGCCAGCAGCAGTGGAACAATTACCTGTGTTGGGGCCTATAACAATTGTGACGCATATCTCAGGATGTCGGCTAAGGTCGTTGACTTGCTGCCCACCATACAACAGCGAATAAGGACGATTACCACTCGCTTCACTCGCCGAGATGGTTCGCATTAAAGCGCGGATATAGGGGTCGCCCTTTTTCATGACCAAAGGCGGCTGTTGAACTGCAAAGATGGGATCAGAAGGCGATCGCAAGTCTCCAATATACCATTGCAACAAATACACAAAGCCGAGAAGCGCGGCTATTGGCCCAATAAGTTTTTCAACACCTTTGAATTCAAAGCCTTTCAGAATCCGACTCCTTCAAATTTGTTATCTTTGCTATCAAAAATCATCGACGAACTTATTCCATTAAAGTTCACACCTAATTGTTAGTTATCATTCTCGATTTGCTCATTTGTTTAAGAATTAGAAAAAATCAGCATAAAGAGATACTCCCAACAATATCGATTAAGTATAAGATCAATTGCTTCTTGTAGCATCCTACTTCCGGTAAGAAATCGCTACCTCGCTCAAATCGTGCTATTTTCGAGCCGCACTTCTAAAACTGGTGCATTGCTAAACCCCTGCATTTTGAGTGTGGGATAGTGCGATCGCTGACCTATGTTATAATTTAATAATTAATTTTCCGAGTGATTAACTATGACAACAGAAATATTAAAATCTGTTGAACCTACCCTTTACGAGGAAGATTATTATTTGTGGGTAGAAACAACACTTAAACAATTACAAAATAAAGATATTGAAAATCTCGATTGGCAACATTTAGCAGAAGAAATTGAAGCTTTGGGAATTGAACAAAGACGAAAAGTAGAAAGTTATTTAAAACAATTATTAATTCATCTTTTACTTTATTTTTATTCGGAAACTCAAAAACAAGATTGTCATCGAGGCTGGCAAATAGAAATAACTAATTTCCGTGATGAGCTAGAATTTTATTTTCGTTCCAAAACACTTTATAACTATTCTCTTAACTGCTTAGATGCAGTTTATATTAAAGCCAGAAGACAAGCAATTCAAAAAACAGCTTTACAGCCTGAACTTTTTCCAGAAAAATGCCCTTTTCTTCCTGAAGATATTTTCAATAATGAGTACTTTCCAGAATAAAAGTGATTTTGTATCGCTTTATGTGAAGACGAAAGTAATGAGAGAGCGATGGCTCATCTATAGTGAATCAGTGTAGGGGTTTAGCATTGCTCATTGGTGTCAACTTAAGTAAAAACGCTTATCCCACAGGCGTTTTACCCCACCCCTTAATCCCCTCCCCGTTCACGGGGAGGGGAGGTTTTGTCGCTAGACAAAAGCGGGGTGGGGTTCCGACGACTTAATTGGTAATTGA
>NZ_DASQZC010000190.1:0-2076 GCF_035638895.1 Nostoc sp. | reverse complement strand
TCACATCTCCAGCATGAGTAGCAGTATGTTTCTTGTTGTCCCAATTAATCAAAGAAGAATCCCATTTGACTCTATGATTCTGACAAAAAGGTCTTACAACACTCCTAGCCAATACCTGCTTGGTCTGGTCATCTAAGATCCAATATGTAAGTGTATCTCCAATGTTGTGTGCAACTCCAACCCATCTTCCTGCTCTTTCCTTTGAAGATGGCCAAACTGATTCATGATCCAAATACAAGATTGGTTGCCAAAATGTAAACTGTAGGAACACTGAAATATCTGGTGTTACTCCTGTCTTGTATTGCATAGGTGTCATCTTGTCTGGAAGGTTGATGTCAGAACAAATGTTATGAACATCAGCAATGTATTGCACTGCCAAGTACCATGCTGTATCTGGGGCTCCTGTTGTATCAAGAAGAACTTGAACTTGATTCTTGAGATACCTGATAGCACTTGTCTCAACTGGGTTCTGTTGTGGATGATAAGGTTCAGTATATTCATCCTTGATCATGTACTCTCTGTTGATATCAATGACTTGTTCACCCTTTTCTTCTTGTGCATTGTCTCTTCTAAGTGCAGATGGTGCTCCATGTGCTCTGATGAAGTCTCTGTACACGTTTGGAAACTCAGCTTTCGATCTGATGCCATACACAAAGATTGTATGTGACTTTATACCAAAGAAAATCTGAGCTGCTGTGTATCCATGTGAAATGCTTTTGCAATTGGCAAATAAGGGATCTGTAGACACTGTTTCATCAATTCTTGTCACATTCATATGTGGATTCCTTGCCTTGATATGCCTTGACATGGGTGTCCTGATGATCATCTTTGCCATTTGAGTAGTCTTCTCTAAGGTAGCTTTCACAACTGATACTGGTCTGTAGCCAAGAAAAGGTCTAATGTACATTGGATCAATTTCTTCATGAATCACTCTATGCCATGATGTAGTAGCAAGAACTTGAGTCTCAATCATAGGTGCACTTGAGATCTCAGATACAACTTTTTCCACAACTTTGAGATCAATGTCTCCAGGTGCAATCTCTTGAGATAAGTGGTTCACTAATGCTGGATAGCCTTGAGCTTCTTCATGAACATCTGTAGGGTCATAGAAGTATCCATCAAAAGGTTCATCTTTGAACTTCCTTGGTGTCCATCTGAGAGGGCTTGTAATGGTAATAACATCAAACTTGTCTTCATCACCATCCTCAACAGGTAGTAGTTCAAATCCCATTAAACCTCCCCTATCCTCAAAATCAATAAAAACTTCAGAGTTTACACAAAAACATTGTGTTCCAGATTTTCCATGAATAGATCTATGCTTTCTAGCCACTGAGTCAATAACAAGGCCATGTTCTCTGATTTGGTACTCTGATAACAAGGTGATAGGACTGCCCTTATTGAGTGGTGCCTCATTAATCTTCAAAAGTACTTCATAGTTCATATTTGAGGATGATCTTGCTTTGATGAGTGCTGTCACAATAGGAACTCTTTCAGACTTGGTATTTGCAGGATCATATCCAATCAAGGATGCATATCTTCCAGTATAAGTCAATACTTTGGCCATATTTCCCAAAACACATGAATCTGCTCCACTGTCTGAAATTGCATAGAACTTGCTCTTCAATTCAGGGATGCTGGTATACTCAAAATGTGCTCTGACTTCAATGTCAGTATCCGGGTTTCCTTCAGGTGGATCAACAGAAACTCTAACCATCATTGCAGATGATACATGACAGAAGTCATCATCAGTATCATATTCATCTTCTGTTGCAAGATTAAAATCTTCCATGGATGAAACTAGATTCAACATAGTCTTCTTGATATCTTCTTTTGGGACCATTGTACAATACTGATTGGGAATTGCTTGATTAGATTTCTTTGCTGCTTCTTCATTCTTCTTCCTGAGGTTGGCTCTGATAGCAATAATCTTGTCCTTGATCATGGGTTCCAACTCATTCCAAATCCTGTCTGGGATACTCATTGACTCTCTGAAAGGTTTATGCTTGAACATTCTGAATGTTGGTACAATACCTCCTTGTTGTGCCATGGTATGAAACAAGAATGTAACTTCCTCTG
>NZ_DASQZC010000189.1:0-28426 GCF_035638895.1 Nostoc sp. | reverse complement strand
ATGATTTGCTTAGGATGTGAATTGGGCTGGATTAAGCTTTGGCAGGTTTGCTTAAAGCCTAAAGCCTCCAGGATGCTCAACCGCTTAGGCATCTGCACTATAGCCGTGTCGTTTAGGGAATTAACTGGAAAATCGACCTCTGTCGGTTGGCTAGTCATGAAGCTCTGCACTTTCGTTGCCATGTATAATGTAATCTGCCAAACATTACTTTGTCCTAGAAAATTACTTAACCTAATATTGGAATCAGTAGTAATAAGGACTAATTTCGATTTACCGGGGCTGAGATTGGAGATCGCTAGCGACGATTCACAATAGAACAAGAAGCCAAAAAATATCCTTGTTGTTGTGCCGCCGCAGCGCGATCGCGTTGCTCTTATCAAATGATTGCTAAAAATACGGTTACACCTACCGCACGCCTGATTGAAATCTTTTCTGCCATTCAAGGGGAAGGACTAAATGTAGGGACGCGTCAGATATTTATTCGTTTTGCTTTGTGTGATTTGCGCTGTCAGTTTTGTGATAGTGTCCACACTTGGAATGCACCTGCTAGTTGTCGGATAGAGCGATCGCCTGGATTGCGCGACTTTGAAACCCACTCTAACCCTGTCTCTCTACCCATACTAATTGAATGGGTCGAACGACAAAATGTACCTTCTCTACACGATAGCATTAGCTTAACTGGAGGCGAACCACTTCTTCATGCCCCATTTTTAACCCAGTTTCTACCCGAAGTGCGAGCCATAACTGGTCTACCTATATACTTAGAAACTGGCGGACATCGCCCAGAACAACTGGCAATGATTCTCCCTTACTTAGACTCTGTAGGTATGGATTTAAAATTGCCCAGTGTTAGCGGCGAAAGTCATTGGCAAGAACATGCTAAATTTCTCCAATTATGTCATGACTCATATTTAAATGTTTTTGTCAAGATAATTGTGTCTCAAAACACAGATCCAGCCGAGTTAGAACGTTCAGCTTTGCTAGTGGCGGAGGTTAGTCCAAATATCTCAGTATTTTTACAACCTGTTACGCCTTTAGCAGTATCTGAACAATTCTCCTCAATACCTGTGTTTGCCCCTACTGCTGATCAAGTTTTAACGTGGCAAGCTTTGATGAAAGGCTTTCTCAGGCATGTGCGTGTGATCCCTCAGACGCATAAAATGCTGAACCAGCTGTAAAATTTGAGTTTGATAAAGATATAGTCAAGAAAAAAGTAAGATTTTATGAAAGGCAGTTAAAAGCAAAACACTCTTTGAGGGATATTTCCCCAATGCTCACAGAGAAATTACCCAACAGGCGATCGCCCAATTACAAAGATTTGGGTTTTGACTTATGTTGTTTAACTTTAGTATTATTAAGTTTTGAATGATTGTTGTGCAAATCTTGGTTAGTAATACCATGAAATAATCTGACTAGCCAATACTTACCAACTTGAAAGCGGTGTTTGCGGGTTGGCATTCGCAGCAGCAGATAAACTAATCGGCGAGTGACGTGGGCTAAACGTCCCTTCAAATTGATGAAGCCGAGGCTAGAGACGATCGCTGTGTTTGTGCCCAGAGTGAGCATTTCCCCCAGATGGAGATAGTGAAAGTAGCGCAGATATCCCTTTGTGAGAGACGCTCGGAGGTTATAAGCTGCACAGCTTGCCTGTTGATAAGCGGCTTGGGCTGTGGTGGGAATTTGTTTTCCTCGTCGCTCACGGATATCGGCTAAAGTTCATGAAGCGATCATTTTGATCTACCAGAGTAATCTGGGGTTTTGGCGATCGCTAACGGGCTGTATTTAATAGATAAAATCGTCCCTCTCCGAATTGGAGCTACCGTGTACACACAAGTCTTTTAACCCCCCAGATAAATTGGGGGACAAAAACCCTTTAAAATCCCCCGATAAATTGGGGGGTTTAGGGGAATCTTCAATGATTTTGATTTTATACAAAGATGTGCGTAAACCGTAGCCGAGTTGCACACGGGCAGACTTGAACTTTAGTTCAAAGCAGGGAGAGGTTCATCGAACTCACGTTAATTTAGGTATTTTGTGGGATGGGCAATATCTACCCAATCTAATTTCTGGTTTCTAGAGTGCGCCCTCGTCTGGAGTTTTGGATTTAGCTTTTGCCTTATTAGCACTGCGTTTAAGGGCAGAGAGCCTTGCTTCGTATTTCGACCGTTGACGCTTACTAGGAGTATTGTCAATCAGGGTTTTCAAGGCACTACCTAGACTCTTGTAGGCATTGGGGAGGCTATAACCAAAACGAGTTGCCAAAGCGATCGCTTTCTCATCAGCATTGAGCAATTCTCTCAGTTGCTTTTCCCCACTATTCTTTTGGTACAGTCGCCAGCCTGACACACCACAAAGCGACAAAGCTAACACCAGAAGCAATCCATCTTGTACCCACAATTCGCCTACAGCACCACCTAAACCGATGGCTAGTGCTGCCATTTCCCAACCATCTTTAGGAATCGTGTCATTTTGAACGCGGGCAACTTCATGCCAGAACAGCAGATTACGCTGATCCATTGCGAGGGCATCCCATTTCACCAAGTCAATTTGAATTTCTACCTGGTCTTTACCAATTTCTTCGCAACGAACCAGGGGTGGATTGACCTCAGTTGTGCCTTCAACCATGACCCAGCTCTGTAATTCTGGCGGTAGTAAGCCTTTCAACCGCCGTAGTTCACTCATTTCCGCTTTGGCAGAGGAGGTTGCATAGGATGTCATAATATCCAGCCCCAGAAAATTTCAGTATATAGTGAGGGTATCACTTTGGAGTATAGCTATTTAAGTGATGATCCGTCTCAGTCGCTGGGAAAACTTCCTCGCTTTTTTCGCGCTTCCATTGCTTTTTCCAGCAAATCTAGCAATCCTGGGGCTTCTTCTTGGATACTTAGTAACAATCTTTCCCCAAGCTCTATATTCCCCGGATCAAAACCTGTTACCATCACTTCTTTCAGGCGAGGTATTGCTATACCATCCACAATCTGAATTAACCCACTCAGACAACGGTGAAATTGTTTTTCTGTGAGAATCGAGTCTTCTAAAGGAAACTCAATAATGGCACGAATCTCGCCATCAGATGGGTCATACTCCCATTGCAACATTTTGGTTTCCCAAGAGATGGCAAGCATTGTCTGTAGGATAACTCCCTTGTGAGGATGGTCTTGAATTCCTGACAGAACTTGAGGGGCAAATACCCGGAAAAATTTTCCCTCTTCATCCAACTGGACAACTATTAGGATATCTTCTAAGTTATCAGCCTCCACACCTGTTATAATCCGGTCTTCTTCATCATCAAAACGGTAGTCCCAACCAAGGTTGTCTAAATAGTTGGCAATCTGTTTGAGGTTAGCTCCCATAAAAGCCTCATAAGGAACGGTGGAGCAGCTGTTACCAGACCTAGTTTAACCTGCTAAGGGTAGTTGTTTAGGTTGGTGTGGCTACAAGCGATCGCATCAAAGTATGCAATTAGGGAATGGGGCATTGGGCATGGGGCATTGAGCATTGAAGTGAAGATAGAAAAAACAGATTTTCATCCTGGGCTGTGAATGATATTTTCTGGGGTTCTCTTGCTTATTATTCAAGAAGGGCTGAACGCGTTTTTATAAATTTTATTCAGTGAAGGATATAAAACTAATTCACTGAAATTTTAATATTATCTTCCAGGTTTAATGAATGTATTGCTTATCAAGTATGGTAACAGTAAGTTAAATAAAACTCGGAAGCTTAAGCCAAGTTGAGAAGTTTGCACTTACCATCTGAGGCTTTTGAAAGAATAAGTAAAAACTTAAACTAGCGTTTTTCAAAGCCAATAAATATAGCACAAAGACTGGTAGAGTTTTATATTACAAGCAGCAAAATGTTTTTACTGAATAATTGTAGTGAAAAATACATTTTTTATTGTAGATATCAATGAAGTTTATGCATAAATCAGCTTTAATGATAGCGATCGCACCTCTAGTCTT
The DNA here is from genome assembly GCF_035638895.1 of Nostoc sp. Lineage (GTDB taxonomy): Bacteria > Cyanobacteriota > Cyanobacteriia > Cyanobacteriales > Nostocaceae > Nostoc. The sequence goes on along the minus strand of NZ_DASQZC010000189.1, from coordinate 24,467 downwards.
TGCGATCGCTGCTTGTGGTGGAGATTCAGGTCAAATAGCAAATACATCCGGCACTCCAGGTAGTAATCCAGCCCCACCAGCAGCTCGAAATCGCTGGGATAGTATTAAAAGTCGTAGTCAGCTAACTTGCGGTGTTAGTGGCGAAGTCCCAGGATTTAGCTTTGTGGGAACTGATGGTAGATATAGCGGTATAGATGTAGATATCTGTCGCGCGATCGCAGCTGCTTTATTTGACAACCCAGATGCAGTAGAATTTCGCAATCTCAATTCCAAAGAGCGTTTTACAGCTTTGCAAACTGGCGAAGTAGACATTCTCAGCCGCAACACTACTTGGACACTTAGCCGCGATACCTCTGTGGGTTTAGAATTTGCACCTGTGGTCTTTTACGACGGACAAGCCATAATGGTTCGCAAAAATAGCAACATTAAGTCTCTGGCAGACTTTAAAAATAAACCCATCTGTGTTCAAACTGGTACTACTACCGAACAGAACTTAGCAGATCAAATGCGGAAACGGAGCGTTGCATACAAACCCGTTGTCTTTGAAGACGTTAATGTTACCTTTGCTACTTATGCTCAAGGGCGTTGCGATGGTATTACAGCTGATCGTTCGGCATTGGTTTCTCGGCGCACGACTCTACCCCAACCAGAAGATAACGTGATTCTTGAGGAAGTGATTTCTTCAGAACCCCTTGCGCCAGCAGTTGCCAAAGGGGATGCTAGGTGGGGTGATGCTGTTAAATGGGTGGTTTATTCGCTGGTAAAAGCTGAAGAGTTGGGTATTACTTCCCAGAATGTGGGTCAGTTTGCTGCTAGTAATGACCCAGATATTAAGCGTTTTTTAGGAACCGAAGGCAACCTTGGTGAAGGACTAGGCTTAACTAACGACTTCGCAGCTAGAGTAATTAAGCACGTTGGTAACTACGCCGAAATTTACGATCGCAACCTCGGCCCCAAGACAAAACTCAATCTACCTCGTGGTCAAAATCAACTCTGGAGCAAAGGTGGACTGCTTTATTCTCCACCATTCCGGTAGGGAGTTAAGAGTTAGGAGTTAGGAGTTATTATTCTCCCTATGGCTCTTGTACTCAATGACAAATGACAAATGACAAATTCAAAACCACCTTTATGGCGTGATATCCGTTTTTGGCGCATTGCTTTACAATTCATTGCCGTATTGTTAGCAGTAATTGTAGTAGTAATACTGTTGGGCAATCTCAATCGTAATTTGCAGCGATTAGGTATTCCGTTTGGCTTTGATTTTTTTAAGCAACAAGCATCTTTTGATATTGGCGAGACGCTAATTCCCTATAAACCCACTGACCCCTATACTCATGCTTTATGGGTGGGATTAATTAATTCCTTGCGGGTAGCGCTTGTGGGAATTTTGCTCACAACAATTGTAGGAGTAAGTGCTGGGGTTGCCCGACTTTCTGACAACTGGCTAGTGCAGAATATCGCGATGGTTTACGTAGAGATTTTCCGCAATACGCCCTTACTGCTGCAATTGCTGTTTTGGTACTTTGCTGTTTTCCTCAGTTTCCCCAAAACAGAAAATAAGATATCCCTTTGGGGTTTTATTAGCGTTAGTCAAAATGGCTTAGAACTCCCTTGGTTTACCTTATCCCCAGAGTTTTCAGCTTTGCTGTTGGGATTAACGTTTTATACGGGTGCATTTATTGCTGAGATTGTCCGAGGTGGGATTCAATCAGTAGCTAGGGGGCAATGGGAAGCAGCGCGATCGCTAGGATTAAAACCAGGGTTAGTTATGCGGCTGGTAGTATTTCCTCAAGCTTTGCAGGTAATAATACCATCATTGACGAGCCAGTATCTTAATTTGACGAAAAATACCAGTTTAGCGATCGCGATCGGCTACCCTGATATTTATTTTGTCGCCTCTACCACATATAACCAAACTGGGAAAGCCGTAGAGGTAATATTACTGATTATACTCACCTATCTCACCCTGAGTTTAACCATCTCTATAGTTATGAATTTCTTCAATCGTAGCGTACAAATTAAAGAGAGATAATACAATTTTAGATTTTAAATTTTAGATTGTATACTCCTACGAAAAGCAAACTATGTGTAAGTCCTTATAGAGAAATATTTAATGATAATTGCTTTTTGTTTCTTATCTATTGCAATCATATTTGTAAATTAGTGTAACAAAGATATGGGGAGAACAAATCATTAAGATGACAAGCAATCCAAAATCCAAAATCGTTCTGAGCATAGCCGAATTACAAAATCCAAAATTGTTGTGGTTGCGTAAAAACCTGTTCAATACTTGGTACAACAGCTTATTAACTTTTGTCTGTTTGATGTTCCTGTTTTGGGTAGTGCGAGGAATTGTAACTTGGGCAACGACTCAAGCACAATGGGCAGTAATTCAGGTTAATTTACCTTTATTTTTAGTTGGTAGGTTTCCTCAAACGCTATATTGGCGAATTTGGATTGTGCTGGCGTTCGCTTCAACTTTAGGCGCTATAACTGTGGGTATATTTTTTGGTAAACAACAGTTAACTAAGCGTAAAATTTATTTTTTTACTTTTATAATTGGCGTTTTATTAATTTTTTTACCGCTAGCCTTTACAGCCCGCCTCTGGTTACTATTAATTGCAGTTTTGCTAGTTGCAGGTTTTTGGTTTGGAGGAAAGTTTACTAAGTTAATAACTCCTTGGCTTTCTCTATTATGGTTAGTGTCTTTCCCCGTCATTCTTTGGCTACTCGGCGGTGGATTTGGATTACAACCTGTATCTACAAATTTATGGAATGGTTTGCTACTTACCCTATTGATGGCAGCAACCAGTATTGTACTTTCCTTCCCCATTGGGGTTTTATTGGCTTTAGGGCGTACAAGCAATTTACCCGTAGTCCGTTGGTTTTCCATCCTGTACATTGAAATCGTCAGGGGAGTACCACTGATTGGGATTTTGTTCCTCGCTCAGATAATGCTGCCATTATTTATATCAGCAGATGTGCGTTTAGATCGGGTACTACGAGCAATTGCTGGATTAGTTTTATTTAGTGCTGCATACATGGCAGAAAACGTGCGCGGTGGACTCCAATCAGTTCCTCGTGGGCAAATTGAAGCTGCAAAAGCGCTAGGATTAAATACAGCCTTCGTGGTTTTGTTTATCATCTTACCTCAAGCCTTACGTACCGTTATTCCTGCGATCGTTGGCCAGTTTATCGGCTTATTTAAAGATACTTCACTATTATCTTTGGTGGGATTAGTAGAATTAACAGGTATTGCCCGTTCCATATTGGCACAACCACAGTTTCTTGATCGCTATACAGAAGTTTATCTATTTATTGGATTTATTTATTGGGTATTTTGTTACTCAATGTCGTTGGCTTCTCGGCGATTAGAGAGACAGTTGAATAATTAGTCATTGGTCATTATAAAAATAATATTCATTATTTGGACTTTAAATATTATGCCAGAGGTACAATCAATAATTGTTGCTGAAGATGTTCACAAGTGGTATGGTAAGTTCCACGTTCTTCAAGGTGTGAGCTTGACAGTTAATCGTGGAGAAGTAGTAGTTTTGATGGGGCCATCTGGTTCAGGTAAATCTACCTTTATCCGCACATTTAACGCTTTAGAAGAATACCAAAAGGGAAAAATTGAAATCGACGGTATTACCCTCAGCCATGACTTGCGAAATATTGAAACGATTCGCAAAGAAGTGGGAATGGTATTTCAGCAATTTAATCTATTTCCTCATCTCACAGTGTTGCAAAATATTACTTTAGCGCCAATTTGGGTACGGCGATCGCCAAAGGCAAAAGCCGAAGAATTAGCAATGCAACTATTAGAAAGAGTAGGAATTTTAGAACAGGCGCAAAAATATCCAGGACAGTTATCTGGTGGACAACAGCAACGGGTGGCGATCGCTCGTGCTTTAGCCATGCAACCCAAAATCATGCTGTTTGACGAACCCACCTCAGCCTTAGATCCAGAAATGGTACGAGAAGTTTTGGATGTAATGCGAAATCTTGCCCGTGATGGCATGACAATGGTAGTTGTCACCCACGAAGTAGGATTTGCCCGTGAAGTCGCCGATAGAGTTATTTTAATGGATAGCGGTTCCCTCATCGAGTCAGCCACCCCTGACGCATTTTTCAGCCACCCCAAAGAAGAAAGAACACGTAAGTTTTTGTCACAAATTCTCTAAAACCTCTGCGCTATCTTTGACCCCTGTTTTACGCAAGTTTTTGCAAGTTGCGAGAAGTGTCTGTGGTTAACTAATTAGCTATCTCCACGCCATATAAAGAGAATTTGTTCATCAGCTTGCCTAAACTCAATATTAAACTTATCAAATACAACTTCTCTTCCTAGAAGTAATTGCTCTCCACCTGTATTAGTTTGTAACCATGCCACAGCAGCAATAAAACTGTGTTCATCAATTGTCATTTCAACATTACGTAAAACATACTCAACTCTTCCGCCAATAGTTTCTGCTAATAATTTTGATTCTGCATCAGCCAAAGCATAGCCTAAATCTTGACCGACTTTGAAGGAAATTAAACTTAATTCAGCACCAGAGTCCACTAACATAGTTGTGGACATTTCTATATCTCTATGCTTCAGTTTTACATGATAATTTGGTTGCCTATCATGTCGAGCAATTGTACGAAAGCGAATTGGTAAAATCTCAATAGAAGCAGTGCGACGCGGAACTAAGTAAATTGCAAATATTTGCTTTGATGCTTCTGCTAATTCTAGAACTTCACGCAAACTTTCACTGTGAGCTATTAAACCATTAGCATTGTAAGCAACATATTGATTTTTATATAAATCTAATAATATTTGGCGATTCTGGTTTAGCCACTTCAGCATTTGCTTACTTTCATCGGAAGAGGGTGTTTTATTCATAGATTTTGGTGATAATTTCAGTCATTTTTTACCCGCTTGCCTTTTACTTATGATTGTATCTGCGATCGCTCTGCATCTTCTGGTTAAAAAGAGCGATCGCTTTCTCCTCTGCGGTTTGTTCAATCTTCTGGAGGATGCCAACCCGCAAGTACCCAATAACTGCGAACTTCTAGTGCATCTGCATCATCGCTCAAATGTAAAACTGCAACAGTTACTCTACCAGTTGGCGTTTTGCCAACAATACGTAGACCATCTTCACTCCAGCCAAAATGCTCAAACCAGACTTGAGTACGAGGGTTAAATAGCTTTACCGTTTCGCTCGTCTCTGGATCAACCCCTGTAGTTTTATCACTTTTGTAGCGATTACATAGGGGACAAGCTAGCCACAAGTTTGATTCATCATTGCTACCATTTTTAGATATGGGAATAATATGTTCGATTTCCAAACGTGCCATTACTAAATGCTGAGGACTCAAACAATAACCACAGCGATTTCGAGCATCGGTGCGGACACGAAGTTCTATTTTTACAGAAACGTAAAAGCGGGCCATTACTGTTAATTAAGGGCTGGTTTCAAGCCGCGTTCAACAGCCACTTTTAAGGCTCTTGCTTTACTTATTAAGCCACGTCGATATACTTGCATGAGTTCATCTAGTTGACGAACTTCTGCATCATTAAGCTGTCCCTCTCGGTGACGCGCTTGCAACTCACTGAAAACCTCTTGCTGCTGAGTTTCCATCTGTATATCGCACATAGCCAAAACCTGATCATCTGGTAGAGACTCCAGAGGTAGTTCGGTAATGGCGCGGTCAATCCATTCTAGTAATACATCTTCAAGTCGCCGATGTGTGAAAGCAGCGATTTCCTTTGCCTTTTGTGCCAGTGTTTCAGGGAGTTGAAGGGTGACAATTTCAGCCATTTTCTACCTGTTTGCTTTTACTTATGATTGTATCTGCGATCGCTCTACATCTTCTGGTTAAAAAAGAGCGATCGCCTGAACTAAAACAATATCTCAGCCTGAATAACCTTTATTGCTCATAATGATATTTGCAAGTCAAAATAATCAATAAATCTTCTTACACTTTATAAACTAATCTATGTTCATCTATGATCCGTCTTGACCAGTAACCTTGTAGTTCATATTTTAATGGTTCTGGCTTCCCTATCCCTGCAAAAGGATCCCTTTGTATATCTCTAATCAGTTCCAATATTTTTTCGAAGATTTTTTTGTCTTCTGTTGCCCACTGACCTAATTGCTCAAAAGCTTCTGGTTCAAAGGTAATTTTTTTCATATTCATCTAAATCTACATAAATTAGATTTCCTTTTTCTACATTCTCCAAAGCTTTGAGCAGATGTTTTTTATTAACCTCTGATTTTAAAAGATAAGTAGTTTCATCCTCTTCAGTTGATGGTTCAACTAGCACAATAACTTCTACGATTGTTCCTTCTGGTAGTTCGGTTGCTGAAAGTTCAATCTTGCCATCTTTGCCTACAATAGCTTTTTGTTTAATTCCACTAAGCATAATTAATATTTACTTATATCTTTACTACCTTATTGTAACTATGTTTGACTGAGATGATATTTGAGCGATCGCTTTTCTTTGTTGGCGTGGACGGTTGGTTAAAAAGAGCGATCGCTATTGCATTACAACTCAAATTGGGAATACTGAGTAAAGCGCAGGTATTTGCTGTGCAGAATCGAAGCGACTACCTACCAGACATCACGCTGCTGAAATAGCAACTAGGAGAAAATTGTGAGTTTACCAGTTACAGTAACCTTTATGCTTGCTGATTGGATTGTCAAAGGGCTAACAAATGGAACCCTTGAACGGGTTGGAGGTGTAATTAGGGAAGTAGGCAGTAAGCGTAAGCGAGTAATTACTTGGTTAAGAGAGGTTAATTCAGATCCTCAAGGGATTTTTCAGGTAACTAGTGCAGCCAGTATATTAAACCTGGGTGTCTCAGTTATAGGCTTTGTTGTAATAGCACAACGGCTTAAGGAATTAGAACAACGCTTACAACAAGCACAAAAAGTGTTAAATAACATTAATCGTAAAATCGACCTTAGTTTCTATGCAAATTTTCGTGCTGCAATCGAATTAGCAAATAATGCTTTTACAATGACCAAAATTGAAAATCGTAGAAACAGCGCCCTACAAGCTATTAACCGTTTTTTAGAAGCAGAGCACATTTATGCTGAATACACCGATATCGAAATTGAGCAACAAAGCCAAATTGTTGATGAATATCTGCTGACTTTATCTTTAGCTTACCTAGCTGAAGCACGTTGCTATTTAGAATTAGAAGAACATGATACAGCACTTCGCCGCTTTCAAGAAGGAGCAAAAGTTCTCCGTTCACGTATTAAAAAATATATTGGCATTGTACTCACTTCTAACCCGGCAGCATACTTACAACCTTGTTACAAAGGTCAGATAGATTTGCGTAGACTAACACGAATTTACCAGTGGATTAACCCAAACTTAGATGAAAATGCTGTTTTTGAAATGCAACGTGAGAACTTATTTAAAATGGGAGAACAGTTATATTCTACATATAAATGGGTAGATTCACTCCCGCCAGCAATTTTAACTCGTGATGAAGTTCAAGGAGGTTGGTTCGGGCCAGATCATAAGGATTTAAAACAGGAAGCAGATAAACGTCTTCCTAAAGTTATGGAAGCGGTAGAATCTATGATAGAAACCCATCGCCGTTTCAAATCTTACCAAACAGAATTGCAAGCAATGTCCCAATTAGGAATCAGCTTTCATGACTGGCTTAAATTAACTCCGTCTACAGAAATTAAACCAGACGGCGCAGAATTAATGTATATAATTCCATCCAAACCTTTAGAGTTATAACCTTCCATGTGAACTAAGTACAGCATTTCATTAATAGTGAATTAAATTTAGCAAGACTCCGCGTTCCTCTGCGTTTAAAAACGCTACTATTTGAAGTAAAGTTGTACTAAGTTCGCTATTTTCCTAAGTCAAAGGCTTTTTAACTTCACACTGCATCAGCCCCTTGGCTCTTTTGACAAACTTTTCATCGAATGTATAAAATTCAGAACAGTGCTGACTTTGAGCTAGATGAAAAGCATCGGCAAAATCTAAGCCATTTTCATGCCACTGGATTACTTGAACAACTAAACTAAGATTAGTTAGGTAAATATTAGGTAAACCAAACAAGTTTCTCAAAGCTGTACATATCTCATGTGGTTTAAACTTGTATGCAAATCTTAATACCCATTCAGTCTCAAGTATTACGGTATCTGAAATAAAAATATCTTGAGTCTGGAAAATTTCTCTGCTCTTTTGAAACTGTAATTCGTCATCTTGAGTTAAAAATCTAACGATTATATTTGTATCAACTGCAATCATGCCACGATTCCTCTACACCTTGGCGAATTGCATTATCCATATCCTCAAGAGTTTTAGGTTTTCCCTGATATTTTAAACAACCTGCTACATCATCTAATTTAGTTTCTGCAAAAGGTTTCTTAGGCTTTAAAAGAATTCCATCACCCATATCAATAATAATAAATTCTTGACCTACTTCCCATTGATGAGCTTCCCGCAAAGATTGGGGAATAATTACTTGCCCTTGGGGAGACAATTTGGTAATTTCCATTAACTTAAGAAGTAAAAAACTAAGAGTAATATAAAAATTTTAGCATTTTTGATTATCCCCATTTCTCCTCTTCCTCTGCGTTCTCTGCGCCTCTGCGGTTCATAAAAAAAAGGGCGAACTTTTTGGTTCGCCCGTAACATAGTATTATGCTGTTGCTAAATCCAAACCCAAATCTAAATCTTCGCTTCTTCTCTCACCAACTTATCCCAACCCAAATCTTTCAAATTATTATTCCGACGCAACGGACGAGTCACCAACTCTAACATGTCACGCGCATTCGTAAAGCCGTGAATTTGAGCAAAAGTGAACTCTACAGACCACTTTGTATTAATACCGCGTGCTTCCAATGGGTTAGCGTGAGCCATACCAGTAATTACCAAATCTGGTTTCAACTGATAAATACGCTGAAGTTGATTGTAATTATCCGGCTTCTCTACAATCCTTGGCAGAGGTGAATTCATTTCCTGGCAAGTTTTCTCCAGCAATGCCAACTCAGCAGCTTGATAGCGCTTATCCATGTAGGGAATACCGATTTCGTGAACAGTCATCCCACAACGGATTAAGAATCTTGCTTGGGAAATTTCCAGCAAGTTATCACCCATGAAGAATACAGATTTACCACGAATCAATTTCACATAATCTTCCACGCCTGCCCAAATTTGTGCTTCCCGTTCATCCAAACCCTTGGGAGTAATACCGAACACCGAGCAGATTTTCTCAATCCAAGCGCGGGTTCCATCGGGGCCAATGGGGAAGGGTGCGCCAATGAGTTTACACTTGCGGCGACGCATTAAAGTGGTAGCTGTGCGGCTGAGGAAGGGGTTGACACCAGCGACATAATACCCTTCTTCCAGTACTGGCAGCTCTGTGAAGCGTTTTGCGGGTAGCCAGCCGGAAACTTTGATGCCTTGTTTCTTCAGTTCCAAGGTTAACTGAGTAACCACGGGGTCGGGAAGGGAGCCAAAGAGAACTAAGGGTGGATGATCCACGTACTCAGATTCATCTTGGGCGACATCTTCTTTCTTTTTACCGAAGTTGAGCAATTTAGCGATCGCATTACGTTCAATTTTCTCTGTTTCCGCCACCGGAGCTTTATCAGGACAACGGTTAGCCATAGCAGCTAATACGGTGTCTTCCCCTTGGGTGAAGGCGTAATCTAGACCATTTGCCCGCGCAACAACGATGGGAATCCCGATTTCAGATTCCAGCTTCGGTGCTAAACCTTCCAAATCTGTTTTGATAATTTCGGTGGTGCAAGTGCCAATCCAAACAATTACACTAGGATTGCGATCGCGTTTAATCTGCAAGCACAACCGTTTTAACTCTTCATAATCACTCAGTTGTGCCGAAATATCGCCCTCTTCCAACTCTGCCATTGCATAACGGGGTTCAGCAAAAATCATCACCCCCATCGCATTTTGCAGGAAGTAGCCACAAGTTTTTGTCCCAATCACCAAAAAGAAGCTATCTTCAATTTTTTGGTATAACCACGCCACGCAGCTAATTGGGCAAAAGGTATGGTAATTTCCAGTTTCACATTCAAAGCTTAAAGCTTCTGGTTGTTGAGCGACAGTCATTTTGGTTTTTTCTCCCCTTGATATTTAATGGCATGTCAACGAATTTTAGATTTTAGATTGATAATTTTGGATTGAAGACTGGGACAACAAAAGTATCCTCTGTCTGACGACAATTTCCCTAATTCCTCATCCAAAATCCCAAATCTAAAACTTAAAATTGCGAGGAACGGCAATAATTAAGCGTTGGGGAAGAGACGGGCAATTTCTGATTCATCAAAAACGCCTGCTGGCAGTTCTTCCCCCAAAAAATCGTTATTTTCTTTAGCTTTTTGCAAAGCTGTTTCATCACTCCAGACATCTGACAACACGTCTTTAAACGCATTCTCATCTAGTGGAATATCTTCAAGCGCCTCGTCTTCATCAAGCTTGATTTCCATTGCACCTGTTGTACCGAAGCCCATGTCCCCAAACTCATCTGCTTCTAAAGTAGAGGTTTCGAGAAACTCTTCTTTTGAGTCGTGTCCGTTGGATAAGGAAATATCACCAAAGGCATCTTCGGTTTCCTCTAAATCACTGAGTTCTAGGCTTTGCTCCTCAAAATCCCCAATTGTGACTTCTTGAATTACCCCCATCGCCGCAAAGCTATTTGTATGAGAATGTGTCAAAGTTTCATCTTCAGGCTTTTCGTCAATGACAGATGCTGCTTCTTCTACGAATCTCTCTACTTCGGGGTTAACGAAGCGATTACCAAGAGCGAAATCTGGGTCAAAATGCAAATCCAGCACTTCAATCAGGGTATCAGCATCAGGATTGAGTTTGGCAAAGGGCAACATTAACTGCGCTAGTTTTGGCTCTAGGGCGTTAACAACTCCCAGGATGAGGTAAGAAGGTGGTCGCTTCCCGCCATCAGGTGTGTATACCGATTCTACTTGCATGTGCAGCGTGATCCAGTCCCGATTGTTCTGGAAAAATTGCAACCACTTTTGCTTTAATGAGCCTGTAAAGCTGTGAAAGAATGCCATGTTATTGTCCCCCATCCTGAGAACTTGGTGATTTATACAATCATCAAGTCTAGTTCCTCTTCTGAATTAGGAACCTGGGGTTTACCCGGATTTAGATAAAAATCGGATAACAAAGAGAACAACTCACGATCTGGTGTATCATTAGGCACAACACCTTCTGGACGCGCTAAAATCTGGTCAGCGATGTTGAGATAGTAGTCGCAAACGTAGTTTAGGGAAGGATCTTGCTCTGCCATCTCAAACAAAGTTTTACCTTTTACACGGGAAACACGGATATCTTCAATTAAAGGTAAAACTTCTAGAACTGGCATTGGCACTGCTTCTATATATTTTTCAATCAAGTCGCGCTTAGAGGTGCGGTTGCCAATTAACCCAGCTAGACGCAGTGGGTGAGTTCGTGCTTTTTCACGGACTGAAGCTGCAATCCGATTTGCTGCAAACAAAGCATCAAAGCCGTTGTCTGTAACGATCAGGCAGTAATCAGCATAGTTGAGTGGTGCTGCAAAACCACCGCAAACTACGTCACCCAGAACGTCAAAGAGAATTACATCGTATTCATCAAAGGCGTTGAGTTCCTTAAGTAATTTTACGGTTTCGCCGACTACGTATCCACCGCACCCAGCACCCGCAGGTGGCCCACCAGCTTCTACGCAATCCACACCGCCGTAGCCTTTATAAATTACATCTTCAGGCCAAACATCTTCGTAGTGATAGTCCTTTTCTTGGAGGGTGTCGATAATTGTCGGAATCAAAAACCCAGTCAGGGTAAAGGTACTGTCATGTTTGGGGTCGCAACCAATTTGCAGCACTTTTTTGCCACGTTTAGCTAGGGCGACTGATATGTTACAGCTAGTTGTGGATTTACCGATACCACCTTTTCCGTAGACTGCTAGTTTCACTTTTATTTGCCTCTTATAGCTTCTTGTCAAACTTGTGGCTCAAACATTTGCCTTCACCTTTCTTGAGATGGCGATGCGTAAGGTCTGTGAATGTCATTATTGGGCAAATTACCTAGAAAAGAAAGTGGCTCTTAATTTGGAAAACGGTCTTATCCGATGAATTAAATCACAATTATATTTATTTGGGGTTTTATCGCCCTTAAAGACTTTATTAGTTCTAAAAAACATAAATAAACACTTTTTATTACTTATTTTTATAAAAAGAGTTACAAAAAGCAAAAAACTGAAATTGGCTTTTTTGAATGCTTTTCATAGAATTAGCTGATGGTCAGACAACGTGTTTTCAATATATTGGGGCGCAGGGGCAAGGGTAAAGAGAGGTATATGCAGCCTGATGCTGGAAATACTATTGGAATTTGCGTTAGCGTAGCTCACCGTACCACTTCCCTACGGGACGCTACGCGAACGTGGAAGCAAGCTACGCGTAGCGTCTGTCTGCGACACGCTGTGCGAACGTAGAGAAGGTATCGCAGATAAATTGCCAGTTTTCAGTCTCTAGTCACAACCATTTAATTGCTGCTTGAGAGTAAGTTAGTCTGTTTTTGTAAAAATTTATTAAATTACCAAATTTAGGAGGCGGCAGCCCTCTTAATGGGCATTCCCAGCCAGAGACTGGGAACAAGGCTAATTAAGACACCTCAGTTTCAACTCCGTGGATTTCCTGTAATGTTTGCCAGCCAGCTTGCCACTGGGAGTTATCTTGTAATAATTTGGCATTTATCCAAAAACGGACTTTAGGATCACAAGCAGCAACCATTTCGGCGTAAACCCAGTTAGCCTGATTTTTACGATTGACTACTTGAAAGTGCCGCCAACCATCAACTTTTTGCTGTGCCGTCCACTTAGAACCAACTAGGTAAGGAAATTTCTGTTTTTTAGTCATTTGTCATTAGTCATTTGTCATTTGTCAATGGGCATTGGGAAAACACTTTCTTTATTCCCAGTCCCTAGCCCCCAGTCCCTAATCCCCAATCCCAGCTAAGATGTCACCAAATCACCATTACGGGTAAACTTCTGGCAATGCAACTCATTATCTTGCTGGACACATAGCGAAAACCATCTGATATGACTCCAGCAGGTGTTGATGTTGTTGGTAATTTTGCGCTTTTTCTTAGAAAGGCGTTGTCTTACAACTTCATTAGGGCAAAGAATCTCTAACGTCCCAGTACCATCTTCGTAATTGACGATGCGAAATAGACAGTCTTGCAACACTGCACGGCTGCTGCTGTCGAAGAACCGCTTAAATCGCTGTAGCTTTTCCCCTTCAGTCATTTGGCTGATGGGTTTTATTTTCAAGAAATCCTCATCCTCAAAATCAAAGTCATCATTTTCAAAGTCGTAGGGGTCAATCATTTTTAGCATCCACTAGGCGACCTGGGATTATGGTAACTCTGTGTGGAGGCAGAAGGAGAATAGTGGAGGCAAGGTAGAAGAACTTTTCTGGAAAAGTCACTATCGAGTATTTGGAGATGAACAGTGCTTCTCAAGTAGCAGCCCGACAATTATGGATTCGCTTGAGTTTGTTTCCGTAGTTGTACAGCACAACAATAAATGGGAAATAGGAACTACGGGAAAATACGACTTTTACAAGACGTGAACACCGATCTAGGCGATCGCTCTGCTGTTCATACAATATCTATTGAGAACAGAAATTTTATTTACTTGGTGTTCTGGTGGTAGCCTGCAACAAGCCCTCCGGGTTCAGCAGTCGCTCATGGGGGAAACCCCCAAGACCGCGCTGCTTCACCACTGCGCCTTTACGTTCCTGAAAAAGCCTATGCAACCTACTAATCCTAACCAATTTACAGAAAAAGCCTGGGAAGCGATCGCCCATACCCCAGATATTGTTAAACAATATCAACAACAGCAAATTGAAAGTGAACACCTGATGAAAGCACTGCTAGAACAAGATGGTCTAGCAACTGGGATTCTCACCAAGGCGGGTGTTAACCTCCAAAAACTGCGCGATCGCACTGAACAATTTTTCCAACGTCAGCCGAAAGTATCTGGTAATAGTACCTCAGTATACTTAGGACGCAGCTTAGATACACTTCTAGATCGAGCAGACGGATATCGTAAAGAGTTTCAAGACGAATATATTTCAATTGAACACTTATTGTTGGCTTACGCTAAAGATGACCGCTTTGGCAAAGCTTTATTCCAAGAGTTTGCTTTAGACGAAGGCAAACTCAAAAATATTATTAAACAAGTTAGAGGGAGCCAAAAAGTGACCGATCAAAATCCAGAAGGCAAATACGAAGCACTGGAAAAATACGGGCGTGACCTTACAGAAGCTGCACGTAAAGGTCAACTCGATCCAGTGATTGGGCGAGATGATGAGATTCGTCGCACTGTGCAAATTCTCTCTCGCCGCACCAAGAATAATCCTGTGCTAATTGGTGAACCAGGCGTTGGTAAAACTGCGATCGCTGAAGGATTAGCACAACGCATTATCGCAGGTGATGTACCCCAATCTCTCAAAGACCGCAAGCTGATTTCTTTAGATATGGGTGCTTTGATTGCAGGGGCAAAATTCCGGGGTGAATTTGAAGAACGCCTGAAAGCAGTATTAAAAGAAGTTACTGAATCTGGCGGCAATATTGTTTTATTTATTGATGAAATTCACACCGTTGTTGGCGCTGGTGCAACCCAAGGCGCGATGGATGCTGGTAACTTGTTAAAACCAATGTTGGCGCGGGGCGAATTGCGCTGTATTGGGGCGACAACTCTAGATGAATACCGCAAACATATCGAAAAAGATGCGGCACTAGAAAGACGCTTCCAGCAGGTTTATGTCGATCAGCCCAGTGTAGAAGATAGCATTTCGATTTTGCGCGGTTTGAGAGAACGTTATGAAAACCACCACGGGGTGAAAATTTCTGATAGTGCTTTAGTTGCAGCAGCAGTATTGTCGAGTCGTTATATTAGCGATCGCTTCCTTCCTGATAAAGCTATTGACTTAGTGGATGAAGCCGCCGCGAGATTAAAAATGGAGATTACCTCCAAACCAGAAGAACTCGACGAAATTGATCGCAAGATTTTGCAATTGGAAATGGAGAAGCTTTCGCTGAAAAAGGAAAGTGATGCAGCTTCTCGTGAACGTCTAGAAAAATTGGAAAAAGAAATTGCTGATCTCAAAGAAGAACAAAGAACCCTCAATAGTCAATGGCAGTCTGAAAAAGATATCATTGACAAAATTCAGTCTGTTAAAAAAGAGATTGAACGGGTCAACTTAGAGATTCAGCAAGCAGAACGCGACTACGACCTTAACCGCGCTGCGGAGTTGAAATATGGTAATTTAACTAGTTTGCATCGCCAATTGGAAACAGTAGAATCTGAATTGGCAAATGCTCAAAGAAGTGGTAAATCACTATTACGGGAAGAAGTCACAGAAGCTGATATTGCCGAAATTATTTCTAAATGGACAGGAATTCCGATCAGCAAGTTAGTGGAATCTGAGAAAGAAAAACTGCTGCATTTAGAAGATGAACTGCACCGCCGCGTAGTTGGACAAGAAGAAGCAGTCACAGCTGTAGCTGATGCAATTCAGCGATCGCGGGCTGGACTGGCTGATCCTAATCGTCCCATCGCTAGCTTTGTTTTCCTTGGGCCTACGGGTGTGGGTAAAACTGAGTTGGCGAAAGCGCTGGCGGCGTATATGTTCGATAGCGAAGACGCGCTAGTGCGAATCGATATGTCGGAGTATATGGAGAAACACGCAGTTTCTCGTTTGATCGGTGCGCCTCCAGGATACGTGGGTTACGAAGAAGGTGGACAACTTACAGAAGCGATTCGTCGCCGTCCTTATTCAGTGATTCTTTTCGACGAAATCGAAAAAGCACACCCCGATGTATTTAATATCTTCTTGCAAATTCTTGATGATGGTCGCGTCACTGATGCCCAAGGTCATAAAGTAGACTTTAAGAACGCTATTATCATCATGACCAGCAACATCGGTTCGCAGTACATTCTTGATGTCGCCGGAGATAACGCCCACTACGACGAAATGCGCCGTCGAGTCATGGAAGCAATGCGGAATAGCTTCCGTCCAGAGTTCCTCAACCGGATTGACGAAATCATCATCTTCCACGGTTTGGATAAGAAGGAATTGCGGCATATTGTGCTATTGCAAGTTGAGAGATTGCGGCAAAGATTGAGCGATCGCAAAATATCCCTCAAGCTCTCGGATGTTGCACTTGACTTTTTAGCAGAAGTAGGGTATGACCCAGTTTATGGGGCACGTCCACTGAAGCGGGCGATTCAGCGAGAGTTAGAAACTCAAATTGCCAAAGCCATCTTGCGCGGTGAATTTATCGATGGCAACACCATCTTTGTAGATGTGCAAAATGAGCGTCTTTCTTTTAGTCGCTTACCTGCTGAGGTGTTTACCAGCTAATTGAAGCTCATTTGACAAAAAAGCATAAAGAAGCCCACCCCCAACCCCTCCCCGCAGGCGGGGAGGTTAGCTCAAGCGTAGCTTTGGCGGGGTGGGGTTCCGGGTATTATGCTTAATTGCCCGGACATCATATTACGAATTATCTTGACCCTTACAAAGTACTTGTCGCATTTTACGCATATTTGCAGGCAACTCAAAGTTCATTGCTTGTTGAATAAAAATTGATGGAATTGGAATCAGAGGTGTAGCTTGCACAGTATAAGCAAGTATTGTGCCGTTACCGCAATCTTTGAGTACTAAATTGGCGTTAAAATCCTCAAAAGTCCCTTTTTCCATGCGAAATTGGATTTGTTGCCCCAGCACTTCTACAACGTTGAGGTAAATTTCAACTTGAGCTGTGAAAAAGAAAAAGGCTTTTTGTGCTGCTTGATACAGGCGTTTGACTTCACCTTTGTGTAATATCTCGCTTTTGGTGATATCAGGAAAATATTGCACCCACCGGGGGTAATCAGTTAATTGCTGCCAGACTTGCGATCGCACCATCGGTACATACATCCAGGCTGTCACCGCGCCACCCCAGGCTTTGTGCGATCGTGTTTCTATTAAAATTTCACCCTGTACCAGCAACTTTTGCTTGTCTTGATTCCAAGCCATATCTGAACCTGCAATAATTGAGTCTGAGATATGATACGCAGACATAATGATTTTAGTTACTCCTCAACTCATCCACCTAAATGGAGTTGAAACTACAAGCTATAAAACTTGATTTAGATTCCAACTCACTAAATTTTAGTTCCAGTCTAATGCCTATCTTTCCAGAAACGGCGAGTTTTTGGTAATTATTTCAGTTATATTACTGGAAAAACTGTAGTTCTTATCACAATTAACACAATTAATATTTAAGTAAACTTTATAATAACGGTATTTATAAATTAAAAACTAAGTTCTTAACAGCTAGAATGGCACAAAGACGACCTAATATCAAGTGTTTTACCCCAACGTTTGGATAGGATCTCTCGATTTTTACGTGTTATTTCTGATGAAACTGTAGCTTTATCGTAATTTCATATTTTATTGTCAATATCAAGTGTAATCTCTGTTGAGTTGAGAGGAAAAGTAGGTGAGTCAATCTTCTTTAAATCGTAGATTAATCCAGATTTTCGGTATCCTTCTCGGCATTAGTGTAGCCGTCTGGGTACTGAGAGGTTTTGGTATTCTCACTTTTATTCCAGGTGGAATAATTTGGTTACTGCTACTAGGGGCGATCGCGATCGCGGTTATCAGTTACGTCCAAAGGACTTGGTGGCGTTTTTAGTCATTTGTCATTGGTCATTTGTCATTTGTCATTGGTATAAGATACAAGAGTTTTTGGTATAGCAATCCGATAGCGAAGCGGTAGCGAGTCATCGAGCGTCTTTGATTTCTAAATCACTCGTAAAGGTAAGGGACTGGGGACTGGGAAGAAGGAAAAGTGGTTTCTCTTGGACTAATGACAGCCTATTTTGACTAACTACCAGAAGTATTTAATACTGAAGCAAAGCCAACAATTTACTAAGGGAAACGAACATGGCAAAGTATATATGTACTGCTTGCGCCTATGAATATGACCCAGAAGTAGGCGATCCAGATAGCGATATAGCGCCGGGAACAGCCTTTGAAGCTATACCAGATGATTGGGTATGTCCGACTTGTGGTGCCACAAAAGATCAATTTGAACTAGTTGAAGAGTGAAGATAACAGCTAGCCTAGTAAAGTACGTGCTATTGAGAAATTTTAAAACTTGCTACCGTTACGAATCGTAGTTATTGGGGGTGGAGCAGCAGGATTTTTTGGCGCGATCACTTGTGCTAAAGCCAATCCTGATGCCCAAGTTACTTTACTTGAAGCCAGTCGTCAACCCCTAGCGAAAGTGTTAATTTCTGGTGGCGGACGCTGCAACGTTACTCACGCTTGCTTTTTGCCTGAGGAGTTAGTGCAAAATTACCCCAGAGGTGCAAAAGCTTTGCGGGGTGCTTTGACTCGCTTTGGGCCTCAAGACACAGTAGCTTGGTTTGCTGCTGGTGGAGTCTATCTAAAAACTGAAGCCGATGGGCGGATGTTTCCTGTCACCAACACTTCAGAAACCATTGTGGAATGTCTGATTAAAGCGGTGGCGACATCTGGGGTCAAACTCCGTATCGGTACACACGTAACTTCAGTGACCGCAACAGATGGGGGGTTTGATATTCTTCTGAAGTCGGGAGATCCGATTAAATGCGATCGCTTACTTCTTGCAACCGGCAGCAGCCTTGTAGGTTATAAAATTGTCAAAGAGTTAGGTCATCAAATAGAACCGCCAGTACCTTCTTTATTTACCTTCAATATTGCTGATCCTCAATTGCGATCTCTAGCTGGAGTTAGCGTTAACCCTGTGCAATTGCGGTTATCTGGGGGTGGAAAATCCCAATTACAACAAACTGGCCCATTACTAATTACCCACTGGGGTTTGAGTGGCCCCGCAGTTCTGAAGCTTTCTGCTTGGGGTGCGAGAGTTCTGCACGAAAGCCGCTATCAAGCCACATTATTGATTAATTGGTTGCCTGATTTGCAACAAGAAGAAGTGCGAGAAAAAGTTTTAGCAGTTAAAGATGAATGGGGAAAGAAAGCGATCGCATTGCATCGCGGCGTTGACCTACCCCATCGTCTCTGGCAATATATCATTGCCCGTGCAGGTATCACCACAGAAGACCGTTGGGCAGAAATATCTAATAAAACCTTAAATAAACTGGTGCAAGAAATTACTCAGGGACAATATTTAATTAGTGGCAAAGGAGCCTTTAAAGAAGAATTTGTTACCTGTGGCGGTGTCAATCTCAAAGAAGTCAATTTTAAGACGATGGAAAGTAGGTTAGTTCCTGGTCTTTATTTTGCCGGAGAAATCTTAGATATTGATGGCGTCACCGGTGGGTTTAACTTCCAAAGTGCTTGGACAACAGGGTATTTAGCAGGGATAGCAATGGCGACTAGCGATTAGGCCGGCTTAGGGAGCGAAGAGGCAGGGGGAGCAGGGGGAGAAAAGAATTACCGAACAATAACCCTCTTTTTTTAAGAGCTTCCCCTACCTCCCCTGCTTATCCAAACAGTATTGGGTCAAATCTCCATTCTTTTCCATCCCTCTTCTCCAACCCATCAATTTGAAAATAATTACTAATTCGTAATCCCTAATGGGAAAATTGTTTTGCCATTGTAGATCGATTTTGAATACACCCAACAATGAAATTCAGCGAAATTCTCCGCCAATTTGGTGATGCCGCTACCAATCATAGCCTAACTAGCAACCCAGACCATGACCCGGAAATTACAGGGGTAGCAGCTATTGATGAAGCTAGCAACGGTACTCTCAGCTACGTAGAAGGCGCAAAATTTGGATCTTTTGTCGCTAAAACTAATGCTAGTGCTTTAATTTTGCCTCAAGACGAAAAATTACAAGTGCTTGCACAAGAGAGCGGTATTGTCTGGCTTGCAACCCCAGATCCGCGATTATTGTTTGCCAAAGCGATCGCACTTTTTTACCAACCATATCGCCCTATTCCAGAAATTCATCCCACTGCTGTGATTCACTCTACGGCAAAAGTTGGTAATGATGTTTACATTGGCCCCCATGCTGTGATTCAGCATGGGGTGGAAATTGGCGATGGCGCAATTATCCATCCCAATGTGGTGATTTATCCAGATGCCAAAATAGGCGATCGCACCACCTTACACGCCAACTGTACCATCCACGAACGCACCCGCATTGGTGCAGATTGTGTGATTCACAGTGGTGCTGTCATCGGCGCAGAAGGCTTTGGTTTTGTTCCTACCCGGACTGGTTGGTTAAAAATGGAACAATCCGGCTATACAGTCTTAGAAGATGGCGTGGAAGTTGGCTGCAACAGTGCAATTGACCGCCCAGCCGTCGGAGAAACACGGGTAGGTCGCAATACAGTAATTGATAACTTAGTGCAAATAGGTCATGGTTGCCAAATCGGTTCTGGCTGTGCGATCGCAGGTCAGGTTGGCATGGCGGGAGGTGTTAAGCTGGGAAATCGCGTTATCTTAGCTGGACAAACAGGAATAGTCAACCAAGTGAAGATGGGAGATGGGGCGATGACATCTGCTCAAACTGGAATTCACAGTGATGTTGCACCAGGAGAAGTTGTCTGTGGAACTCCAGCCCTGCCTTACAAACTATATCTCAAGGTATGTGCTGTTTATGGTCGTCTGCCAGATATGTATCAATCGCTAAAACAATTGCAACGTAAATTCAAAGATAGCCCTGGCGACTAGTGCCGCAAGGCAAAAGTCAAAAGTTTTGTATATCAAAGCTTTTACTTGTTTCAAATGGTAGCTTGATTTCCGCCGCGCTGTACTCGAAGTCGCGGCTACACAGAAAAAACCCACCTCCGTAGGTTTAAAATTTTTAATTGTTGATTAGAAAATAGCTTTTCCCAATCAAATGAGTTACATCATAGCCCCCTCCTCGCTTGCGGGGAGGGGGTTGGGGGTGGGGTTCTGTACCTACTCAACTGAGAACCCCTATAAGTTCTAAAATCCTAACTTTTCCAATAGTGGCTTTGTAGAAACAACGTGGCGATCTAAACCCAGTTCTTTTGGACTAACCCCAAGTGCCAAAGCAATCAACTGGGGTAAATGCAACACTGGTAAACCTAACTTTTGCTCAATAACCTTTTCCACCTCTGGCTGACGCGAATCTAAATTTAAGTGGCACAAAGGACAAGGTGTAACTATACAGTCAGCACCAGATGTCAAAGCATCCTGAATATGCATGCCCGCCATCTTGAAAGATTGGGTAGTGGCATAGCTAGCCAGGGGCCAACCACAACATTGTGTCCGGCCCCGGTAATAAATTGGTGTTGCACCCACCGCCCGAAACATATTTTCCATCGCTTCCGGTTGGAACGGGTCATCATAGGGCATAGATTTTTGGGCGCGGAGGAGATAACAGCCATAAAAAGCCGCGCATTTTAATCCAGTTAACTTCCGGGTGACACGTTTGGTAATTTCCTCTAAACCGTAATCTGTTACCAAGGCGTAGAGAAGATGTTTAACATCGGTAGTGCCGCGATAAGGTGAACAGCCTTCTTTATCCAGTAAGCCATTAACCTGTTGAATGTACGCCGGGTCAGAAGTCTTACATTCTTTCAGGTGTTCATTTACATGACCGATAACACCTTGACAAGTGCTGCAATGGGTAAGTAAGGGCAAATTTAATTCTTCTGCTAGGGCAATATTTCTGGCGTTGACTGTATCTTCTAGCAGTTGGGAATCTTCTTTAAATGTGCCAGAACCGCAGCAAGCAGCTTTTTTAAGTTCAACTAGTTCAATGCCCAGTGCTTGGGTAAGCGCTTGAGTTGACTGGTAAAGTTCCCGACAGGCCCCTTGGGCAACACAACCGGGGAAGTAAGCATATTTAAGTGTCTGAGATAGCATAGAGGTATGTTTGGGTTAGAGCGATCGCTCTAAAACAATAACTGTTTTATTATTCCTTGTTAGCACCTAAGCTAGGTATGTTTGACGTTCACCGTCTCTTTAACCGTCTAGGTTCAAAGCCGCAGCGTCTATATATTCTGATTGCTAGCAAGGCTGTAAATACTGACCGAGACATTGTAAAGAAAGTTAGCAATAATTGGACAACCGAAACATTTACATCCTATTGGCAATGGCATAGCCCACTCCCCTACCCAATTCTAAGAAAAATTACCCGATTCTTTTGAGTAAGGGGAGGGATTTTCTAACAGAAAAACCCTTGGTAGTATACGGGCGATCGCGCTTGACGATAAGATGTATATGCTCAAAACAATGTTTCCCGTAAAGAGCAGAACCTAGTAACTGGTTAAGGACTTTTATTATTTATGAGCCAAACGGAACTTTTTGATAAGGTTAAGAAAATTGTCACCGAACAACTGAGTGTTGAAGATCCAGGCAAAATCACTCCCCAGTCCAAATTTATGGAAGATTTAGGAGCAGATTCCTTAGATACCGTTGAACTGGTAATGGCTTTGGAAGAAGAATTTGATATCGAAATTCCTGACGAAGCTGCCGAGCAGATTATCTCGGTTCAAGACGCAGTAGATTACATCAATAACAAAGTTACCGCATCAGCTTAAAAAAGTTTTGAGTCTTTGAAGTTTAAATGGCAATGCCATGCCCCCTCTGGGCATCTAGGCAAAAACCACTGATCTGACTTTTCACTGAGTGCTGAGAAACGCGATTAATCGCGTCTGTACAGGGTTTAGGAGTTAGAGTTTTAGGAGCCAAAAGTTCGGAATTTTCTCCATCTTTGGGTGCTTCCAAAACTCAGAACTCAGGACGGGCTAAACGCCCCGCTAACGCTAACAAAACTTAGCACTCTTTAATGCCTGCTGCTTTTTCGCCACCTTTAACTGAATCATGACAGATCATACACGTAAACGTGTTGTTGTAACTGGTGTTGGCGCGATTACACCTATAGGTAACACAGCAACAGAATATTGGGATGGATTATTGAGTGGACGTAATGGCATTGACCGCATCACATTTTTTGATGCGTCTCGCCATGATTGCCGCATTGCTGCTGAAGTAAAAAACTTCGATCCACATGATTACTTGGAGCGCAAAGAGGCCAAGCGCATGGATCGATTTGCCCAATTTGGGGTTTCGGCAGCAAAACAGGCTCTAGCTAACGCGCAGTTAGTTATTAATGAACTGAATGCAGAACAGGTAGGTGTCATGATCGGTTCTGGCGTTGGTGGCATTAAGGTATTAGAAGACCAGCAAACTATCTACCTAAACCGTGGGCCAGATCGCTGTAGTCCATTCATGATACCGATGATGATCGCCAATATGGCAGCAGGATTAACGGCAATTCACACGGGTGCTAAAGGGCCAAATTCCTGCCCTGTAACTGCTTGCGCTGCTGGTTCTAACGCTGTAGGCGATGCTTTTCGCTTAATTCAAGGGGGATATGCCCAGGCGATGATTTGCGGCGGAACAGAGTCGGCTGTGACACCATTATCTATGGCTGGGTTTGCCGCTTGCAAAGCCCTCTCTTTTCGTAATGACGATCCATATAGAGCTTGCCGTCCCTTTGACCGCGATCGCGATGGATTTGTCTTGGGTGAAGGTTCAGGAATTTTAATTCTCGAAGAACTGCAACACGCCCTCAGTCGCGGCGCTCACATTTATGCCGAAATGATCGGCTATGGTATGACCTGTGACGCTTACCATATCACTTCCCCTGTCCCTGGTGGACTTGGAGCCGCTAGAGCAATAGAACTAGCACTCAAAGATGCCAACATAACTCCTGAACATGTTAGCTATATTAATGCTCACGGCACTAGTACCCCAGCTAATGATTCAACAGAAACCTCAGCAATCAAAAAAGCTTTGGGAGAACATGCCTATAAGGTGGCAATTAGCTCCACCAAATCTATGACAGGTCATTTATTGGGCGGTTCTGGAGGTATTGAAGCAGTCGCAACAGTGCTGGCGATCGCTAATGACCAAATTCCGCCGACAATCAATCTGGAAAATCCCGATCCAGAGTGTGACTTAGATTACGTGCCTAACTATAGCCGCGCTCAAAAAGTTGAGGTGGCAATATCCAATTCTTTTGGGTTTGGCGGTCATAATGTCACACTGGCCTTTAAGAAATACGTTTAAAAGAAGTCAAGAGGGGACAAGGGGACAAGGGGACAAGGGGATAAGGGGATAAACAAAACTCCTAACTCCTAACTCCTAATGCCCCATGCCCAAAGTATCAGAAATATCATTCCGATATAACTTAAGCGTTCAGCATGACCCAATTATCAGCTTGATTTATCACCATAAACTCAGGAGATCCCGCTTGTC
Organism: Nostoc sp.; assembly: GCF_035638895.1. Lineage (GTDB taxonomy): Bacteria > Cyanobacteriota > Cyanobacteriia > Cyanobacteriales > Nostocaceae > Nostoc. The sequence continues at coordinate 185 of NZ_DASQZC010000189.1, read as the reverse complement.
GATGGACAAGCGGGAGTGGGATGATGAGGATACTGTGGGGAATCTAAAATAACCCCAGCAAGAGAAGCTACGAAGAGTGCTAACCCGTCGTTAAAAACAAGAGATTATGACTGTTGCAACCCAATCCGCCAAAGAATTGTCCGTCGAAGAACTGGCTATTAACTCGATCCGCTTCTTGGCTATTG
>NZ_DASQZC010000188.1:0-2016 GCF_035638895.1 Nostoc sp. | reverse complement strand
GAAAGCGATCGCACTGCTAAAAGCCTTGTATCTTCATCTGCTAGAAGTTCAGTTAGTGAAGTAATCGCAACACTACCCATTTGCCCCAGTGCTGTAGCTGCGATCGCTTTAAGTTCTTGATCCTCATCGGTTTTCAACAATTCAACTAAGGGTGCGATCGCTTCTGGGTGCTGAAATTCGCCTAAAGTTCGTGCTGCATACCAGCGCAATTCTTCTTCTGCATCTTCGTCTTCTAATATCTCAATGAGTGGTGGGATGGCAATATTTCCCAAGCGAGTTAACATTTTGGTGATTTCCCAGCGTTGCTGAAAATCGCCCATCTCTAACATTGAAACCGTTAATTTTAGCAGATATTCTCGATTTTTAATTATCTCTGGATGTTCAGAATCTGTCCCTAAAATTAATTGTTGTAAATATTGAATTAGTGATGACCAATCAGCTGCATCGTATGCTGTCTGGGCTTGTACCAAAAGCTGGTTGATATTACTCACGATACCCTGAGTTGTATTGTTTAACTTGGCTTGACTAGAACTGAATTACCCTCAATTTTGACAGCGTAAGTTTTAAGCGCTTCTGTGGCTGGGCCTTTTTGCACTTTACCATCAATACCAAATTCTGAATCATGACAAGGACAGACAAATTTTTTTGTCTCAGCTTTCCATGCTACGGTGCAACCTGCGTGAGGACAGGTAGGGTTAACAGCAGTAAGATTTGCAGCCTTAGATGTGCCGACTAGCAACACAGGCCCAGCAGGTGAATTTTTCGCCAGCAATTGGCCAGTCTTATCTAATTCTGCCGAAGTGCCTACTGTTTGCCAATCCCTAGATACTGGGGTTGTTTGAGAAGAACAGGCTGCGATCGCTATAGGTAGAGAACTCGCTATCCCACCCAAACCTACCCAATTAATAAAATCACGACGTTTCATAGCTGCTGAAAAAATATCTAAGTTTTAGGTAATATCTGCCACTCAATTTTGGATTCAGAATTGATTTATGGCAATCTAAAATCCCTCTGATCGTTTCAAATGCTGATCGTTAAACGATTTGCGTAAGATATTGGTTGGCTTTGATGCAAAAAATGCATCTTTCTTATCCGTTTTAAGCAATTTTACTAAAAAACCGTAGCTATTTATACGATTTTAACAGAAAGATGCCTTTAAGTTATAAGTATCGAAATTGTTACATGAACATTATCTAAAGCTGCTTGACAAATTTCCAAGATATAAATAGTGACAAGTTTTCCTTAACTAATCACGGGTTTGGAGTTTCGCTTTGAATGCTCTGAAGTAAAAAAATCAACCGTAAGCAAATATTAAGTTTTTATTTCCTAACCCTCGTAGATACAACACCTAATGGAACTACGAGTTGATTGATATTGGGCAATTATCACCATATTCAGTAATTTAGACGAGAGTCAGATTATGACAGACACAGCAACTACCACTACTAACCTCAACAAGTTCGAGAAATTCAAGGCTCAAAAAGATGGACTCGCTATCAGGGATGAGATAGAGAAATTTGCCACCTTGGGGTGGGAAGCAATGGACGAGACTGATCGCGATCATCGGCTTAAGTGGGTGGGTGTGTTTTTCCGCCCAGTCACCCCAGGTAAGTTTATGATGCGGTTACGGATGCCTAACGGTATTCTCAGCAGCAGTCAGATGCGTGTTTTGGCCCAAGTAGTGCAACGTTACGGTGATGATGGTTGCGCTGATATTACTACGAGACAGAATATCCAATTACGGGGGATCAGAATTGAAGATTTACCAGATATCTTTAATAGATTTCACGCAGTTGGTTTAACTAGTATCCAGTCAGGGATGGATAATGTCCGCAACATCACAGGCGATCCTGTGGCGGGGTTGGATGCGGATGAGTTGTACGACACACGAGAGTTGGTACAGCAAATTCAAGATATGCTCACCAACAAAGGCGAAGGAAACCCAGAGTTTAGCAACTTACCACGGAAGTTTAATATTGCGATCGCAGGTGGACGAGACAATTCAGTTCATGCTGA
>NZ_DASQZC010000187.1:0-11557 GCF_035638895.1 Nostoc sp. | reverse complement strand
AACATTTTCAGACACCTCAATCAAATCGTGGAAAACTACATCTGGGCCGTTGGCAACTTTAACTTGCAGCCAGCCGTTAGGATATAAAAACTGATAGCCATCATTAGTGTCTACAAAGCTTTTGAGTCCAGATGCTGCCGCCACATCAGAATTACTCAGGCTGAAGCTCAACACTAATAGCAAAATTAATATAATTCGTTTCCACATTTTTACAGATTCCTTTAGGCTGGAGACAACACCAGGCTTGTATCATTTCTCGTTATTATTCTCCCACCAACCGGCACGCTTCGGATGAGGCATTATATGGGGAGGGATAAATGCTTAAATTTCGTTGAAAGGGCAAGAGATAGGAGGAGCAAATCATACCTTTATTTGAAGAGAGGATGATTTGGAGCTACTGAACTATTGTAAAGTTGCAACCCTACCCGCCTCGGAATGAATTCCAAGGCTAATAGCTTAAGTCAGCTCAAGCTGACTGGAAGATTTTTAACGATTTTGGGAATACTAGACACAGGAAATTGCATCAAAAACAGCACGTACATGTCTCTGTGGCGACTTTACTATCATCTTGTTTGGGCGACAAAAGAGCGCCAGCCACTAATTACCCCCGAACGTGAAACCCAACTTTATAGTTACATCATTGGCAAAGCCAATACACTTGGTAGCATTGTCCATGCTGTGGGCGGAATAGAAAATCACATACATTTAGTGGCTTCTATACCACCGAGATTTTCTATCTCTGATTTTGTCCAAAATCTTAAAGGCAGTAGCGCTCATCATCTCAATCATCTCTCGCCCTCACAAGATTTGTTTGACTGGCAACGCGGATATGGCGTTTTTTCAATGGGAAGCAAACAACTTGAGCAAGCTGTCGTGTATGTAGAGAATCAAAAAGCGCATCATTCCAATGGAACTACAATTTCGTCTTTAGAACAGCATAATCATGAAGATGATGGGCCAAAACTCACGCAGCTAAACTAATTAATTCCATTAATCTTCACGTTCATTAAACCATAGTCAGCTTAAGCTGACTTGAGCTATTAGCCTCAGAATTCATTCTGAGGCAGACTTGTTATTAAGCCAAGATTCCACAATTATTCAAAAACGTAATCTCCAACCTCCCACCGGAACCATCACCCGCCATCAGCCAAGATTCCACAATTATTCAAATACGTAATTTCCAATCTCGCGCCGGAACCATCACCCGCCATAGGTTAGAAACCTACGGCTAATAGCTCAAGTCATCTCAAAGATGACTAAAGAAAAGTTAAAGAAATTAAAGGCTAATTGAAAACACAAAAAACCCCGACTTGATAGCCGAGGTAGATGGGAGAATTCCAAATGTCGATGGGATATACCGATACCGAAATCTTTTTTTCTTAGCTAACACCAGTTAGATAGTTAAGTTTGGTCTTTGCTAAGTTATGTAAATAAATTTAACAATAATATTACAAATAGTCAACTAGACTTGACAAAAAAGACTAATGTCTTTCATAAGAAGTACTTATCAGGGACAGTATGGGATTCTTTTTGAAGGTGTGGTAGGTGAAGTAGCGAAAATACAATAGTTACTGGCTAAGATAGGGAGATGAAAATGAGAACCCATCTACTGTAAAGAGTAGAAAAACTGAGCCATTAACTGGATAAATCAGGGTAGTTGGAATTAAGCCAGAGATTTGAGAAGCTAACTACTAGATCACTAAAGTCTTTACAATTCCTTTGTTACCTCAAAAAATATTTCTCGACCTATGACGAATCAAGCTCCTATCCCGGTTATTGTCAACGGTGCTGCTGGTAAAATGGGCCGTGAGGTAATTAAGGCGGTGGCACAAGCGCCAGACTTAAACCTAGTGGGTGCAATTGACCACAGTTTAGAACATCAAGATAAAGACGCTGGAGAGTTGGCGGGTTTAAGCGAACCCCTGGAAGTACCAATTACCAATCAATTAGAACCGATGTTAGGGTATGTGGCTGGCGACAGACAGTCTCCTCCAGGAGTGATTGTAGATTTTACCCATCCCGATTCAGTTTATGACAATATTCGTAGTGCGATCGCCTACGGTATTCGTCCTGTAGTTGGTACCACTGGGTTAAGTCCAGAACAAATCCAAGACTTGGCAGACTTTGCCGACAAAGCTAGCACTGGTTGTCTAATTATTCCTAATTTTTCCATTGGCATGGTGCTATTGCAACAAGCTGCGATCGCAGCCTCTAAATATTTTGACCATGTAGAAATTATCGAACTGCATCACAACCAAAAAGCTGATGCTCCTAGTGGTACTGCCATTCAAACGGCGCAGTTATTAGGAGAATTGGGAAAAACTTTTAACCCTGCTCTTGTAGAAGAAACAGAGAAATTAGCAGCAGCCAGAGGTAGTATAGCAGATGAAGGAATTAGAATTCATAGCGTCCGCTTGCCAGGATTGATTGCTCATCAAGAAGTTATTTTTGGCGCAGCAGGACAGATTTATACTTTACGACATGATACGAGCGATCGCGCTTGTTATATGCCAGGAGTGCTACTAGCGATTCGCAAAGTCTTAGCGCTAAAGTCGTTAGTATATGGATTAGAAAAGATACTTTAAACACACTATTGCTCATTCATCACTCAGCACTCATGTTAGTACCACTGACTCGCCAGAAATTTGAACAAGTTGTCCCCCTAATTGCAACTGGTTTGCAGTACAAGTACTACTGGGGGAAGTTCTCAAATTTTTTGCAACGGCTGTTAATTTCTGTAGTTGCCGTAGTTGTTATATTGCTTGCGACAGTCGTTTTTAGGCTTGAGTTTGCTTCAATAGTATTTGTGCTGGGAGTAATTAGCGCTTTTTTTTGGCTGTGGTATCCAGTGTTTCAAGCAAGTATGCGGAATTTGCAATGCCGCCGTTATAAGTATGGCGGCTTTTTCCGTGGTCGAGTGCTAGATTGGTGGATTACAGACCAATTGATGGGTAAAACCGAAACAGTCAACAGCAAAGGCGAATTGGTAATTATAGAAAATCGAGAAAAACAGATTAACCTAGAGGTGGGTGATGACACAGGATTTAGCATTGAGTTTGTAGCACCATTACGTTCTGCCCACAAAGTTATTACTCGCGGTCAAATTGCAGAAATGGTAGTAATGTCAAATCGCCCAGATTTGAGCAGTATTGAAGAATTCAGCGATATATACTTTCCTAGCCGTGACCTGTGGGTTAGCGATTATCCTTATTTACGGCGAGATTTCTTTAACGAAGTTGGTCGCCGCTTGCGTGAAGACCAACAACAAAAGCCACGTCGGCGGCGGCGTAGCACAGAAGAGTAAACTACTCAGCAATCAAAAGATTTACAAACGAGATAATCCAGGCTCCTTGCTCGGCGTTAATTAGGGACTTCCAAATAAAAAATAATCAATCGCTTTAGTAAGCAGGGGGCGCAGGGGGAGAAGAAATCGGATAGTCGTATTGGATACGGGAATTGAGTAATTTAATTTTTGGAAGTCCCTTAACAAAAATATCTGGATCTTCAATATTTTAAAATAGTATTTGTTATGGAGAGTCCGATAGAGCCGACGTTCCTAACTCCCGCGATTTCCATCTTGTCCATAGGCTTGCCAAGCCAAGTCTACCAATCCATCAACGATCGCAGCTGCTACAACTGCATTACCTTTGCGGCTGTCAATTGTAATGTGAGGCACTAGGGAGTCTTGTAAACGCCCCTTCGCTTCATCAACATCTACAAATCCCACTGGAGTTGCAATTATCAAAGCAGGTCTAATTTCCTCAGCTTCAATTAAATCCACCAGTGCTGTTAGTGCTGTTTGCGCTTGTCCCACCACAAAAATGCCCTCTGGATAACGCCTTGCTAAGGTTTCTATTCCCCATGCTGCCCGAGTTTTTTCTTTTTGAGGACGTGTCAGAGCTTCCATGCTGCAATATAGGGGATTAGCAAAGGTGTTTTGAATCTCGTAGGCAATACCTACTTGCACCATTGGGACATCTACCACAATTGTAGTACGCGCTGCTAGTGCTGCTGCTCCTGCTTGCAAGGCACGCTCAGAGAAACGAATCAAAGACTTATACTCAAAGTCAGCTGTAGAGTATATTACCCGACGCACAATCTCATACTCTGCGGGTGAAAAGACATGATTTTCAATTTCACTATCAATGATTGCTAAACTTTGAGCATCAGTTACGTGCCATTCCATTTTTGTTGAGCTTCTCAAATATTAGCTTTCAGCTTATCAGCTTCAGAGAGTGAGTAGTTAGGAGTTATAAGTTAATTAAAAACTTATAACTCCTGTACAGACGCGTAGACGCTCGAAGAGCGGCTTCTCGTAAGAGTATAATCGCGTCTCTCCTCACTCATAACTCATTACTGGAAGAAGGCCGGCTGAAAACAGGAGATAGGTAGGCAACCAAGACGCCAATAAGAAACCCAGAGATATTGCGAACTAGAGGTAACCAGTCGCTTGTGCGTGTCACTACTGGCCCAATGCCAAAGGCAAGAAACAAGATTCCCCACAAAGGTGAGAAAATTAAAGCCCATTGCCAAGCGAAAATTTGTCCTTTTTCGCGGGGTTGAGCTGCAAATCCACAAATCACCCCACCAATAATTGAGGTAATCAAGGTGAGAATCCACTGCTCTCGTGGTAGTCCGGGGACAACATTGCAACCACCCTTGAGCAAACAGCCTTTAACGGATTCTAAAGCTTGCAGAATGGCTTGGTCTTCGCCTTCTTCGCGAACAAAGTACAAATTACCGAAGCGGGTTTGTAGTTCTATCCAGAACGTCCGGGGTAAAAGTTTATAAACAGCATCGCCGACGCTAAAACTGAGGATGTTACCGCCACGAGAATCGGCAACGAGTAGAATGCTTTTGTCATCCAAACCCCAATATTTTATAACTGCCCGACCTGGGGTGCGGTCATATTGGGTCAATACTCGCAGTTTCCAGCCCGTATCAACTTCAAACTGCTCTAAATCTTTGACAAGCTTTTCTTCTTGCAGGACAGGAAGAGATTTTGCTAAGTCTACAACTGGGGTAAAGGTGGTAGGAAGTAAATCAGGATTGTCATAAGCCAGTGCTGGGGGAGAATGCATGACCCAAATTGACCCAGCCAGGAAAAATACTGCAACAGATATGAGAATTCGTCGCCAAAAACAAGATTGCATGGACGTTTTTATACAAATATCAACGGTAAAAGCGAACAAGTTGTTTTAAAAGAGTAGTGGAAAAGTGATACTTCTTTACACTTGTTTACTTTACTCTAATCTAAGGGATCAAAGCAAAGCGTTTTTGAGGAGTGGGAAATGGGGGATAGGAACTGGAAATTCCTTAATCATTTCCAATCCTCTTGTCAAGGACTAAAAATTAAAAATTATTATTTATTAATTATTGTTGAATTTCTAGAGAAGCTGGAGCGGCGGCTTGTCAGACTAATCTTCATCATCAAAATTGGTTTCCCAGCTAGCGGCGTCGCTGTAACCGTCATTAACGCGGTACACTTCTGCTTTGCTCCGGCGATTTTCTTGCTTGAGTACTTCTCGTTCTCGCAACGTTAGTGGTGGTTTTTCATTGCTTGGCAAGCGTTCTGTTCGCCTTGCGGGTTTTTGGCGCGTGAAGTTTCTCCAAGCAGCTTTCGCGCCAACAAAGATGCTGCGTGTACCTACTTGCAGATTTTGAGCCTGAATTCTTGCATTATCAAGGCTTTGATCGACTTGTTTCACGACTTGATTAGCACTTTTTACACCTTCACTGACATCATCAGTTAAGTCAGTGATTTCCAAACCAGTCACACGGATAGCTTCTAGAGTGGGCGGTAACTCCCGCGAGAGTGTATCAAATAGCTTCTCTGCACTACGAGCAGCGCGTGCTAACTCCTGCAAAGCCGGTATTGCCGCCACTAAAACCGCAGTCAAACTTGTGGCGACTAAGAGTAAAGAAAGTCCCAACCAAAACAGGGGGTCAATCACGGTTATGTCATTTATGAGCGTTCTAATTGCTGGGGAAGAGAATCTGAGTCTTCAACAGATGTTTGCCGCTTCAAGACTTGGCTTTCTCGTTGACTAGCATCTACACCTGCTGCGATCGCTTCCCGTAATCTATCTAAAGTTTCATCCCAGTTTCGTAGTGCGCTACCAGATAGACGATCTGCCTGGATTTGCACACTCGTTGATAAATCCTCTGCCAAGTCTGGGATAGCATTGGCAGATTTTTTCAAAATTTTACGCGTTTCGCGCCCTGTGCGCGGAGCCACTAGCAAACCGGTCAAAGCACCGATAGTAGCTCCCAGCATCAAACCGCCAAAAAATACTCCAGAACGGTTATTAGACATCTTGTTGTTTCTCTCCTTACACCTATTTTAGGTGGGTTTTCTCTCCTTGTAAGACTTGACCGATTTTATTCAGTTAATCTATCGTGACAACATATCAGCCAAAAATGTTGCTTTTATTCATTAAAGATCAAAATTATTAATTACTTATAATTCAAAATTCACGGCGTCCCCGTCTCATCGTGTCACCGCGTCCCTGTGTCAGCACTAATTATAAATGTTCATGTGAACTTGGCATAACTTATTTTTCAACAGTTCTTTTCGCTGGTGTTAACTCTAGCCTACGAAAATAACGCTGCCAGATTTTCTGTCCTAGCAAAAGTAGACTGATAATTTGCCGCACTTGTTGGATTTGCATTTTTAGTACTTGATTTTTCTGCCGTAAGTTATAAATACTCTCCTGGCTGAGATAAATATTTTCGGGTGCTTTATTCAGTGCTGCATGGGTACAACTTTCATAGGCGGTTAACCTATCTGCTATGTATGCTAACTGCTGCTTGAGTTGCCACACTCGCCAAGCCACATATAGTAGTATCAGCGAAATGAGGGTGTTAATGAGGATAACTAAAATTACCATTGTTTCTCTTTACCAATATCAGCTTTGAGGAATTTTTCTATATACTTGACTTGGTTCTTATTTAATCACTAAGAAACTAAAAAATAAAAATTATGCCATAAAGTACAGCCAGGATTATGCAATAAAAAGCAGTTAGATGATGCTCTGAGCGTTATTGAAAGGCTTTACTAGGTGAAATTTAGTCTAACAAAGGCTGATGGCTAAAAATTACCAATTTGCCAATTTTGTAACCACCAGATGCCCACAGTTGCAAAACCACAGTTACAATTGCCTTAGATTCACAACTCGGTTTGCGAAATCAACCCGTATGCTCAATAAGCCCCAGCATTACTACGTTCCACTCCTTAACCTGATAATCCTAAATCATTTGCGACTTTTGTGGAATGTAAGCACAATGGTATAGCCCCTTCAACAAACGGTGAGAGAACTACACTACACTCTTTACCGGAGGCTCCGCAGCATCACCTTTATTATTGTGCTTTTACCTCTACCAGTTCTTCAGTTTGATAATTCAGATCATGTGGAAAAGCTAACGATTGACCTAACCCCCTAGCTGCCTTACCGTGTCGGTAAGGGGGAAAATTCAAATCTCTCCTACAAGGAAAGAGATTTAGAGAGAGGTTTTCCAGTCTGTTGTGTGAACTTAACTAACATTTTGCCTGCAAAAATCTCACTTGAGGTTCACCAAGCAAAAATTGCCGGGTGTGCGATGGGGAAAGGAGAGAGTCTATTAATTCCTCTTCCCTTAAAAAGGCTTGCTCTAATTCCCTCCTTGTTCAAAAGGGTTAAAAAGGATCAAGCCTTAACCCAAGCGTATTGCCTTTAACCTCTTCTTTGTTGAAGGCTTCCAGCTTGTATTTCACTAATCCGTTATTGATAATGATTATTTCTATACATCCAGTAGGAGTTTAGGATGTCAAAAAAATTACCATCAACTAATTCCTTCCGAGCTATTCTTGTTGCCTTGACGATTGGATTTGTTGGGTGTGGAAATCAAACTGCAAGAACTGCATTCACTCAGACTACCACTCAGGTAAATGAGAATCTCCCTAGAGTCGTTGCAACTACAAGTGTATTATGTGACTTAACCAGACAAGTTGCCGGAAATACAGTTAACCTCACCTGCTTAATTGACCCTAGTACCAACCCCCAATTTTATAAACCAAAGCCGGAAGATCGGAGAGCCATTGAGCAAGCTAATCTTATTCTCTATAGTGGCTATAATCTAGAACCAAATCTGATCAAATTAATTAAAGTGACTAAAAACACTGCACCGAAAATAGCCGTTGGTCAACTTGCGGTGTCTAAGCCACAAAAATTTCAGAAAGGCGGCAAGAATGTAACTAATCCTCATCTTTGGCACAATACCAAGAATACTATCAGGATGGTGGAGCTAATTAATAGTAACCTGAGAAAATTAGAATCTAACGATGCAGAGGCTTATAAGAACAATACCAAAAGAATCACAAATGAACTCACTCAACTAGATAGCTGGATTAAGTCAAGAATTTCTAGTATTCCTGCCAAAAAACGTAAGTTAGTTACAACCTCTAATGCACTGAGTTATTACGCCAAAGCATACGGTATTCCATTAGCAGGGGGATTGCAAGGTATTAGTACTAACGAAAACCTGACAGATGCAAGAGTCAAAAATTTGGTTACAAATATTAAACGGGCTAAAGTATCAACAATTTTTCAAGAGGCGGCAACTAACCCTAATTTGCTTCAATCTGTAGCAAGACTTGCTGAAGTTAAAATTTCTGACAGGAAGCTGTATGTTGAGGGACTTGGTGAACCAGGTAGCGAGGCAGACACTTATCAGAAAATGATGATTGCCAATACACGCACAATTGTAGAAGGGTTAGGAGGGACGTATTTAATGTTTCAACCAAAAGCTGCAAAGTAGTTATAACATCCATTTATAAATCTGATAAACCGAGTTTTTGTATATTATCTAAAATTCGATTTATCAGTTTATTCTTTAAAGACGAAGATGTAAATTCTATTTGTCTTTTAATCTGATATCAATAACAGTTGCATTAAAGTTGTAGTTAAAGCCTTCCAACTCAAATGGCATTCCAATTTTAACTTTACTGTTACCGATAACGGGACCATTATCAGTGAGTTGAGCTTTGCCACCTAAAGTCAAAAGCAAATCTGTACTAAAATTGTTGGCCTTTGGATCTGGTAATTCTTTAACAGTGCCATCAGGTTGGGAGACATTGATTGTTCTAGGTAGCTGTTGAATGGATTTAATCTCAATCGCTCCGTGGGGTTGATTGCGGATAATTACATTTGTTTTACCACCTTTTTTTAATCCTTTATCGAATAATTGTTCAGGGTCACGGACATTCAAACCACGAACTACTAAGTCTACTTCTATGGGTACTGTTTTCGCACCGACTTGGGCAACAGAACCAGAGGTGCCAGGAAAGATAAAGATGCCAAATATAACTAGCAGAATTACTAGCGCAGCAGCTAAATCTAGGAGGTTGATTTTGCCGAACAAACGGCCTTTTGAATCTAAAATAGCCATAAAAACTTTTCCGAGGTAATAGCGAAGGAATTGATTGTAGCAAGAAGGTTTTCAATGGGAATAGTGATTTTCCCTATTTACTAATAACTCAAAGCGACTGGGCGTTGCGGTTATGCGACAGTTTATCACGAGTTCGTAAGTTTGCAGGAGTAGCAGCTAACGCTCAAATTTTTGTCTGTTAAGACTGACGCACCGAGAAAGTAATATCTAGTGTTTAAGCCTATCTTTAGAGAGAATCTTTAACCTCCCCTAATTCAGTAGATTTGCTTAAACATTAGCTCGATCACAACTCCTTTGGTCTTGATTTAAGAATGCAACTTAGAATACTCTAAATCCGTCTCATAATTTGTCCCATAATTTTATGTTCTCCCCAAATAATCTTTAGAGCGTATTATGTTCAATTGGAAAGGTTTTGTTGCAAGTTACCGTGTGTGGCGGCGTCGCTGGTTTTATCCCCTAATTTCGGTGGTAGTCGCCCTGAGTCTGTGCCTGAGTACACCCTTGCCTGGAAGAACTTTAGACTTCTTGCCTCTTATATTGCAGGGAGTCCAGGTACTTCAGCTTTCTAATATATCCGATCGCCAGGAAACTGATATTGGCAAGCAGATTAATCAGCAAATTCTGGGGAGTCAAGTCAAACTTTACCGGAATTCTGAAGTTAATCGCTATGTAGAACAAATTGGTCGGCGTTTAGTAGCTAGTAGCGATCGCCGCAACCTTCCTTTTACCTTCCAAGTAGTTGATGATGATGCTATTAATGCCTTTGCAACTTTAGGTGGCTATGTATATGTCCATACAGGTTTACTGAAAGCCGCAGATAATGAAGCAGAACTTGCAAGTGTTATTGCCCATGAAATTGGTCACATTGGCGGGAAACACCTGGTTAAACAGATGCGGCAAAAAGCGATCGCTAGTGGTTTAGCAACAGCAACTGGTTTAGATCGCAATACGGCTGTAGGGATTGGTGTAGAACTTGCTTTGAATCGTCCCCGCAGTCGTCAAGATGAATTTGATGCCGATCAAAGAGGATTGCGAACTTTGACACGCGCTGGTTATGCCCAGTCTGGGATGGTTACTTTTATGCAAAAGCTGCTGAAAAAGGGTGGTTCTGTCCCGACATTTTTGAGTACGCACCCCGGAACGAGCGATCGCATTAATGGCCTCAGACGTGCAATTAACTCTCAACCTAGTAAGGAAAATTATGGCTTGGATAAAGCTAGTTATAAAGCTAATATTCGACCATTAGTGAGGTCTTGAGGGTATTAAGCATTGGGCATTGGTTATTCCCCTTGTCTCTCTCATCCCCCTGATCTCGAATATTGCTTAATTCTTATTGCGGCGATCAACTTTGATTTTAGCTGGATCAACTCTGATCACTACATCTTCTAAGGGCAGGGTACGGAGATAGTCTTTAAAAATATTAACTTGATAAACTAGGTTATTTGTGACATCTAGTCCAGTTAGCCAGCCACTCCGGGGATGATAAGCGCCAGTATCTATATCTAGCCATCCCTCTCCTTGTGCCAGTTTGCCAGGAGAAACACCCGGCAGAGTAAAGGTAATGGTGTGACCGATGATAATAAGCTTATCTGGAAAGTAGGGTTTTTCAATGCTGTGAAATTCTTCTCGTATCCAGCACAGTTCATCGGCAGTTTGTTCTGTTACAGACTTGGAAGGGTCAACACCAGCATGAGTTAACCAAATATCCCCTAAGTCTAGATATGTAGGCAAACTCTTGAACCAATCCAGATGGTCATCAGGGATTGAAGCCTCGTGGTAACTGGCTACGGTAGCTTGCCCCCCACTGTACAGCCATGCTTGCATCGTTGGGGAGGAGGTTCTTTCATTGGTCAGAATGTTTAATAACATCTGCTCATGATTTCCCAGCAAACATGAATAGTTATGTCGCTTGACAAAATTCACCACTTGTGAACTATGAGGACCACGATCAATTAAGTCTCCCAGAAAATAGATTTGATCGTCTGACATGGGGGCGATCGCCTCCAATAATGTCATCAAACCTTCATAGTGGCCATGCACATCCCCAATTACAATTCGTCTGGGGCTAGTTTCGCTCATTGTCTTTTAGCTTCAATAGTTTGGCTAATACTTCTGCTACAGTTTAAGCTGT
>NZ_DASQZC010000186.1:0-2958 GCF_035638895.1 Nostoc sp. | reverse complement strand
GTTTTACAAGCGATCGCCTTATTTTCCCACATCAGAGCAAGCTCCTCGCTTGCCTACCGTGTACACACAAGTATGACCAGCACAGGTTTCAATTCTAGTAGTTTCGTAGGGTGCGTTATGGACACGCCGAAATAACAAATGAGTATGCCGAAATAACAAATGAGTATGCCGAAATAACAAATGAGTATGCCGAAATAACAAATGAGTACCCCGAAATAACAAATGAGTACCCCGAAATAACAAATGAGTATGCCGAAATAACAAATGAGTACCCCGAAATAACAAATGGGTACCCCGAAATAACAAATGGGTACGCCGAAATAACAAATGGGTACGCCGAAATAACAAATGGGTACGCCGAAATAACAAATGAGTACGCCGAAATAACAAATGAGTACTCCGAAATAACAATTGCGTACCCCGAAATAACAATTGCGTACCCCGAAATAACAATTGCGTACCCCGAAATAACAATTGCGTACGCCATGATTGCAAGAATTTAGCTTTGTTACGCCAGCGTAACGAACCCTTCTCCTATCGGAGACGCTACGCGAACGGGTTCAGCAGTCGCCTGCGGAGGGAAACCCTCCCGCAGCGCTGCTTCACTGCAAATCTTTGGTAGATGAAGTTTTTGCGGCTTGTATGTACACTGTAGCCGAAGAGGAGAGAGAAATAGAAAAGAGGTTTTCCAGATACTGTCAAAAGTCAGATTCGTAATTTTTTTGAAATTAACTCACCAGACAACGCAGACTTTATCTATAAATTTCGGCATAGTCAAGATCATCAGGATAATCTTAATGTGAATTACTTTTTTGTTCTATCAATAAGTGTGTCCTGCTAAACCTAGCCTTTTTTCTAGGTTCTTTTTGTTGAGACTTTGTGAGAGGATTAACCCAGTATTTCAACTCAGTTTAAACATCGTGTTCTGAAATCTGACGTAAATTCATCACTACACAGGAGTGCTTAATGATGGTGCAGGACGAACTAAAGAACAAAGTGGCTTTGATTACTGGTGCAAATAAAGGCCTGGGGCTGGAAATGAGTCGCCAGCTTGGGCAACATGGGTTGACAATTCTCATAGCAGCTCGGAATTTAGCTCAAGCTAAAACAGCAGCGAGTCACTTAGAAAACGAAGGAATAATAGCTCACCCTATTGCCCTGGATATCAATGATAGTACTCAAATTAAATCTGCCGTTCAACAGATTAGTGACTCTTTTGGTAAACTCGATGTCTTGATCAATAACGCTGGTGTGTTTTTAGATGGTGACTGGTTAACCAGTAATGCTAGTTCTATTTCTATAGACATTATTCGACAGACATTTAACACCAACTTTTTTGGCTTAGTTGAATTGACACAACAAGTATTGCCGTTAATATTGAATAGCCCTAGCGGTCGAATCGTGAATATGTCGAGTATTGAAGGCTCATTAACACTTCATGCTGACCCAAATTCACTAATTTATGATTCCAAACCATTTGCTTACAATGCTTCTAAGGCAGCAGTGAACTCATTCACGATTCATTTAGCTCATGAGTTACGTAATACTCCGGTGAAGATTAATAGCGCTCATCCGGGTTGGGTAAAAACCGAATTAGGTGGTGAAGGTGCAATGATGGACATCACATCAGGTGCGAAAACTGGTGTTGAATTAGCGATATTGCCAAATGATGGCCCCAGTGGTGGTTTTTTCCATCTTGGCGAACCAATAGCTTGGTAACTCATCCCACGCACGCCTTGAAGCAATTGGATTTCTAGTTATTAGTCATTAGTAAATGTTTCAAGATTTTCGTACACTCGATACTGATAACTATTGAGCAAGACGGCGAATGGGGATTCATCCCATACATTGAAGGAATGACCTTTCTCGCCGTCTTCTGTAAAAAGTTGAGCATTATCCCTCTAATTCTGACTTTTTCATATCCCGTGAAAAGTCAAACCATAACAAAGTCATCACTACTTGGTAAGATTATACAAAGTTAAATTTTATAAACACTGTTGTATATACAAGAGTTTTCATGGAGTAGTCTAATATTCAATGTTTTCTTGTTCAACCTCTGAGGAATAATCTTTAAGCAAGTAAAATCTATCTTAAGATATCAATTCTTCATACAAAAGATAGTTGTTCACAATATATATATTGTGAGAAAAAACATACTAACTCATCTACTTTGTCTAACACAAAGGAGGTACAATTTGTCAGACAACTATTTGGATGACTATAAACTTCCAAAAGGTGAAGCAGAGAATAGCTTTAATTACTGCTCAGATTAAGTCAGTTGCTAATTAAGTACCATACTCTAGATTAAATCTCCAAATTGAAAGGCGAGAAAAACTAATGTCGGGTAATAATTGGTTACTCGATATATTATATTGCTTGTGACTGGCTGATACAACTCCTACTAGCACAGGGCGGCGGAAATAAACCTATCGTTTTATTACAGCCATAAAGCTCAAAACTTAGAGCCTTTTGACTTCTGCCTTGCGGTTCTAGCCCGTCTCTCGGCTTATTCCAGATAAAAGTACTGTAACGATAATGACGCACTCTCCAAAATCAGAAAATAAGCAGAAACCATTTAATCGTCGTTTATGGCTCCTCCTGTTAGGACGTACCAGTTTGGCTTTCGGTGTCGTTTTGCTGGTTGGAATTGCAGTCGGTGCTTGGTGGGCTAGAAGCTACATATATAAAGATTTAGCGCCATTAGTACAGCAAAATCTCGAACAATTGCTTGGGCGTCCAGTAAAAGTAGGAAAAGTTGAACGCTTTTCGCTAAATAGTCTAAGATTTAGCTCTCTATCAATACCAGCAACTTCCACCGATCCAGATCAGGTAGTAGCAAAAGCCTTAGATGTGCAGTTCTCGCCCTTACAACTCATCCTTACCCGAAAACTTGCATTAAATGTCACGTTGATTCAACCCAATGTTTACATCCAACAGGATCAGGATGGTCGCTGGGTT
>NZ_DASQZC010000185.1:0-6439 GCF_035638895.1 Nostoc sp. | reverse complement strand
TCATTGCAGAAAGGGAAAACAAGAGCGTCAAAGAATTTATCAGTTGGTCGCGTAACCGTGATCCCATGAGCGTGGGATGGGAATGGAATGTAAAAGACGGACTTTACCATCCGGTGAAATAATTTCAACTGTCTCCGCAATAGGGTTCATTTAAGTCCCGATAGTAATTAGCGATCGCTAAGATGTAGGTGGTTGCGACAATAACAGAATAACAGTCTGTATTTAAACCCGTGGCAAATGCAAAGCACTACTATCACCGGGGCGAATATGAATATAACCTGCCGTTGTGGAAATATCAGCGTGACCCATTGTTTGCTGGATTAACGGAACTGGAGTACGCATCTCAGCATTGTGCGTCGCATGGCTGTGCCTGAGCCAATGACAACTAACTTTCTCCATCAGCCCCGCCCGTTCAGCTGCATCTTTAATAATAGGATCAACATTTTGACGATGGAGCGGCTTATTTTTCCCGTTACGACTCTTGAAAACATAAGCATCCTTGGGCGCGTCCTTCCTGTAATCTATCAATTCCTGCCACAGATATTCCGGCAGTAAAATGTGACGGGACTTGTTCCCTTTACCCATAACGGTAATTTGTCCGGTCAGATCCCGTGGCGTAAAGTCCTTCCACCTTAGTCCGACTAACTCCGACACCCGCAACCCAGCCACATATAAAAGCTTTAATATCAATAAATCCCTAAGTTGTTGAGCTTTATAACGATACTTGGCTCGTTCGGTGAGGCGAATCATCAAAGCGATGTCAGTTAAAGTCAGCACCTTTTCATGCAATCGCTGGTCAAGTTTTTTTAACTTAATCGCAGCACCGGGGTTTACCTTGATATAACCCGTCTTGTAAGCAAATGTTAGCAAACTTTTGACTGCCGCCATATAGGTTTTGATAGTAGGCGCTGCCAAACCCCGGTTATGCAAATATTCAGAAAACTCCACCATATCCTCGACAGTCGTGTGAGCGATCGCCTTCCCTACCCCTGCCAGAAATCCGGTGAACTGCGCCGCATACCGCAGATAACATTTTTGGGTACTTTGAGGCTTATCATGCAGCCACAGTTGAACTAAGCGCTGTTGGGCATCGACTGGCGCTAAATGAGCTAGTTGCCTGCCTCTGGGTTTGACTACTACTACTGGTGTCATAATTATCGCGGATCTGAAACAGACAAAAGGCTAATTTTGTCTCCTTCATATCAATACACCCCTTTGGTGACACCAAACCACAACAGACCAATTTCTTCACCAAATCCACTCTTGCGATCGCAATCTCACTCGATTCACTAAAAAGTTACGCCAAAACAGTGCCATTACTTAGAGCATTTGTATTTTCCGCCTCACACCCACATAAATACCAACATTCTTATCAACCCCCTTTGCGATCGCCATTAAATAAGCTGATGATATCGATTTTGATATCAAGTATCAATGCAAAGCGACATGTCTCCTGGCTAAAATTTTCCCGTCGACGGGAAAACTGAGTTGCTCTGCAAAGTATCCATAAAATACTCAAACGAATTCATCAAGTCAGCTTTGGCAGATCCGAAGTGGGACGTGGAAGGAAAACCGTAAGCCCTAAATGTAGCGACCTGCAATTATAAATCACCCAACCTGCAATCATCGTTGTTTTCAGCCAGAATTATTTGCAACTATAATTTCATGTGAGCCAGGATTAAATGCAACCAGCCTGCAATCATCCGTTTCGACCAGGATTAATTGCAAATAAGCTCAACACTTTACTAGGACTGAGTTTTCAGTATTGACAGGAATAGGTATTGAAACTCATCTCAGAATTTGATAGGTTAACTTTGAATTCAAAACCCAAGTTTTTTAGCTGGTCTTTTCTGGGGGGTTATCTGACATACTCTCTCACACTCGTAGATTTGTAGACAGCATTCAACAATAAATTTCTACCTCTGCAATGAGATGTTTGTAGAGGTAGAAGCACTTTTAATTGCCGATTCCACTTTTTTCTAACAACGTAGAATCAATAGTTTTCGCTCTTAATTACACCGTTTGACCGCCATCAACGACCAAGGCGTGCCCGACAACGAAGGAAGACGCATCCGAACACAGCCAGACCACGGCATTGGCGATCTCTTCGGGCTGTCCCATCCTTCCAATCGGTTCCTCTGAGATTACCTGTTCTCGTCCTTCAGGAGTGCCGCCGGTGAAGCGATCCATCATCGACGTGTCGATATAGCCAGGACAGACGGCGTTGATGCGGATGTTCTGCGAGGCGTAGTCGAGAGCCGCCGACTTGGTGAGTCCGATCAAGCCGTGTTTTGCGGCGGTGTATGCGGCTCCGCCCTTGATGCCTATGACCCCAGCGCCCGATGATGTGTTCACGATCGCGCCGCCCCCTTGCTTGAGTAGCAGCGGGATTTCATACTTCATGCACAGAAAAACGCCGCGCAGGTTAATGTTGACGATCCGATCCCACTCTGACTCTTCGATTTGGGCTGTTGCTGCATTCTTCTGCTCCACACCGGCGTTGTTAAAGGCAAAGTCCAGCCGCCCGAAGGTTTCGATGGTCTTGGAAAGAGCCGTTTTCACGTCCTCGGCTTGCGTCACATCGCACTTGATGGCGATCGCTCGGGAGCCGAGTTGTTCGATCATGTGTGCCGTTTCTTGATTGCCCTGTTCTGAAACGTCGGCGACCACCACATTAGCGCCTTTACGGGCAAACGCCAGCGCCGTAGCTCGACCGATGCCGTTCGCTGCTCCGGTTACAAACGCAACCTTTCCCATATAGTTTCCATTCTCGTTCGTTGTCATTTTTTAACTCCTAACTTTTATTCCAATCAAGATTTCTGAAAGCCGTCATTTCGCGTCAGCTTTATATTCCTCGTCCGTCACAGGCTTGAGCCAATTCACCTGACTGTCGCCTTTGTAGTTGGTAATTACAACGTGCGTCATCCTGCTTTCGGGTGATGCGCCGTGCCAGTGTTCAATGTCGGGATTGCAAAGAATTACATCGCCTTTGTTAATCGTTTTGATGGGTTTGCCTCTTTCTTGATAAAGCCCTTTGCCCATCGTCACGAGTATAGTTTGTCCTGCCGGATGGTTGTGCCAGTTTGCCCGTGCGCCCGGCTCGAAGGTCACACTGGCGATTGAAAAATTATTGTTTTCGGTTTTTGGAGCGAGTGGCTGCACATAAACCGTTCCCGTAAAAGTTTCCGCCGGGGCTTTTTCGCCCTTCGGAAAAATCGTGTTTTCAGTTTTATTTTCCGCCTTTTCTATTTTTGTTTGCTCCGTATTAGCCGATTGCTGATTGCTGCATCCAACGGCTAAAAAAAGTGCCACGCATAATACCAATCCGATTGTTATATTTTTCATAATTTTATTCTCCCGGTGATTACTCTAATTCAAACGTCACCGTTACGTTTCCTGATCCTACTGCGGCTTCAAGCCCTGAAGGATCGTCCATCCGTCCGAGTTTTGTATAACTGTATTGCGTCGGAAATGTTTTATAGAAAAGCACTAAGGTATTGTTTCCCCAAACCATCAAATCGCCTTTGTTGATTGTTTTGGGATTGGAAGAGTCGGTCGGCAAATTGTTCGAGAAATCATATTTTTTCTCGTTGCCGTTCAGTTCATCCATCTTCAGCGTCAACGGCAGCATCGCTTTGAAAGCGTTTGCCGTCGCACTGTCAAAGAGTGTGGCATTGAAAGTCTTTGACCCGATTTTAATCTTCATCTTATTGCCTTTAGTCTCGTTGGCAGCATTACTGCTTTGATTATTAATATTCGTATTACCAGCAAATCCCGATTGGTCTTGACTGCAAGCGACGGAGCTGCCGAAAAGAAATGTTGCTGAAAACATCATTACGATTAAGAATTTCATATTGCTCATTCGTCTTTTTTGAAAGTGAAACGACTTCTTGGTTTCTGCTTCCTGATTACTTTAGATTCGTTTTGAAAAAGCCTTCCAGCTTGTCAAAAGGAATCAGATCGGTTTTGTCGTATAAATCAACGTGTCCGGCATTCGGAACAATAACCAGTTCTTTCGGTTCGGCTGCACGTTTGTAAGCATCCTCACTAAATTCTTTTGAGTGAGCCTGATCACCCGTAATGAAAAGCATCGGACGAGGGGAAATCGTTTCAATGTCATTGAACGGATAAAAGTTCATAAACTTAGTGTTACTGCTCAATGTCGGATGCGTCGTCAGTTCCGGCGACCCTCCTTTTGGAGTGTATTCACCTCGCGGAGTGCGGTAGAATTCATAAAATTCACGCTGAATAGGATGAGTGTTTTCATCCAACTTATGAACAGTCCCGCCCGTATATTTGGTTTCGCCGCCGGTAAACTCTGCGTAACGCTGCTCCGCAGCCTCAGCTATAAGTTTCTTTCTCTGCTCTAGGGTTTGCGAATGGTTAAGTGCATTTCGGTTGGCTGCTCCCATATCGTACATACTGACAGTTGCGATCGCTTTCATTCGCGGATCAATCTTAGCGGCACTGATCACAAAACTTCCGCTACCACAAACTCCAATTATTCCGATTCGGTTTCTGTCAACAAATGGACGGGTGCCAAGAAAGTCAACTGCTGCACTGAAATCTTCAGAATAAATATCAGGCGCAACAGCGTTGCGTGGTTCGCCTTCACTCTCTCCCCAAAAAGACAAGTCAACAGATAAAGTCACAAACCCTCGTTCAGCCATATTTGCAGCATACACGTTGGCACTTTGTTCTTTTACCGCTCCCATAGGATGCCCAACAATGATCGCCGAATGTTTTTTATTCTGATCTAAATTCTTGGGAATAAATAGATGTCCCGCAACATTCATTTTGTATTGGTTTTTAAAAGTAACCTTATACATTGCAACGTTGTCGCTTACCTTAAAAGTTGTATATCCATTTGGTGTTATTTGTTCCATTTGTTTTGTTTTTTCTGATTGTCCTTTTTGTTCTGTTTGTGTGTAAAATTGCCCGCTTATCATAGGAGCTATCATCGCTAAAATTAATATATATTTCATATAATTTCTCCCCTTTTGATTGTGAGATTTACAGATTGAAATTGTTGCTCTATTAATCTTAAATTTCTCCAAATATCAATCTGGTTTTATCAGCAGCGTTTCTACCGTTTGCTGTATGAGTTCAATTATGCGGGCGTGAAAACGGATAGCGTTAGGACGTTCATTGAAAAAAACCGGACAATTCTCCAAAAAATCGCTATGCAACGTGCTGAACAGAAACAAAATGTTTAATATAAATTTATGAACGCAAAAGAAGCAGAATTTGAAAAGCGAAAGATGCAGATCAATCGGGAGGATCTGATCGAAAGAATGATTCGTCTCGCTCCCGAAAACAGCCTTTTGGAAGTGTTTCCGGGCATTTTCATATATCAATCGTCGAAACCGACCGAGAGCCAGATATCCGTATTAAAGCCCGCCTTCTGCGTCATCGCGCAGGGCAGCAAGGATGTGCTTTTGAACGATGAATTATTTCACTACGATTCCGGTCATTACTTAATCTCGACCCTTGATTTGCCGATTATGAGTAATGTCGTCGAAGCGTCCGAGGAAAAACCTTATTTGAATCTTCGGATAGACCTCGATCCGGCACTTGTGGCTGTGGTG
Source organism: Nostoc sp. (assembly GCF_035638895.1). Classification (GTDB taxonomy): domain Bacteria; phylum Cyanobacteriota; class Cyanobacteriia; order Cyanobacteriales; family Nostocaceae; genus Nostoc. The sequence continues at coordinate 851 of NZ_DASQZC010000185.1, read as the reverse complement.
ATGATTGAATCCGGCATCGAAACTAAAAAAAGCGGCACCGGAGTCAAAGCGATGGATGTCAGCCCGGTTGATGCCGATTTGCTGGAAGCGGTCGTCAAATTGGTGAAACTATTTGACACGCCGGACGAAATGAAGTTTCTCGCGCCGCTCATCATCCGCGAGATCATCTATCGGCTTTTAAAGGGAAAACAGAGCGCACGCCTGGGTCAGCTTATCACTACGGAAGGTGACGCACAGCGCATCTCCAGGGTGGTCAAGCAAATCCGCGAGAACATTGATCAGCCGATGAAAATCGAAGATACAGCCCGCGAACTCGGCATGAGCGTGTCAAGCTTTCACCAACATTTTAAGTCCGTCACGGCGATGAGTCCTTTACAGTTCCAGAAACAAATACGGCTTCAAGAAGCGCGCCGTCTGATGCTTGGCGAAAACATGGACGTGGCGATCGCCAGCTTTCGCGTCGGTTACGATGACCCGTCTTATTTCAGCCGGGAATATAAAAAACTATTTGGTATTCCCCCGCATCGTGACATCGCCAAGCTGCGTAGCAATTTAGGGCAATAAGAATTGGACAGGTTTATTGGGAGCATCCCTTTATGTGCAAAAAGAGGGTAAAACGCCGATTTTATTCGTGAGTGTTTATCGTGAAGGACAAGGGGACTGTACATCAACACTTTTAATTCTGGAGAATTAAAAGTGTTCAATCCCTAATTGTAGCGAACTGCAAACATCCAGCGATAAAACTGCAAACAAGGCGATTTTGAAACCACATTAATTGCAAATAAAGGGGGTCTCAAAACCACAATAATTGCAAATGAAACTGCAAACATAATTTTCAAACTGCAAACAAG
>NZ_DASQZC010000184.1:0-2448 GCF_035638895.1 Nostoc sp. | reverse complement strand
ATTGCTCAGACTTCAACCAGATTGCCCGAACTTGCCAAGTTTCTCCTCGCTGTATATCGCTTGTCGTGTGGACGCGATCGTGTAAAGTTGTACCTTCAATTGTGTATTGATTATCGCTAAACTCCCCTGCACAAAACATCCGCCAACAGCGATGCGGACAATAGGCATATTGATTCAATGCCGCAATGGAAATATATTCAGTTTGATTCATAACTTAGGTAGTTTTTAAATGATTATTTAGAATTATGGAGAATACAGCCGCCTTGCCATACCCATCCCCATTGTTGTTTTTCTTCCGACACCAGTATATAAAGCAAAGTCAGCTAAGGCATTAATCTGTTTAATTTGTATTGGTTCAACTGCCCCTAAAATCTTATAGGTAACTTCGCCAAGGATGCCAATAAATTTGCTGCGAGAATCAGCTAATATTTCTGTATGAATATTGACAAATGAGGGAAATATCGACTCGATCGCAATCTGAGTAAATTCTATGCCACTGTACTTATTCCACCGCGAAAGTAGGGAATTGAAAACAGATTCTCTGGTAGGAAGGGTAGTATCATACTGTCCTTGACGGAAGGCGGTAGGCGTGGAAAAGGTAAGATTAATGGAAGAATTGCGTAGCTTGCCGCCGTAGGCATCGCTAGCTTCTTCGTATAATTGAGCGTAAGTACTGGCATTTGCCCAAGGTTGAATAGATTGGGGTGTGCCTTGAATGCTGGTAATATACAAGTCAGCCGGGCCAAGATGCCAAGGGCGATTGGGATTAAGATTTAGCCAGAGTTGGGTAAGTTTGCCAAATAGAGTGTCATCTAATAAAGAGATGCGCCACCAACAAGGTGTTCCGGCGGGAATGGGTTGTTGATGTGAGTATTGCAATTTAGATCCCCCCTTACCACCCTTCAAAAGGGGGGAATTAATTTGTAAGGGAGAGAGGGTGAAAGCTTTATCTGCGGTGGAATCGTGCAAGCGATCGCCTAATGTGCTATCTACAGAACTAACGAGGGTTAAAAATAGGGCGTGGAGATGTCTACCTGTAAGAAACTGTGGTGGAATGGGCGATTGAGGTAGCAAATTGAACACTAAACTATGAGGCATACTTTCTCTTTTTGGTTGTAGACTGAGTGATTCTTGACTCTACAGTAAACTCAGGGATTTCCTGAAGTTCAGCATCACTCAAACTATACTGTTCACAAACGAGACTTAGGCGATTTCCTGGGGTTTTGACAGCGTTAACCGAATGGGTTAAATCACCTTGAAAATGAACTAAAGTATTGAATTGGGGCTTAATTTGCCCAAGTTGGCGTTTGTGCGATCGCAATACCAGTTCTCCCCCTTCCATATCCGCAGGTACGCGCACATAGAGAACACTGACAACCGCAGGCGGTTCAATAGTTTTGGAGTAGGAACGCAAGGAGCGATCGATATGCGGATCGACGCGGGAGCCTTCCTTTAGCTGTAAAGGATTGAGGTAAAAAGCATTACAACTAGGTTGCAGAGCTAAATCGAGGTAAGGCTTGAAGTAGGGAAACTGCTGTTCTACTTTTGCTAATCCAGAACGTTGAAATACTACAGAAAATCCTTTCGTGGCGACAAAATCGCGGTTGAGGTTGTTGATAGCAAAGTAAGGACAAGCTTGGATTTCTCCCCATAAGTTGTTTAGGTAATCGCTGGGGAAGGCGTTAGTTTGTTGTTGATAGTGTTTCACAGTGGATGTGGAGAGCCTACAGAAGTAACAGGGTTAAAGATTGTAGCGTAATTTGTGACTAGGGAAAAGGTTAAAGACCATAGTAAAATCCTTTTTAACTGAAATAAAGAGCTAAAGCGATGAGAATTGATGATTACAATGCAGCAAAGGCACTTACTGAAAAACTGAAAGAGAACTTACCAATTAAAACACGGGCTGGAAAGGAGTTTTTAAAGACATTAAAGCAAAAAGGAGTAAACGCCGATCCAGACAGAGAATTTGAAATTGATTTCATTGGCTATTCAGGAGATGAAGGTGGGATTATGTGCGGACTAAAAGAGCCAAATAATCCCGAAAGCAAAGAAAAATATGTTTCTTCTATTACTCACCTCAAAATTGACCCTGATCATCCCCTAGCTGCTGAGGTACAGGCTTACCAACGCCAGCGAATTCGTAAGTTAATGTTGCAAGACTCCAGAGGTTTTAAAGCCGAGTTAATGACGATAGAACCTCGAAAAACTAAAAAGCATGGTAAAGGGTTTGGAAGTTAGTTAACTCCGAAAATGATATTCCATCCAAACTGGAATTTTTAAGCTTTGGATGCCATCAAATTGATAGTGTTGCCCTCGCATTTGGACATTCTGAATTAAGCTAACTGGAGGCATATTCACAACATCATAGCTAATCACTTGATTAGTGAACATCACATCTAAAGGATTTAATGGATGTGTGCAAGTGAATATACCTTCAGCAATTTTAGG
>NZ_DASQZC010000183.1:0-26379 GCF_035638895.1 Nostoc sp. | reverse complement strand
CGTTGCTTTCTTCAAACAATTGAAAGGTGCTGGATTGACACCAGAAAAATATCCTTCCATGTCTGTCAGTATTGCCGAAGAAGAAGTTAAAGCAATTGGTGTAGAGTATCTCAAAGGTCATTATGCAGCTTGGAATTACTTCCAAACAGTAGACACACCTGCTAACAAAAAATTTGTAGCAGCTTTCAAGAAAGAGTACGGTGAAAATCGGGTAACAAATGACCCAATGGAAGCAGCATACATCGCTGTTTATTTGTGGAAGCAAGCAGTAGAAAAAGCTGGTACTACAGACATAGCGAAAGTGAGTGCTGCGGCGTATGGTCAAACTATAGATGCACCTGAAGGTAAAGTGACAATGGATGCCAATCATCACATATCCAAAGTTGTGCGGATTGGTCAAGTAAGACAAGATGGTTTGTTTGATATTGTTTATGCTACTCCGACAGCCGTTGAGCCAGTTCCTTGGAATCAATTTGTGAAAGAAACTAAGGGATTTGCTTGTGATTGGAGTGACCCGGCTAAGGGTAGTAAGTACAAGAAAGCCTAAATAATTCGTAATTCGTAATTCGTAATTCGTAATTAATTACCAATTACGAATTAGTTAATTTTAAATTGCTGGGGTGCGTTATAGCGAAGTGCAATGCATTATTTATCTCGGTAGGTTACGGTAAAAAGTTATTGTCCCTATGTTTAGTCTTTTGTACCGTAACACTACACGTATTTACGAATAGTATGTGAGGAAAAAGTGTTAGCAGGATTTTTAGAAGCTGTATTTAATGGTATTAGTATTGGCGCTGTATTATTAATTGCCGCATTGGGATTGGCGATTATATTTGGATTGATGGGCGTCATCAATATGGCACATGGTGAGTTGATGATGTTCGGCGCTTATACAACATTTGTTGTGCAAAATGCTTGCAAACAATTGGGTGGAGTGTGGTTTGAAGTCTATATATTTTTGGCTTTGATTATTGCTTTCATCTTCACGGCTGCTGTGGGATTAATTCTAGAGAAAGGCGTGATTCGTTATCTCTATGGACGACCTCTAGAAACTCTCTTGGCAACTTGGGGAGTAAGTTTAATTTTTCAACAGTTTGTTCGCAGTGTAAATTGGGTATTGATAATTGGCATAGGCTTATTTTCTCTGTTGTTTTTTGGAGGTTTATGGATTTTAAATTCTCGCACTGATTTGGGAAGAGTTCGTAACTGGATTGTAGCGATAATATTTTTACTATCGCTGGGGGTGACAATCACAACAGTTAATTTATTGAGTCAAACTTATCAGTTAGCAGTGACTCAACCTTGGTTTGGCGCTCAAAATGTGGATGTAACTGCGCCTACTTGGTTGCAAGGAGGGATGTCTTTAGGTGGTGTGCAATTACCCTTCGCTAGGTTATTTATTATTGGTTTAACAATAATCTGTGTGGTGGGAATTTATCTATTCTTACAACATTCTAGCTGGGGTTTAAAAATTCGGGCTGTGACGCAAAACCGGAGTATGAGTGCTTGTTTGGGTATACCAACTCAAAAGGTTGATGCGATTACCTTTGCACTGGGTTCTGGTTTAGCTGGTATGGCTGGATGTGCGATTAGTTTACTCGGTTCTGTAGGGCCAAATACGGGACAAAACTATATTATTGATACTTTTATGGTGGTTGTGGTTGGGGGTGTGGGCAATTTAGCCGGGACGATTGTGGCGGCGTTGGGTATTGGTACAGCTAATTTTTTAATTGGTTCTGGGACTTTGGCTTTGCTGTTGAGTCCTGTTAAGCCTTTGGCTGATTTGTTTACTTTTTTTGCGACGACGAGTATGGCTAAGGTGATGGTATTTGCGCTAATTATTGTGTTTTTACAGTGGAAGCCTGGGGGGATTTTTCCGCAGAAGGGGCGTACTGTTGATGTTTAAACCGCAGAGACGCAGTGAACCAGCGCAGCAGAAGGGTTTCCCTCCGCAGGCGACTGGTGAACCCGAAGGGAGGACGCAGAGAATGAGGAAGAGGGGAGGAGGGTTATTAATTGAGGTGGGGGTGGTGGTTACGATCGCACTTTTCCTCATTATCATTATGCCACTGTTGCTTACGGAGTTTCGTCTAAATTTGTTGGGACGATTTTTGTCGCTGGCAATTGTGGCTTTAGGTATCGATTTGATTTGGGGTTATACTGGTTTACTAAGTTTGGGACATGGTATTTTCTTTGGTTTGGGTGGATATGCGATCGCAATGTACCTGAAACTGCAAGTCCCTACTGGAGAATTGCCTGATTTCATGGGACTTTATGGAGTTACGGAACTTCCCGCCTTTTGGCAACCTTTTTATTCTTTTCCTTTGACAATAGCTTTTGTAGTACTAATTCCAGGGTTATTGGCGGGATTATTGGGATATTTAGTTTTCCGAAATCGCCTCAAGGGAGTTTATTTTTCTATCTTGACTCAAGCCGGAACTATTGTATTTTTCAATTTCTTTAACGGTCAACAACAGCTTTTCAACGGTACAAATGGACTGATAGATTTTACAACTTTGTTTGGGGCAACGGTCAGTGATGCGAAAACGCAGTTTGTTTTCTATACGCTGACGGTGGTGTTTCTCGCAGCCACTTACGGAATTTGTCGCTGGTTGACAACTGGACGCTTTGGGAGATTGTTGATAGCTATTCGTGATGATGAAAGTCGGGTAAGATTTTCTGGCTACGATCCTACAGATTATAAGGTGCTAGTGTTTGCAGTTTCAGGTGCGATCGCAGGCATAGCAGGAGCATTTTACACTATCCAGAGTGGTTCTATATCACCCAGAGCAATGGATATTGCCTTTTCCATTGAAATGGTAATTTGGGTAGCTGTAGGCGGACGCGCTACTTTAATTGGCGCGATTGTGGGAACTTTGTTAGTAAATTATGCCCGCACTTTTTTAAGTGAACAATTTGCTGAAATCTGGCTATTTTTCCAAGGCGCACTATTTTTGATAGTCGTTACAGTGCTTCCTGACGGCATAGTGGGATGGTTGCGTAGTCAGAATATTTCTCTTTTCCACCGCCGTCAACAAATTGCTACATATCCCACCTTGGAAGAAGACCCCGAAGTGCAACATGAACGCGAAAATATTGGAAACTGAAAACGTAACTGTTAGTTTTGACGGTTTTAAAGCGCTAAATCAGCTTAACTTTAGCATGGATGTGGGCGAGTTACGAGTAGTAATTGGCCCCAATGGAGCCGGGAAGACAACATTTCTGGATGTGATTACGGGGAAGGTGCAGCCAACCGTTGGGCAAGTTTTATTCAAAGGAAGAAATCTGCGTTCTTTACCTGAATATAAAATTGCCCGATTGGGAATTGGGCGCAAGTTTCAAACACCCCGAATTTACTTAAACTTAACGCCCCATGAAAATCTAGAAATTACTAGCAACCGTAATAAAAACGTCTTTTCTACTTTGTTTGGACGTTCTAATACTGTTGAAAAGAATAATATTAAAGGATTATTAGAAACTATCGGTTTAACTGCTAAAGCTGACATCAGAGCAGGTTTACTTTCCCACGGCGAAAAGCAGCGTTTAGAAATTGGGATGTTAGTAGCACAGTCACCTGACTTATTACTTGTTGATGAACCAGTTGCTGGTTTAACAGATGAAGAAACTTATAATATTGGTGAATTACTTTTAATACTAGCGCAGAATCATTCAATTTTAGTAATTGAACACGATATAGAATTTGTGCGTCAAATCGCCAAGAAGGTAACAGTGTTACATGAAGGTTCAGTACTGTGCGAAGGAAATTTTGAAGAAGTTCAAAATGATTCCCGTGTTATTGAAGTATATCTAGGAAAACAGGAAGACTAAATTTTTACTTCACAAGGTATTCTTAGGTATTAGTCTACCATAGTGCAAAAACTTTTTAACCATTGTGGAATATAGTTTGTTGCTGGCAATCAATTGGAGCAGCCTGCAAAAATTGTACGGCAAGCTATCGATGGAATTGTTGTATTGCTAGCCCAGTTACAGTGTTATTAATAAATTAACAGTACTACTATTAAAAAATTATGTAGCATAAATGTCAAAGTTTTTGACTTTACGTGTTTTTCCTGATTACAGCATTTATTCAAGGTAACTATTATTATAGAGCGCGTAACATAATACCCAATAGGGGAGAGGTTTCGGTATACTTTAAAGCTTTTTAAACAACCTCTAAGGGTTTCATACGACTTTACAAACTAGATAGAACATTGGATATTATCAACCTATGACATCATCAAATATTAATCAACAAGGCAAAGTAAAAACACCAGAGATTGAGTTCATGAAAAATAAGATAGAACCTTTTATCAAGGAATATCAATTTCAAGTGAATTTTAATAGATTTTTAGGTATTGTATTTAGTCTTACTTCTATTGGTCTGAGTCTTGGTGTAACACTTGCTGGTATCAATAATAATGCCCATTTAGCTGCTGGGTTAGGAGCTGCCTCAGCTGCTGTTCAGTCTGCATTTGGCATTTTCCCTCTTGAAAAGAGGGTATGGTTCTATCGAGCAAGTATTGCTGAAGCTCAAAAAATTAAATCTTTCCTTGAATACAAAGCTGATTATAGTATTGACAAAATTACCGATGATTTTGAGGCTTTAAGAACTAGAACATTGATACAAGAACCATTAAATTCAATTCCTGACTCTTTCTCTCCAAATACGGTAGGAGATAAACAGCCTAACAATCCCGGTGTAACCGCCTGACCTAATCTTTTTGTGGAGTTGCGAATGCTAAAAATTTCTAACCTTAACGTTTACTACGGCGAAAGCCATATTCTCCGCAATGTAGATTTAAGCGTACCATCTGGGCAAATGATATGCCTGATTGGACGCAATGGTGTAGGGAAATCTACATTACTCAAAACAATTATGGGTTTACTCAAACCCCGCAGTGGTACTATTAACTTAGCTGGAGAATTAATCAACTCGAAATCTCCAGACCAAAGGGCAAAGTTAGGAATTGGTTATGTTCCCCAAGGACGAGAAATCATCCCCCGTTTGACAGTCAAAGAAAATCTGCTGCTGGGGTTAGAAGCTAGACGCAAACCAGTAAAAAAAGCAGAAATTCCAGAGGAAGTTTTTAGCTTATTCCCAGTGTTAAAAACCATGCTTTCGCGGATGGGTGGTGATTTGAGTGGGGGACAGCAGCAACAATTAGCGATCGCACGTGCTTTAATGGGAGAGCCTCAATTACTCGTCTTAGATGAACCCACCGAAGGTATTCAACCCTCAATCATCCTAGAAATTGAAGCCGCAGTCCGTCGCATCGTCGAAACCACAGGCATTTCAGTTTTATTGGTAGAGCAACATTTACACTTTGTTCGTCAAGCTGATTACTATTACGCTATGCAAAAAGGTGGTATTGTCGCCTCCGGTTCCACAGCCGAACTCAGCCAAGATGTGATTCAACGCTTTCTAGCTGTTTAATTTTTGAGATTTCTATATTAATTGTGTCGGAAGCAATCAAGTCTGCTGCTTCTTGTAAAAGCTCATGCTGTTCCTTTTGAATTGCTTCTAAGCGACTAGAAATTTCTACTAATCGTTGTTGTTTATTTGGTTGAAAATTCTCAGGTGGCAAAGCTGGCAGGTTATCAATTGTTTCTGTAGCTGTCATTCGTTGAACAGTATAACTGCCAACTTTAGTTAAGGATAGAAAGCTAACTTTAAACAAAGCCTGAAGCAATTTTAACGGAACTTGGAGTATTGACCAACTAGCAGTTTCAATCAAGCGGACGATTGCTTTGATGACACTCCAGATGAGAGCGATCGCAAACAGCAAAACCACTATACTAACAATTGGGTGATTAGTCGCCCAACCTAGTATTTGAACTAACTTAAATAATATTGGGTGTTGTGTCAGCCAATCACTTGCAGAAGATACCATCGCATCTTTAACTGCGCCCGATGTTGTACTCTTAAATTTATCAGCAGTTTGCCAAGTTTGTTCTAAGCTTGTCGTAATTGTATCAATTGCTTTATCAGTCGTTGTAGTTGCTGTTGCCTTCAAAGACTCCCCAACTTGTTGTGCTGAATTACTTAGAGAGTTAACATTTTCACCTACAAAATCTTTCACATTTTGCAAGTGTTGCAAAACTCCGTTAGATAAATGTATGTCTATTTGGGATGCCATAAAACATTTCACCGAGGTTGAAATCTAACCCGCAACCCATCTTTAGGGCGATTAGTGGGAACCACAACTACCTCTAAACTTTGATTGGGTAATATCTCCCAATGATAATTGCGTAGAAGATGAGCAGCAATAATCTTCATTTCCATTTTGGCAAAGGCTATACCAATACAGATGCGTGGCCCACCACCGAAACCAACTAAACTAAAAGGATACTTTTTGTGTTCTTGGCGCTCTTGACTGAAACGCTCTGGATCAAAACGCTCTGGTTCAAGGTAGATTTCTTTTAGGCTATGAGTTATCACAATTGAATAAAGCAACTGCCAACCAGCAGGTACGTGATAACCTTTAAACTCAAAGTCTTTAATCACACCACGAAACCCACCTCCAACAGGCTGGTACAATCTTTCAACTTCCCACAAAACCTGCTCTAAATAGGGCATTTTCCCCAATTGTTCTAAATCCAAGTTTCCTTTACTTGCAAGTTGCAATTGTTCAACTCTTGCTTTTTCGAGTACTTCTGGATGACGGGCTAACTCTGTACATAACCAAGTCAGCATCGAAGTAGTCGTTTCATGTCCAGCAAAGAGTAACAGTACCGCTTGGGCAATGATTTCTTTTTCACTTAAGCTATTACCATCTTCATCTTTAGCTTGGATTAACAAGCTGATGGTATCTTTAGTTGGGTTTTGCTGACGTTCTCTGACAACTTGAGTTAGATGCTCTAAAATCTGATCGCGAGCGGCTATAGCTTTACCAAATGTAGTAAATGGTAAAGGCAACGGATTAATAGCAAACAGCCCATTAGTCAAAGTTGTAAACAACTGGCTGAGGCGCACACATTCAGGCCCAGGACGCGTACCTAACAACAATTGACTGGCAATATCAAACGTCAGTTGTTTAAACTCTTGGAACCAAGTAAACTCCTGTTTTTTCTCCCACTTTTGCAGATAGCCGCGCGTAATATCTTCCATTGTGGAGACATAATTCACCAATGCTGGACCATGCAACGCCGGCATCATCAAGCGGCGGTTTCTGCGATGTTCCTCTCCATCTTGCAGAAAAAGCGACTCACCCAGTAATGTTTTGAAATTATTAGGCCATCCCTCGCGCCAAGAAAAATTCTCCATATGGGTTGACAAAACGAACTCTAATGCCTCCGGGCCTGCCATTACCACAGTTGGTCTGCCAAGAAGATGGGTTTTGAAGATAGAACCATATTGGCGATAGCGCTTTTTGGCAAAATCGCGGTCGAAAACAAAGGAGAGCGTTTCACCTAATACAGGTATACCAAAGCTTCCTGGAGGGATTTGATTACTTTTCATCTCAACCTTCACATTATGTTGGGAAACACTATGTTACACTTGTCTCTCTCGTTGAAGCAGAAGATGGTTAACCCAAGGCGGACTTTAACTCACTTTCGGCTTGTTGCAACGCTTCTGGTAATTTACTCGCATCCCGTCCGCCTGCTTGGGCTAAGTTCGGTCTTCCACCGCCACCGCCACCGCAGATTTTAGCGATCGCACCTACAAATTTACCAGCTTGCAAACCTTTTTTGTTCACTTCTGAACTAAAAGCTGCAACTATACTAACTTTCCCTTCTTCAGGAACAGAACCCAACACCACTGCACCGTTACCGATTTTTTGCAACAAGCGTTCGGCTGCGGTTTTCAATGATTCTGGATCAACATCTTCTAATTGGGCGACAATAATTTTAGAATCGCCTACAGTTTCGGCTGTTTGCAGCAAGCTATCAGATTTTGCGATCGCTAACTGTACTTTCAAGGTTTCCAGTTCCTTTTGGGTATTTCTCAGTTCGCTTTGCAGACTTGTGATTCTGTCTGGTACTTCTTCGGGTTTAACTTTAAAGCGATCGCTCAAATCTTTAACTACTTTATCCCGCAGGTTGAGATAATCTAGTATTGCTGGCCCCGAAACAGCTTCAATACGCCGCACCCCAGAAGCCACACCAGCTTCAGAAATAATTTTAAATACGCCAATTTCAGCCGTGTTACTCACATGAGTCCCACCGCATAGTTCCATTGATACATTGGGGAAGTCAATCACGCGCACTTCCTCGCCGTATTTTTCGCCGAACATCGCAACGGCACCCCTAGCTTTCGCCTCGGCTATTGGTAATACTTCCACTTTTGCAGCATGTGCTTCAGCAATCCAAGTGTTCACCTGTTCTTCAATTTGTTGCACTTCCTCTGCTGTCAACGCGCGGGGACAGTTGAAGTCAAATCGCAACCTGTCAAAGGACACTAAGGAACCAGCTTGAGATATGCTATCATCAACAATTTTTTTCAAAGCCGCTTGTAACAGGTGGGTTGCGGTATGGTTAGCTTGGCTGCGACGGCGACAAGCCGGATCAATTTGGGCTGTAACATTATCGCCTACGCGCAGTGTACCGCGTTCGATGCGTCCGAAGTGAACAAAGAAATCAGATTCTTTTTTAACGTCTTCCACCCGAACTACGATACCATCGCCAGAGATATAACCGCGATCGCCAATTTGTCCCCCAGATTCACCATAAAATGGCGTTTTGTCAAGGACAATTTGCACCTCTGTCCCCGCTTCTGCTTCCTCTTGAGAAACACCTTCTACCAAAATCGCTTCGACTTTTGCCGTCGCTGCCGATTGGGTATAGCCTAAAAATTCGGTGACTTGAATGTGTTCTGCTAATTTGTCAAGGGAACCTTGCACAGTTAAATCGATGGTTTCGTGTGCTGCTTTGGCGCGTTCCACCTGCTTTTGCATTTCGGCATCAAATCCCGCTTCATCAACTGTGAGATTATTTTCCTCGGCAACTTCTTGAGTAAGTTCGAGGGGGAATCCGTAGGTGTCATAAAGAGTAAATGCACTTTCACCGCTAATTTGAGTTTCCCCTCGCTGTTTCACCTCTTGGATAATTTCTTCTAGCAGTTTTTCGCCTCTATCCAGAGTTCTGAGGAAATTCGATTCTTCCCGTTGCAACTCAGCTTTAATTGCTGCTTCCCGTTGGCGCACATTGGGGTAAGCTGATTCAGAAAGAGCGATCGCACTTTCGGCAACTTGAGTAGTAAATTCGCCAGAAATCCCAATTAATCGCCCATGACGCACCACCCGCCGAATTAACCGCCGCAGCACATAACCCCGTCCGACGTTGGAAGCGCGAATTTCATCAGCGATCATGTGGACAACAGAACGAACGTGATCACCAATAACTTTTAGAGAAACTTTGGTTTTTTCATCACTTTTGTGGTAATCAATGCCAGCAATTTGGGCTGCTGTTTGGATTATTGGGAAAATCAGATCAGTTTCGTAGTTATTGGGTACTTTTTGGAGGATTTGCGCTATTCTCTCCAAACCCATACCGGTGTCGATGTTCTTGTTTTGCAGTGGCGTTAAATTACCGGAAGCGTCCCGGTTATATTGCATGAACACGAGGTTGTAAAACTCGATGAACCGGGAATCGTCTTCTAAATCTATATTATCGTCACCGCGTTCTGGGTGGAAGTCGTAATAAATTTCTGAACAAGGGCCACAAGGCCCAGTCGGGCCAGATACCCAAAAGTTATCATCTTCGCCCAAGCGTTTAATTCTCGCTATCGGCACACCGATTTGATCGCGCCAAATTCCAAAGGCTTCATCATCATCTTTAAAAACGCTGACGACGAGATTTTGCGGGGAAATGCCAAAGACTTGTGTGGAAATTTCCCAACCCCAAGCGATCGCTTGTTCTTTAAAATAATCACCAAAGCTGAAATTACCCAGCATCTCAAAAAAGGTCTGATGCCGTTTGGTGCGTCCGACATTTTCGATGTCGTTGGTACGGATACACTTTTGCGAAGTCGTAGCCCGCTTAAATTCTGGTGTACGCTGCCCCAAGAATATCGGCTTAAATGGTAGCATCCCCGCGATCGTCAGCAGCACGGTTGGATCTTCTGGCACGAGGGAGGCACTTGGGAGAATTTGGTGATTCCGTTGGGCAAAGAAGTCGAGAAATATGTTGCGAATTTCGTTACCGCTTAAGTACTGAGGATTTGAAGACATAGGTATTTTTAACTTTAGACTTGGGCGTAGCGGCAGTAGATAGGTGTATTTTCATAAATAGCTTTATATATTCTTGCATTTTGTTTCATATTACTGCCAGCGAATTGTGCCAGTGGATAAGATGTATACAGTTACTATAATGTTGTTAACCACTACTGTACTTTACTTTGGCAGGATGTGCTTAGGCGTAGCCCATCCTAGACATCGCATTTTGATCTTTAAGATTAATCCTTAAGAAATACTTTAAAAATCCCATATTAAGGTAGCAAATGGCACTAAAACTGAAATTATCAAATATTGCTTGTGAGAGATGTGCAGAAATAATTACTGAATCCATCCATCTTATAGAACTTGAAGCCAAGGTGGATATCGATGTTAATCCTAAAACTGTTATGGTGAAATCCCCAGCTTCTGAGGAGTCAATCAAACAGGTAATTGTTACTGCTGATTATACTGTTGAGGGTTATTGATTCAGATTCTAGCTTTTCACAGAAGTTGAAATTTTCATATTTTGGGGTACGCTAACAAAATTTTTTCTATTTTTCCGCCCTTTCTACGGGTGGAATTGAACTAATTTACCCACATTAGGGGCAGATTTTAACATAAACTCTTTTTTTTAGCTTTGTTTTCTAGATTTCTGAGGTTGCGGTAAACAAACAAAGATGTGAATTAAGTAAATAAACCAACACCGCAAAAGTGTAGACATAAACTATTTTTCTATTCTAATAACATTGTAAAACTTTACCCTGAAAATTCCATCTAAAATTGTAGAATAGGTTATTTATATAAGCTTTCTGCCTTAGTAGTGGCGACTTGTGCTGTCATTGTATTCGCGTTTTTTGGCAATTAAACCCCTAATTGATACTTAATAAAAGCCTATTTTTTAAACAAAAACCTTAACTGCTATTTGGTTAATAACATTTCTCATTCAATAAAATAGTTTTGATTTTTATAATTTGATGAAAAAGTTTTATAATCTCTTTATTTTTCTTCTTAGGAAGAAATTTGGCTGCCTAATATGACAGTTATCACAAATTAATTATTCTGGTAATTACTTGAGGAGAAGAACACTTAATAAACTACAAAAACAGTTTTTATAAATTTCAATATTATTCAGTATTTTTACGGTTTTAAAAAGATAGTGTAAATAAGACATTAGTTGTCAGAAGAGAGGGTTTTGAAAACGGGAGTAGCAAAAATAAAGTCTAAAAAGGAGATTAAAATTGAAAAAGTATTATGATTCGGCGACAAAATAATATATCAGCAAATATAACTATATTTAGAAGAATATATTCGGTATTAGCCAACAAAAGCAGCAATTCTTAGAAAGTTAATCTGTTGAAAAGTTAAATAGGGTAAAAAATAAAGCAATGGATATTTCTATTCTGGTCTTTGGAAAAAATAACTTTATCGCTACACTCCCAGATCAGATCCTTTATGCGATGGCTTCTAGTGTAGAAATTATAGACAATCTGAATCAGGCAGTGTCCCGGATTCAAATGACGCCCCCCGATATAATGCTTGTGCAGGCTAGTCTGGATGGTAGTATAGAACTTTGCAGTTGGTTGAAAGACCAGACAAAACTATCCTGGATATACTGTATTCTCTTAGAGGATCGTCCAGAGCAGCTTGCTGATAGAAATAAGGGTTGGCACAGGGAATTAGAGATGACTGCTACGGCATTAAAGCAAGGAGCCGATGCTTATATTTGGCATCTTCTGGATGAAAAAATAGACCATACCTTGACAGAATTGACGGCCAATCATGGACTAATACTTGCTCAATTGACTGTTGGCTTGCGAAAAGGACAAAAATACCGAGATTTGATTCGGACAAATGATATGTTATCAGCGATCGCCTTAGCCGATTCCTTAACAGAATTAAATAATCGTCGTGCTTTAGAATGGGACTTACCCAGGCAAATAAAAAAAGCTAGAAGTCAAAAGACTTCCATGAGTTTGATTATTTTGGATGTAGATCACTTCAAAAGAGTTAACGATACTCACGGGCATTTAGTTGGCGATCGCACTTTGCAACTACTATGTAAGCGTCTGCGACACAATCTGCGCTGTCAAGACACAGCATTTCGCTATGGTGGCGAAGAATTTGTGATTCTTTTGGCTAACACCAATGATAAAGAAGCACTAGTTGTCGCCCGTCGTCTTAATCTGTTAGTCTGCGAGGAACCATTTTTTCTCAGTAGCAAACTGACAATTAATGTCACCATTAGTTTAGGTACAGCCTGTCTGCAAGCTGAAGATGACGAGCAAGGAGTAAGTTTGTTGCATCGTGCCGATCAATGCTTGCTACAAGCTAAAACTGCTGGACGTAATCGAGTTATTGCCTCGAACTATTTATCTCATACCCCACATTTAAAAGTTGTTTCTTCTTAAAAGTGGAATTTGTCATTAGCCATAGGTTATTCCCTGTCCCCCTGCCTTCTCCCAAGGGGAGACGCTAAAAGCGATCTGCCCTCTGCCCCCACTCCCTACTCCCCTCTTACTCCTAACTCTGCATGACAATCTTCTATCGAAGTGCCTTGTCGCATGGCATTAACTAAAGCCTCGTAGCTAGACCAATTTTCTTGCAGTAAGGTTTTTGCTTGCAGGGTATGAAACCGCAGTTTCTGCTGATAAACTGATTCAGGAAATCCCAAAATTGTCAAGACTCCTATCAGCTTACTTTTATCATCGCCTCCACCCTCAGCATTATTAAAAACTAGGCTTTCAGCAGCAATACCCGCCATCCAAACAGTGCAGTAGCGATCTAGCATTTGGGCACTGATTTTACCCACTTTTAGTTGAGATGCTAATTCGCCATCATCAAAGCTAACGCCCCCTTGTCCAGGTTGCCCCTGTTTCCAGGCTTCCCAAGCGCTGAGAGTGTAGCCGGTAACGGGAATACCTAACAAATAAGCAATCAAGAAATGCCCTGCTTCGTGGTGGACGATGCGATCGCGGTGTTCACTTGAAAATCCAGCAATCCAGTCTAAAAAGATAGTACCACCCTTGCCTTGCAAGCTAAAACTGTCAAAAGTCGCTATTCCTAAAATAGCGAAGGTAGCAAGCGCCGGTACTGCGGGCGATAAATTCAAGAATGGCCCCAGCAGTACCGATAGGGTCATCAGAAAGATAGATATTGCAACTAAATTTAGGCTAGTCTGGCTCATTGAGAGTTTTTTGAGGATCTGCTTAATCTTTCTTCATTATCAGGCGATACACAGCTTTTGTATCAAGGTGGTTGGAGCGATCGCCTCATTTTTTCATCTTATACCAATTTAATTAATGGCTTAATAAGGGATGTTTTCTCTATCACAAGAATGATGGCTGTTTTTCCAATCGCAGACATAATGTGACGTTAGTAGATATAAAACATTAAGAGGAGATGAATATGGCTGAACAATTCAAAAATGGCGATCGGGTTGAATGGAACACTTCACAAGGCAAGACAACTGGCAAGGTAGTAAAGAAACTCACTTCACCTACAGATATTAAAGAACACCATATTGCGGCAAGTGAAGATAACCCTGAGTACTTAGTTGAAAGTGATAAGACAGGAAAACAAGCTGCTCACAAGCCTGATGCTCTGAAGAAATTAGAGGAATAATGTTAGGAAAAATTATAGTAGAAAAAGTAAGAAAGGTGGGAAAAGTAGGATGTTTTTTATTCCTTCTTGATTATCAAGTTATTACACGCTATTTTAATAGTTAAGTACAGTTCTTGAAAGGAAGTTTGGGGGTATGTAAAAAAGCTGCTGAAATTTTTAGATGAAAAACCTAAAAGTAAATAGGGAACTGGAGTTAAAAAAATATACTTTTTTAACTCCTTTTATAGCGATACTTAAATTAAACTCAGCTTTAGGCGCATTTTCAACAGTAATCTGCTTTATAAATTTCAATAACATGTGTGTGGTATGTAACTTTTAACTATCAATATTTATTTTGTCAAAACCCTTAATGGTTATGAGGAAAATAGCGGAAAACAATAGTTTGCTGATTTTATTGGGTAATGTTAACTCCACGACTGTGCAATCGGTAGCAGATAGCCTTGTCAAATAAAACCCGCTTGAATGATTCATCTAGGCTGATAGTCGTTTCACCACTACCCAAAAACAAATAGCCATCTGGCCTTAATTGCTGCTTGATCTTTTTTAGTAAGGCTTTCTTGGTAACAACATCAAAGTAGATTAAAACATTCCGTAAAAAGATAACGTCGAATTGTGGCAGAGATGACCAAGATTGTAAAAGATTCAACTCACGAAAATCAACTATCTGGCGGATTTGTTCCTTTATTTGCCAGTGAGTTTCTAGCTTTTGAAAGTAATGATCGCGAATATTTTTAGGGAGTCCACGATTCATTTCAAGTTGGTTATAATGCCCCTCGCGGGCCCGCGCTAAAACCTTAGTAGAAAAATCAGTCGCAATTAATTTTACAGGCCAATTGAGAAGCGTGGGAAAGTGTTCATGAATTAGTATGGCGATGCTATAAGGTTCTTGTCCATTAGAGCAGGCAGCACACCAAATGTTGAGCGATCGCTCACTTTCTCGTTGTTTAATTAACTCTGGTAATATGTATTTTTTCAGCGCTTCAAAAGGGTGGCTATCACGGAAGAATGAGGTTTCGTTAGTGACTAGCGCCTCGATTGTCTGGGCGTGAAGACTATTAAACGGCTCAGTTCGTAAGTAAGTAACCAAATCAGCGATAGAAGCGAATCCTGCCAATTCGACAATTGGCTGCAAATGTAACTCTGCTAAATAGGTTTTATCACCGAACAATACAACGGCTGAATGATGATGAACTAATTCTCGAAGATACTCAAAATCAGTGCTGCTTACACCCATAATCTGTGTCATTACAGGTCTGAAGGAGGAACTTGATTGAAACGAATTCTGTGCATAATTTCATCTGCGATTTGGTTAAGTGGAAGAATTTGATTGGCAAGTCCGGCATTAACGACAAAACTAGGCATTCCCCACACGACGCTAGTAGCTTTGTCTTGTGCAAGTACCTGTCCACCCGCCTCGCGTATGCACTGACAGCCATGTAAGCCATCTTGCCCCATGCCAGTGAGAATAACTGCGATCGCTCCAGCCCCATAAACCTGTGCAACTGATCGCAACAGCACATCAACTGAAGGACGACAGGAATTTTCAGGAGATGCTTGATGGGTGGCAAGTCGAACCCCAGTTTTGTCACGTTGCACAATTAGATGAAAATCTCCTGGTGCAATCCAGGCATGTCCCGGTTTTAGTATCTGTCCAGAAACCGCTTCATCTACTGGGATTTGACACTTGGAAGCTAATTGTTTAGCTAGTAGTTTCGTAAACATTGGCGGCATGTGTTGCACAATCAAAATCGGCACTGATAAATCTGGTGGAAACTCCCTAAGCAATACACCCAGAGCGTTTGGGCCTCCGGTAGAAACTCCAATTGCCACAACTTTCACCTGCTGTATATCCCTACTAAGGGGAAAAACAACTGGATGAGTAATTGGGCTTTGTGTGAAAAATGCACCAAATACCTTAATTTTGGGAATTAAATCATCCCGAATATGTTGGTTTGTTGCCTCTACACTTCCTAAGTTACTAGGTTTTGTGGCGTAGTCTGAAGCACCTAAAGAAAGAGCTTCCAGGGTTGCGATCGCTCCCCTGTGTGTGAAGGTACTATACATAATGACTGGTAAGCGTGGATACTTTTGTCGGATAGCGGACAGAGTTTGCAAACCATCCATCTCCGGCATCTCAATATCCAGGATGATCACATCGGGATTAACTTGGGAAATCTTGGCAAGGGCAATGCGGCCGTTAGCCGCGACTCCTACCACCTCTAGTTCTGGATCGCTAGATAAAATTTTACTTACTCGACTCCGTACTACAACGGCGTCATCAACAATTAGTACCCGAATTTTGGGCATTAGGTATTAGGTATTGGGGGATTAGGCGATTGAGAGGCAGGGGAGTAGAGTTTTTATGCTTGTTCACGAGTATAAAAGACTCGTTAACGGAGTTCTGAGGTGGATTCACGAGTATCAAAGACTCGTTAACGGAGTTCTGAGGTGGATTCATGAGTATCAAAGACTCGTTAACGGAGTTCTAAGGTGGATTCATGAGTATCAAAGACTCATTGTTGCATTCTCAAATATATCTCCTCTGCCCCCTACCTCCTGCCTCCTGCCCCCTGCCTCCTGTTAATACTTGAACTGATTGACGACTTTCTGCAAATCTACTGCCATTCGGGATAATTCTGTAGCTGCCTCTAAAGTATTACTGGTTCCAGTAGTTGTACTTTGAGTATTAAGTGCCACAATTCCAATACTTTTGGCAATGTCTGATGTTCCTTTGGCTGCCTCAGTCATATTTCGACCAATTTCATTTGTAGTTGCTGTTTGTTCCTCAATAGCACTGGCGATCGTGCTTTGGAAGTCGTTGATTTGATTGATAATACTAGTAATCTGAGTGATGGCTTGAACGGCACTTTTTGTATCTGTTTGAATTGCTTCAATTCGCAAGCTAATATCTTCAGTCGCAGTTGCCGTTTGTTTGGCTAATTCTTTCACCTCGTTGGCGACTACGGCAAATCCTCTACCTGCATCCCCGGCTCTAGCCGCCTCAATGGTAGCATTGAGTGCTAGCAGGTTTGTTTGCCCTGCGATAGAGGTAATGACTTTAATAACTTTACCAATTTCGATGCTGCTTTGACCGAGTTTGTTAATTGTCTCGTTTGTGCGATCGGCTGTTTTAACTGCCTCACTCGTGACCTTTGCTCCTTGAGTAACGGTCTTAGCAATTTCTCGAATGCTAGCATTCATTTCTTCCACGGCAGTCACAACTGTATTGGTATTCTGACTTACCTGTTCAGCTGAGGCAGACGCAGAAGTGGCCTGTTCGGCTGTTTGTTCGGCGTTCTCACTCATTTCTTTGCTGACTGCGGTTAGTTCTTCTGCGGAAGATGCAACTGCTGTTGCCACCTCTGTCATCTGTATGATTGAAGACTTCAGGCTGCTAATCATCTGATTTGCATTATCCGTAAGCTGTTTAAACTCTCCTGCATTGCTTGCCTCGATTTGCTTGGACAAATTTCCTTGAGCGACGGCAAGGCTAACCTCATTAATACCTTTTATCTGCTCTTTTAAATTAGTAGACATCTGATTCAAGTTATCGAGCGATTCTTTCCAACTCCCACTTGCTCCTTTGACAATGGCTTGAGAACCGAGCTTCCCTTGGATACCAATCTCGGATGCCAAGCGATTAACTTCGTTAGCAAAGTTTTGATTTAAACTCACCAATTCATTAAAAACTGAGGTGATTTCACCCAGTTCATTATTCTCATGAGCTAAACGGACGGTAAAATCACCGTTTTTTGCCGCCTTAAGTGCTATTAGTAACGCTTGCAATTGCACTTTTATTACACTGTCATCGGTCGGTTGCGAATCTGCACTATCCACCGAGGGAGATTTTGAGTTGGCTGTTTTTCCAGCCCTATTTGTAGTCATTGCAAAGCGCTCCTGAATTATTCGATAATCTGATTTGTTAAATTAACATCTAGAATTTTCTCGGCGTCTAGAACTAACAGAAATCCCTCTGGGAGCGGGTAAGCTCCTGCTAGCATCTGACGCATTCTACCTTTTAACGTTGCGGGTGGGGGTTGAAAGGTGTTGTGTGCAAACTCTAAAACATCTCCCACATCATCCACTAGCAGACTGACTACTTCATGCTCAGAACACACAATGATATTAAATCCCTGCGGTTCATCTACAAAACTTGTAGTTGATTGTGTCTGCGGTTCGCTCATCTCTAATCGACGCTGCAAATCGATGACAGTAATAATTTGTCCACGTAAATTAATCAACCCATAGATATCTGCTGGTGCTAAAGGTACAGGAGTCGTTGCTTGTGGACGAATCACTTCTTGAACGTGTTGCACGTCAATACCAAAGTAAGCTCCTTTGAGGAAAAATGTGCAAATTTGTTGTTCAGCCATGAGTCGCTAATTGCAGCAAATGAGGGTTAGCAATCCGAATTACAGTCTCAATGTCAAGAATTTCTGTGATTTTTCCTTGAATTACAGCACAAAAAAGCACACCAGGTCTACTAGGAATACCTTTAATGGTTAGTGGTTCTTCCACAATATCAAGAATGCGATCGACTACTAGCCCAACGCTGAGTTCTGAGTATGGAGAGACAATAATTATTTGGAGCGTTTCTGCAACTGTCGCCAAAGCCTGATCATTAAGGCGATCGCAATCGCCAAATATCTTATAAAGATCGATCAGTGGCAAAATTTGCCCGTAAGACTGAAAGACATTCTGATTAGCCACTTTTTCGACAGCAGAAGCAAGAATCTCTTCAAGCCGAAATGCGATCGCTAGTGGAATACCCATGCGTGCGCCTTGGGGGCCTTCAAACAGTAAAATTGTTTGGCGATCGCCTGCTTGCTCTTGGCTATTTACAGCATTTTCGCTCAACAACTGCTTTTGTTTGGCGGTTATACTGGTTCGGTTTGCCAGACCGACAACATCAATAATTAATGCCACTGTGCCATCCCCTAAAACGGTGGCTCCTGCAAATAGGGATAGCGCCTTTAACTGTCTTCCCAAAGGTTTAACTACGATATCTTGAATGTCTTCGATTGTGTCTACGACTAGCCCAAAGCGATAGTTATCAACTTGCACTATTACCAAACTGAGTGTTTCTAAGTTGCTGACACAATCCTGTTGCAACACTTCGTTGAGATAAATCAAGGGTATAAGATTACCCCGCAAGCGATACACAGGCACATCGTATAATATCTCAATACTATTGAGTGCTTCTAGGCGTACTAATTCTAGTAAACTCGTTTGGGGAATGGCATAGCAATCACTCCCACTGCTGATAATCAATGCTGGAATAATTGCCAATGTTAGCGGAATCTTGATTTTGAAGGTCGTTCCTTGTCCCTGTTGGCTGTAAATTTCAACCCTTCCGTTAATCTTCTCAATATTGCTCTTGACAATATCCATCCCAACCCCTCGCCCGGAAAGGTGAGTCACTTGTTCAGCAGTGGAGAAGCCGGATAAAAAAATTAAGTTCATCGCTTCTGACTCGCTCATGGTTGCAGCCTGCACAGCGTTTACTAAACCAAGTTGCTGCGCTCGCCCTTTGAGCCGTTCTAAATTCAGACCGCGACCATCATCGCCAATTTCAATATTGACTTTGCCACTTTCGTGAAAGGCTCTGAGAAATAGCCGTCCTACGCTTGGCTTTCCACAAGCAACCCGCTCGGCTGGTAATTCAATCCCATGATCGATGCAATTGCGTAATAAGTGCGTTAAGGGGTCTTTAATTGTTTCAATAATACTTTTGTCTAATTCTGTCTCTGCCCCTTCCATCTCTACTTCAACTTCTTTACCGGAAGCGATCGCCAAATCACGGGTGACGCGAGGGAACTTTTGCCAGATGGAACTAATTGGTTGCAGCCGAGTTTTCATCACCCCTTCCTGCAACTGGGCTGTAAGTAGGCTCAAGTGCTGGCAAGTAGCAGCAAAACTATTATCCTTAAATTTTGTACTAAATCCAATTATCTGATTACGAGCTAAAACGAGTTCACCCACTAGGTTCATCATCTGATCTAGCAGATTAACATTGACTCGGATATAAGCAGATTCTGATGTTGTCGTTGATATTTCTGTGAGTTCGTTATTGAGAGCTTCTACAGACTCACTAGCTGCTGTATCTTTTTGTGGCGTTTGTGTATTAACAGGCAATTGAGAGGCTTTTGGAGTCTGTTTAGTTTCTGACAATCGGGTTAGAGCCACGATTATTGCTGAATAATCGCGTAGGCGCAGCCCGTCGTAGACATCGCCATCATGCTTTGTAGCTTGTATTTGAGCCAGAATTTGCCGAATGCTGTCTACTGTTTGTAGTAAAGTACTAATAATCTCAGGGGTGATTGCGATCGTGCGATCGCGCAGACACGAGAGCAAATTCTCTCCAGCATGAGCAAGTGATTCTAAATTAGGAAACGGTAAAAAGCCGCAATTTCCTTTAAGCGTATGGAGTGAGCGATAAATGCGAACTAATGCTTCTCCATTATCAGATGCTTTCTCTAGCTCAATAATATCGCCTTCAATTTGATTCAAGTTCTCATAGCTTTCAACGAGAAATGCTTCTATATCATCGTCAATTTCATTTAACTCCATTGGTTAATAAAGTAAAGTTTTATATATCCTACTTTAATACTAATTTAATATTCAACCTCAGCAATCTCTATCTAAAGAAAGATGTTTGTCTTGTCTCAGGCTGAAGACATAATATTTGCCTTAATGATATAGTTAACAAATAGGCAATCTTATCGTTGCTATTCAACTCAAAGTTTCAAGAAGGGTCGTCGTCAAGACAGACAATTTTACAAGTGGAAATAATGCAATCATCAGTTCATCGAATCCTAACAACCTTGGTGCTACTCAAACGACATCAAGTAGCTATACCTCAAAATGTATCTTAATGGCATGAGCCTGCGAAAAATCGAGCAAGTAACCGATATCCACCACACAACAGTTTTGCATTGGCAAGGGATAGCAAAGCTGGAATTAGATCGGATTTCAAATACTTAACAAATTTTTAAAATTTTCCATTGCATTATTAAAAATTTTAACTCCACAACATAACATTATAGTTTCAGCAAGTTTAATAAATTTTTCTAAACTATTATTGTAAATTGTAAAATTATATTTATTTATTATTTAATCTATTTATTTTAATTAATAATGTAGGCTAACTAGCTTAAATCAAGAATTGTTAAGCTAAAGCACAAAAGGACAAAGCTAATGGCAGTGGTGTTGATTATCGATGATGCAGCTTTTTCTCGCAGAATGATCCGTAAGTTTCTGCAAATCGATGGTTATGAAATTATCGAAGCAACTAATGGGCGTGAGGGATTAGAAATGGTTTACAACCATAACCCAAATTGTGTATTAGTGGATCTTCTAATGCCCGATATAAATGGCTTTGAATTTTTAAAAGCTATGCAAGATAAAAAATTAAAAATTCCGACTATTATCATTTCTGCCGATATCCAAGAAGGGGCACGCAATCAAAGTTTTAACTTGGGGGCAGTCAACTTTATTAATAAACCGCCAAAAGAAAGTGAATTGCGAAAGGCAGTCCAGGAAGTTCTTAATACCAAGGAATAAGTTTTCATGAATGTGACAGAAGAAGAACTGGATGCCCTAGAAGAGTTAATTAATATTGGAGTCGGTCGAGCAGCAAGTCTACTTAATGAAATGGTAGACTCTCACATTCGTCTGAAAATTCCGGTTGTTAAAATCTTAACTGCTACCGAAGCATATCAAGAATTAACAAAACGATTTCATGATGAAACTTTGGCATCTGTCAAACTAGGCTTTACAGGCTCTTTCTATGGCACTGCTAGCTTAATTTTTCCAACTGACAGCGCATCAACATTGATTGCAGTGCTTACAGGTGAAGATCCAGGATCGGCTGACCTAGATGCGGTGAAAATTGGCACCCTGAGCGAAATTGGTAACATTGTCATAAATGGGGTAATGGGTTCACTCACTAATGTGCTAAAGCGGCATGTGAACTACACATTGCCTGTTTATTTAGAAGATACGCTGGAAAATTTATTGTTATCTGCGTACGAGAGCGATTCAAAAATCTTACTGGCACAAGCCAGTTTCACAATTGAACGCTTAGAAATTATTGGAGATATTATTTTAATTTTTCTGGTGGGCACTTTTGATGCGCTCATCACTGCAATGAAGGAGGAAATGGGAATAACTTAATAATATAATATTAGCAAAAGTCGGTAAAAAAAAGTCTTAAAAAACTTTGAGAATACAATGAATATAATTGAACAAGCTCAGGAAAAATTTAGCCTTTTAGATAAAATTCCTGTAGGAGCTTTTGTTCTACAGTCAGATTATATTGTTATCTTCTGGAACTCCTGCTTAGAGGAATGGACAAAAATTCCGAGAAGTAAGATATTGGGAAATTCTATTCATAAATATTTTCCTCATCTAAATCAACCTCGTTACGCTAACCGTTTGCACCAAATTTTTCAAGGCGGGCCTCCGACAATTTTTTCTTCTCAACTGCATAAATATATCATTCCAATACCTATATCCAAAGATAAATACCGCATTCAACACACAACTGTTACTTCTGTGTCTGCATTGGATGGAGATAGATTTTATGCTCTCTTTTCAATTGAAGATTTGACAGATTTAACCTTCCGAGTTCAGGAATATAAAAACCTACGCGATCAGGCTCTAGCAATAGCAGAAGAACGGCAACAGGCAAAAGAAGCTGCTGAGACAGCAAACCGCATCAAAGATGAATTTTTAGCAATTGTCTCTCATGAACTTCGTTCCCCTCTTAATCCAATTTTGGGCTGGGCAAAGCTACTGAAAAATCGCTCATTAAACGAAGCTACTACTGTGCGTGCCCTTGAGACAATCGAACGAAATGCTGAATTACAAGCTCAGTTGATTGAAGATTTGTTGGATATTTCTCGCATTCTCCAGGGCAAGCTAGCACTTAATTTAGAAACGGTTAATCTTATTTTTACTATTGAAGCTGCCTTAGAAACAGTGCAATTGGCAGCAGAAGCAAAGTCTATTAAAATTAATCTTCATTTGGATAGAGAAATTGGACAGGTGAAGGGTGATAGTAATCGTATTCAACAAATTATTTGGAATCTGCTCTCTAACGCTGTTAAATTCACACCATCTGGTGGACAAGTCGAAGTCTACTTAGAACAGATTAATTCTGAGGTACAACTGAGAGTTAGTGACACGGGTAAAGGTATTAGTCGTGACTTTCTGCCATACGTATTTGAGTATTTCCGTCAGGCAGATACTACTACAACCCGAAGTTTTGGTGGATTAGGACTTGGTTTGGCAATTGTGCGCCAACTTGTCGAGTTACATGGCGGTACAGTTAGGGCAGAGAGCTTAGGAGAAGGACAAGGTGCGACGTTTACAGTTTGCCTACCCGTGTTTCAACATCTGGAATTAGCAAGGGAAGATCGCAATCTATCAAACGGCTCCTATCCATCGTGTATGCTTTATGCTCCACTAGAAGGGATATGTTTATTAGTTGTAGATGATAATGCTGATACCCGTGAGTTTCTGGCCTTTCTATTAGAACAGCAGGGAGCAATCGTGACGATCGCAGCATCTGCCACTGAAGCACTGGCTGCAATTATGGAGTCAAAGCCAGATTTGCTGTTAAGCGATTTAGGTATGCCAGATGTTGACGGTTACACTTTGATCAGAAAGTTACGAGCAATGCCCGCCAATTTAGGCGGACAAATTCCCGCGATCGCTCTAAGTGCTTACGCCGGAGAAACGACGCAAAAACAGATTTTTACAGCCGGATTTCAACTCCACATTGCTAAACCAGCCGATCCTGCGAAATTGGTAGCTGCGATCGCATCTCTTGTAAAGAATTGAACTTTCAAAAGTCATCAAGTTTGACGCACACAGACTAACAGAAAAACTCACGCGCTGACAGTGGAATTGTATATTAGAGGTGTAAACACATTGTTTGTCCGTCTCTAACCTAGTTCTACACTTGTCACAGCAAAGATGCGATTAATAGGTAAACTAGGAATTTTTTTAGTGTACATCCGAGCAGTTTGAGAGACTGGCTGCAATTGGTAACGTTGAACTAGGTCAATCGCTTGTAGATTTGCATCCGGCACATCAAAAAACACTGGAGCATGAGGATTTTGTGCAAGCAAGGCTTGAAACAATGCTTCAGCAATCTGTTCATCATTAGCAAACAGTGGCCCAACCCTAAAACCTGTATGGGCAGGTCGGATAACTCCGTAACCAGCAAGATATCCATTTTTGATAAACCCGAAAGCAGTACTTTCTGGCTGTTCAATCCAATGTTGCAGAAACAGCGATCGCTTAGAAGGAAAAAGTTGGCGATCGTAAGCCACCAAATCTTCAAAAGGCACTGTTTTCAGATCCACGATCCCAGCAGGCACAACACCGCCACCCACCCCTTCATAACGAATATGGTTATAAGCGATTTGGAAACCAGACTTTTTATAGTTATCTTGTTGAGCTACTACACCATCCAAGCCGATGTTACGATCAGCACCCAGATAGTCCATTGCTGTCTTCCAAATTTTCATACCCAACCCCTGCCCACGAAACTGGGGTTTCACAATGTAAAAACCTAGAAAGCCAAAGTGTGCATCGTAAGCAACAGCAGAAATGCACCCCATCGGCTCACCATTCAACTCACCCAAGAAAAAACCGCTCTCGTCAGTTTGATAAAAAGATTGAGCATCATACTTTCCTGGATTCCAACCTTCGGTTGCTGCCCAAGTAATCGCCAAATCCATTTCCGACCTTTTCATTGGGCGGACGATAAAATTCTCAGTGGTCATAATATCTTCTTAATTCTAAGCTATTAACTATTTAACTTCGCTTTCGCAAACCTACTGTTTTGCAACGCCAATTATTCTTGCAGACGAGCAATTACACAGTGCAGAACTTTAATTTCATTAACAATTCGATCCAGTTCTGTGGAGAGTGGAGTTTGTTCTCGAACGGCTTGTAATGTAGGAGTTAAAGTGTTGGAATTGGTAGCAATTTCTGATAACCGAGCAGTATGTAACTGTTCAATTTGGGCGTGAATTGCTTCAAGATAGCTATCCAGCGCTGGTAATGGTTGAGGTGCCTGTCCTTGCCCAAGGGCATCTGCTAAGTTTTCCAAAACTTGGACAATGGTATCAGCAAGTCGCTTTACTTCAGGAAATTGGTACTCACCACTAAATTCGCGCAGATGTTCTGCCAAAGTTGTTACCGAACTGAAAAAGCCACGAATGTATATCATCAGCGTCATTACAGGTTCGATTTCTCCCTGAATGTGACGAGGTTCGCTGAATAATCGTTGAGCTGCGGCGTTTGCGTTGGCGTTCTCTAGTGCTGCTTGGTGGCGTAGCATGTTGATATCAGCGATCGCATTCTGTTCTGGATGGAGATAGTTAGCTATTACTTGCTGAAAGTAAGCAAGATTAGCTCGAATTGTCTTTTCTAGTTGTGCAGGAAGTTGCTGTCGTTCCCAACGGGGGAAAAGCAAATAGCTACCAAGCAATGCTAAGACACCCCCAGCCAAGCTATCGAAGATCCGCAATACTCCAACCTTCCAGCCACCTGCATTAATAATGTTGAGTAGCAATATGATGGCGGGAGTCAACAGGATGATAAATAAGCTGTAGCTTAACGATCGCACCGACATCGCAACAAACACCAGCAGTAGGAAACAAACTGCGTAGGCGTAGCCCGTCATAGATATCGCTAATGAATTCTTAATTAGTAAAACCAGAGCAATACCGATAATTCCACCCAAAACAGTGCCAACAACTCTTTGTACTGTTGTCTGTGACGTCCCACCGAAGTTAGGTTTAAGTGCAACTAAAGCTGTTATGGTTATCCAGTAGCCTCTAGGTAGTTGGAATAGCGACGCAAGTAATTCAGCAAAGGTTGTTATTAGTGCGAGGCGCAACGCATGACGAAAGAGGACTGAATCAAAAGTGAAATTATTTCGCAGCGTATCAATAATTGTAGAACGCTCTGGTTGGGCTGGGGGGGAAATATCTCGCTGGGCAATGCTGTTGCGCTGTTTTCCCTGGTTTAAATCTGTAACAATCTCTGCATCAGTATGAATTTGCTCTACTAGTTTTGTCAGACTGGCTGTAATCTTGCCAAGGTTGAGGAGATCGGAATATTCATCTGTCTGAGCATTGATGGTTTGATTGAGGACTTGCGAACGCAGAACTTGCGTTTGGTGTTCTAGTGCTTCAAGACTCCGATCGAGATCCCCTAAGTGAGGTGAGTTTTTTCCTTTAGCTATCGCTTGTGATAACATTTGCAGAGCAATTGCCGACTGTTCTATCACTTGCTGAATTTCTGGCTGTAACCGAGAAAATAATTGATGTTCGGATGCGATCGCTAATAGTTCGCTCAGTGCTACAACAGAATTGACAATTTGATTTATATCCTCAATTAATACGAGTAACTGATTTCCCCGCAGGGTAGCTCCTCTTTGCCTAGTCCAGATAGTTGTCCAGACACTACGGGCAAATGTTAAGTTTTGAATGACTGTATCCTGAGCTTGCAAAAATCGCTGTTCCCACTCCTGATGAGCTTTTGGATTTAATGCTCTCTGACTTGCCAAATCCACAAAATTGCT
>NZ_DASQZC010000182.1:0-4310 GCF_035638895.1 Nostoc sp. | reverse complement strand
ATCTTTTCCAATCATTAGCTTATAGTTTTGAATATAAAAACAATCATCGGGTTCAATACCTGCACTTATATCTTTTCGCTTAAAGGTAGTTGAACCTAAAGACTCCCAATTGAGATCGAGTTCATCTAGCAAGGCTTTCACTAAATCTCCAATAATTACCTTACATCGCTCATGTTCTGGTAATGGAGCCATAATTTCTAACGTTCCTTGGCTGTATGCTACTCGACTCCTGCGATGCTCTCCTAACTCATTGAGAATTGCTTCAAATACTTGCCAACTCACATCTTCCAGAATTATTCTTTGCCCTGGTGGAACTCGAATTTGTTTGAGTTGAAGAGTAACCATAGGATGTTAGTTGTTAAATAATTTCATTTTTACTCAAATTTGATATCAGTGGTGATGTTGAGGATAGTATTCATGCTGTTTTTATCAAGATTATTTTATCTCAAGAGGTTCATGTGGATGAAACTCAAGACATACATTATTTGGTTTATGACTATTAGGATATATGAATATTTTAATTTCTAATTTGCCCTTCTGCCAACCTTTACCATCAACTTTAAGAACCTGACAATCTCTGACAGCATTTAGTTTAATTTCACTAAAGGGTATGGACTCGTTTCCAGCAGATATACTGCCAAACAAACTACCAACTGAATCATTATTAATTTGAGTTTTATATGTACAAATTTCCTGACGCCATTTTTTGATAAATTGTCGTATAACTAACTCTCTTAGTTTACTTACTTTATAAGTATCATTCTCAAATAAAATGACATCATCTCCACAGTCTAGAGGAATAAATTTATTTTTCATACCAATATCTATACTGACAATTAAAAGTTGCCAGTCTATACTTACTACTAAATTATATTGGGGTTTTATTAACAGTAAGTTAGTATAAATACTGAATAATTAACTATAAAGAAACAATCTGAGTAGCATCAAGCGATCACTCAACAACATTATTCTTTAAAATCTCACTCAAATACGCAGAGTTCTCTTTGCATTTTTGCGCCTTCGCGTAAGATTATCATTTTATAAATTCGGCGGAATACAAACATCTGGCGCACATAAACCTATAAATTCTAACGTCGTCACCTCAAGCGTATTCAAATCTACGCGGCGGATGGCATGATTATTAGTATCAGCAATATATAAATGTAAACTCAAAACACTCAATCCCGAAGGTTCAAAAAACCGAGTGCTTTTACCCTGGCCATCTTGTAACCCAGCAGAACCATCTCCTAAAATTGTTTGACAATTCCCTGTACTGGGATTCACCAATTTAATTTTGTGATTATAAGTATCTGCTACCCACAGATAATTTTGAGTATATTCCACTCCTAAACAGTGCTGCAAACGAACATCTTCACCTTGTCCATCTACATCGCCAAAACCAAATAAACCCCCGCTACCGCAAACAGTTCGCACTTGATAGGGTTCTACAATTCCTACACCACGAATTGAACTAACTTCACTGTCAGCAATATATAATTCATTCCCATCGGCGCTTATACCGCTAGGTTGAGCAAAGGCAGATTCAGTAAGTAAACCATCAACGCAAGCTTCTGCGCCAGTACCAGCATAAGTTTTGATGATGCTAGTTTCTAAATCCATTTCCCAAATTTGATGAGGCCCAGCCATTGCAATAAACAAGGTATTTCCCACTTTGACTAAATCCCAAGGAGAATTTAGCGCAGTTTCTAAACCAGCGCCGCCATGAGGATGGATATTGCGGCTTTGTTCACCTGTTCCTGCGATCGCTTCCACTACTTGACGCTTCAAATCAACTCGCCGCAGGGTATGATTTTCTGTATCAGCAACATAAAGAATTTGATTTTCAGCATCATAAGCCATTCCCTGTGGTGCAAAAAATTGCGCTTCGTTAAAAGCACCATCAGTTAAGCCAGATTTTCCAGTACCAATCAAGTGTAAAATTTCGCCGTCGAAACTACTCATAATCAGGCGATGATGTCCAGAATCAGCGATGAATAAACCCATTGGAGTAGCTAGAACTTTACCAGGAAAAGCTAGAGGTGTAATTAATGGTTGATGCTGTTTTTCTAAAGTCAAGCTAAGTTCTTGAAAATTAATTGTCCCTTTGTCTTGATGTTGCTGAATTAACTTTTGAATCAACTCATCCAAAGTGTCACGGTTTCCTTCACCAGAAATCTGACCAATCACGTAACCTTCTGGATCAATAATTATTAAAGTAGGCCAAGCACGTACAGCATACTCTTCCCAAATCCGAAAATCTTTGTCAACTACAACTGGATGTTCAATGTCGTAGCGCAGGATAGCTTGGCGAATATTTTCTGTTTCTTTTTCGTTGTCAAATTTGGCAGAGTGAACGCCGATAATAGTAAGGCTATCTTTATATTTCTGTTCTAAATATTTTAGGTTTGGCAGAATATGCAGACAATTGATGCAACAGTATGTCCAAAAGTCTAAAATTACAACCCTACCCTTGAACCCTTTAAGAGACAAGGGTTTATCGGTGTTGAGCCAAGAATAATTTTGCGGTAATTCCGGTGCTCTGACACGAGGAATCATAAAGTATACTTTGCTTTTAGAGGATGTTTATACCAATTTTCTGAAATAGACCGATGAAAAATAATGATACAGCGTTTTGCAACTACATGAGGTATACCCCTGCTCAACCCTCCCCAAATCATCGGGGAGGGTGCGCGATAGCGCGGGTAGGGTATTGTTGTACCTCACCAAGTTGAAATCTGTTGTATTTAAGCAGTA
This sequence comes from Nostoc sp., assembly GCF_035638895.1. GTDB lineage: Bacteria > Cyanobacteriota > Cyanobacteriia > Cyanobacteriales > Nostocaceae > Nostoc. The sequence continues at coordinate 1,556 of NZ_DASQZC010000182.1, read as the reverse complement.
AATATGAAGTCAGAAACACGAAATGTATTATTACAAGCTTACGTAGAATTGCAAGAGATCATTGATAAGTTGTACGAAGCTCATGACAGAGCAATAGCAAACAATGATTTTGATGATGCTAGCTTGCTGGCTAGTAGAGCAGATAAACTTTATGAAGAAGCAGAAAATTTGGAAATTGTGATTTCAGAACAGGAGCAGAGATGAAAACAATTGAAGAATTAAGAACTCGTATTAAGGAACTCAGTAAAGAAGCTGTTGAACTCAGGCAAAAAGCATCCCAAGTGTATTTAACTAATCAAGAGCAAGCCAAACAGTTTAGGCAACAGGCAAGAGAAGCTAGCAAGCGCTGCCAAGTATTGATACAAGAGTTAAAACGTCAACAAATTTAAAGTTAAAAACTGGCTAGCTTTGATAACTGCCAGTTTTTAACTTTATATATAGAATGTTCTCGCTAATGAGGGTATTTTTGATTTTACCTGTGCTTTTATGTTACCAAAAATACTTTTCAAACATTCTCTTAAATCAGAACTTTTTCGGTCAAAGACTTATGCGTAGCTTGCTTCCTGGTAGAGATACGGTAAATACGCAGAGGTTTAATAAATAATAATTTTTTCTACGAATTTACGAAATCATCTACCTTAGCTCGGGGAGACTCATCCGGTTCTACTCAAGCAGTATTCTTAAAACCTTGGTTCCCATCGCCACCTCTGATCAGAGGTGTTACCAGTACCGCTAAATCCCGATAGTTCACACTCAAGAAGTTTCAATGGCCTATTAAGTATGCCAGGATCACCAGATACATCAATGCATTTGTTGGATAATCCATTTCTGATAAATCCTGCACCAATGTATTCCCACCTCTGATCTGTGGGTTGACCAGAGCTGCTAAATCCAGATAGTTCGCAATCAGAAAGTATTAATTGCGTATCATTAGCTATGCCAGGATCACCAGATACATCCATGCATCTGTTGGATAATTTATTTCTGATAAAGCCTCCACGAATAAACTCCCATTTCTGATCTGTGATTCTACCAGAACTGCTAATTCCAGATAGTTCGCAATCAAAAATTCTCAGTGTCGCACCATTGTTTGTGGCAGGATCTCCAGCTACATCAATGCACTTGTTTGATAGTTCGTTTCTTATAAAGATTCCCCCTACTTGTGCAATAGCATTTTGATTTTCTATAATGCAAGTTATTCCCCATAATAGCGAGCCGACGAAGCCAACTGCGATCGCTGTACACTTTTTTGAATTACGTTTCACAAGTTTTTCCCCTTGAGCGTTAAATTGATTTTGTTTCACAATGCTTTTGTTCTGGCAGATCAACTTACGCCATGTGCAACTTATACTCAAAACTAACCCCCCGGCCCCCAAGCCTTGTAAGGAATGGGGAGAACTACAGCAGATTTCAAGTTTATGAGCTAGAAAAATACTCCACCCGCGCACTCGCGCGCCCCCCCCAATACATCGGGGAGGGTTGGGTAAATATTGGTATCAACTTAAGCTAAAATCTTCTGACTTCAGAATATTAAGTTGCACATTGCGTAAATTTAA
>NZ_DASQZC010000181.1:0-15036 GCF_035638895.1 Nostoc sp. | reverse complement strand
TCGATCGCTGCACCCGTGCCGTTGAAAATCTCTAGGGCTTTATTGTTGCTGCTGCCCTCAATATATTCCGAGAAAAATAATGCCATGTAAATCTCCGTAAAAGCTGCGAATTTTAGGTCATCTAGAGGTTTTAAGCGATCGCTGGGCTAGCAGGTGAATGTTCATTAATCCAAAAGCTTAATTACGTGTGGCTAACAGATTCAATTCATATAAATATCACGGCATTATTAAGAAATTGATATCCCTGGTTTAAACAATACTTTTGCTAAAAAATTTTAAGGTTGGGATATATCAGTAGATTAAGCTGCCTTTTGGTATATTAGCTAAGACCGATCGCGCCAAGCACAAATAAATGCTGGCAGAAGCTGCGGGTAGACCCAATGCTATCAAATACTCAAAACAATACAACGGTTCTTTTTTCAGAATTTCTAAATAAATCTTAACAACCTATTAAAATTCAAATTTTTTGTAGATATTCAGGTGGCACATGATCCACTAACCAAACACCATTAGCAGAACAATAGAAGATGTAACCCGCCTGATGCATTGTGGCAGCATGTACAGAAAAAACTACAGCTTTTCCATGTCTTGCACCAACAGTTTTTGCTGTTGCAATATCTTTTGATAAATGGACATGATGGCGTGACATTTTGCAAAGTCCTGTTTGCAGAATTAACTCTACAGATTTACGCCCCGTGCCGTGATAAAGCTCATCTGGAGGAACAACAGGTTCTAATTGTAAATCGACTTTTACACTATGTCCTTGGTTCGCACGAATCAGAGTACCTGTAGAATCAAAAGAAAAGCGTTGTTTCTCGTCGGATTCAACTACTGCTTCTAATTCCTGATGGGAAATCGGAAACTTGTTTTTAGCACAAGCAGTAAGTAGTTCATCAACAGCAACCCAACCACTGGGAGCAAGTTTAATTCCAATTGCATCCGGTGTGTGTCGCAAATATTTGCTGAGATATTTGCTGATTTTGACGAGGCGAGAATCACTCATAAGATTGTGGTTGGCATAGAATATACTACAAAAATATATTTTTAATGTTACATTACACTTTTCATTGATGGTTTTAGTTTGTGTAAATTAAGAGAATTTGTCTGCCCATCATGGCTGATGCCACCCCAAGCATGACAATCAGTGTCACCTTCCCACCAGGAACAAGTGGTTGATTTATGCTATCTGAGTTGTCTTGTTCTTGACGTTGCTTCCAACTCATTAATGCCGGAATAATTCCACCTAGAACTGAAATACCAAATGTTCCAGTGTAATCTAGGGCAGTAAAAAAGATGCTGGGATTGAGGGTTCCGAGAGTCAATGGAGGGAAAAGAGCTAGCGAATAGAGGGGTAGGCGGCTAGAAAGTTTGCCCTGGGTAATTAGGAAAATATCTTTGAGCAAATCTAGCAATCCGTACACAAAGCCAATAAATGATGTAGCGATCGCAAACTCTGAAAAAATGGATACTAGCACTCCTAACCATTCCCCCGCGCCACCTGCTCGGAGAACTTGTAGTGGGTCAAAAATAGTTCTACCGTTATATGTGCCATGTAGCATATCGGGACTGACACTTCCTAAAATTACGGCATTCCACGCCAAGAACATAATTAGAGGAATCACAGAACCAATAAAGATAGACTGACGAATTTTGCGGGCATCCCCTTCGAGTTGTGTCACAACCAACGGCACAACGTTTTGGAAAAATAGCCCCACAGACATCACTGAAATGGCACTACCAAGGGCACTCCAGTTCTGAAATAACAGTTGGGTACTCTGAATGTGTCCTCCTGCCAAAAACAATAGTCCCAAAAAGGAAACCATAATAATTCCGACAAAGGCGCTGTTTAATTTCTCAATAAATTTTTCTCGCCCAAGATACATAATGCCACCAAATAAAAAGGTGAAAGTCGTCGTACCCACCCACGTAGGCAATATCTGCGTACTCCAGATTTTTGCCGTCGCAGATCCTAAAATCTCTCCACCTTGGGCGATGTATGCTACCAAGAGAGCATAGTGCATGAATAAATATGCCCCACCTGCAAGTCGTCCTCCCACCTTACCAAGGATTTTCTCAACAACTGCCAAAAAACCTATACTTGGATGCCCTTCTGTTCGTATTATGTTTAAAGTTACTTCTGCAACCAGTAACCCTGAAACTAAAGCGTAAAGCCAAACAGCAATCAGCCCAGATGTGGATGGCACAATCCCAGACGGCAGAGTAACGGCTGGTAGAGCGAGAATCCCAGCCCCAACGGTGGTTCCCGCAATTAATGCAGTATTTCCCAATACACTACCCGGTTGATGATTGAAGTTTTTTCCATCAAATTCGAGATGAGAAAACAACCGACTGACTTGCTCTGAATCTTGGAGAACTGTCTTTATGGGAACCATACTGAATATTCGTACTTAAACCCAAAAGTTAATATTAACATCTGTAAATATTCTTTACAAAACCCTGATGTTCATGCTTTTTCAGGCAAATTTTCGTGATTTCATCCTTAATACAACCTTTTGGACTGTAAATGTCATTTGTGTTGATGCGATGAAGAATTGACAGTTAACGGTTGCAGCAACTGCATATATCCAGATGTTCACAAGTGCGATCGCGCCCTGTCCCCCAAACCATCGAAAGCCCTTCTGAAATTGGCTATTGGATTGACGCTGGTTACGTTGATGGTAAACCGCCAAGATTCCTTATCTGAGTAATTTGTTAGAAAAGCCTGTGTAAAGGGAACACTTCATACAAGGCCTTGTGCTGAAGATATTACTCAAAACCCTATGAACACCAACAACCCTTTGCAGACAATACAAACAAGTATCCATACAGCTTTAGGTGCTGTCAGTGAATTTACTGCCCTACTTCAAGAACCCCAAAAATTCACAAATTACCTTACCCAAATACAACAAAAACCGGATCAATTGTTCCAAGATTTAGCGGAAAAAGGCAAAAATATGGAACAAGATATGACTAGCTTTTTCAAAAATTACTTTTGGGGAGATGGTAAAAAATTACCATACCCCAAATATATAGAACGAGCAGATGGTCAGGCCTTTAATCAACCCTACGAAATCAAAGGGACAAAAATGTACGGCTTTGTCGTTGAAGGTTCAATGGCGAAGTTACAAGAGGTGTGTGATAAATATCTCAACGATCCCAATAACGGAGAGATTGAATATCGCCCAGCGACGAACTATCTTCTCTTGACTTTCAACAAGATAGATTCTTTAAGTTCTATTTATCCACCCGACTATGATAAAGGAACTGTGCATGAAGAAGAAGCCATCTTTTGGATGTTAACAGTGGTAGGTAGAAGAGTTGGGCCTTTATTCATTGCGGAACGCCTAGCTTTCTTCATGCCTTACTTGTACGTGAATAATTCTCCCATTCTAGTTTCTGGTAGAGAAGTCTACGGCTTCTTTAAACAACTTGGCATACTTCAGATTCCTGACTTAAATCAAGAACCGGATTTATTAACCGTAGATACCTTGGTATTTAAAGACTTTTCTCCTACAAGTCAATCTCTAGATGCACGCTTACTAGAAGTTCAACGCATCAGTACAGGAGCTAAACACCAAGCTATTAAAACATGGGACACTTTTGAAGAAGCAGTAAGAGCGATCGCTAGCTTATTATTTAACAATAACGAGATTGCCATTCCTGGCTTACAGCTACCCTTTAATCTCCTCGAATATCTCATAAACAGAGTCGTTCCCCTCGTTACCCTCAAACAAATCCGCGACGTAGAAAACAGCAAAAAGGCTTGCTATCAAGCACTAATTGAATCGCCCATGCAACTACAAACCTTTTATGGGGGAAAACTCTTTGGCTTTGATGGTTTTGGCGATCAATTTCAATTAAAAATCAATAATTTCGCTAACCAACCAATTGTCCAAGACTTAGGACTAGGTAAAGGTTATCCCGCAGGTAGCGAATCAGTAAATATCCCCATAAAGCTCGGTTTCGTCCTGCATTTCGACTTCACCCTCAAAGATGGAAAAGCCGTATGGCAAGCACCACAGAAAAATTAGTGAGTGCTGTTAGCGCTAGCGGGCCGTTGAGCCAGTACTGAGTGAATTATCTCCCTTGTCTTCTGCTTCCTTCTTTACCCGTACCATGCAAAGAAAAACAAACATGTCCGAAACCTTTAAGCCAAAAAAGATCGCTATCTTAGGCGGTGGAATAGCCTCATTAACCACCGCTTATGAATTAACTAGTCAACCAGGATGGGAGAGTCTCTACGACATTACTATTTATCAAACAGGTTGGCGTTTGGGTGGTAAATGTGCAACTGGACGTAACATCAAACCCCATGCACCTGATTGTGAACCAGACTACCGCATCGAAGAACATGGACTGCACATTTTTTTTGGATTCTATGAAAATGCCTTTCGTCTACTCAACCAATGCTACGAAGAACTTGGTGGTAACGGGCCTTTCAGCACTATAGAAGACGCATTCAAACCCCACAGTCTGATTGTCTTAGAAGAATACATCAATCAAAATTGGGTAAATCTGCCTTTTAATTTCCCTACCAATTCTCTAGTTCCCTGGAAAGGTGGCGGTATTTCTTCTCTTTGGGAACATATCTGCACCGCTATCAAATTCGTCATTCAGACTTACACAGAAATTGAGAATTACAACCAGTTGCATCCTGACAAAAGCTCCTCAGCATCTGTTGCTAAACAAATAGCATTAGGCAAAGACGTAATGGAATTTTTATCAGATAGTAGCCTCTTGCAATTTCCTAGCCAGTTGATTCAGTTATTTTTTCAAGAACCTACTTTTTGGGGAAAATGGCTTAACAATATCAACCAATACATTGGCGATATCTTCCAAAACCTAGACTTGACTTCTGAAAAAACATTCTTAGATATTGCCTACAACCTAGCTCAATCACTGCCTGAAAATACCAAAACCCATAGACGTGAACATCACCAGTTAATTCTCAAGCTAATAGACCGTTTTAAAGAACACTTGATACCTCAGATAGAATCTAAAAACTGGCAAAATCCTGACATATTTTGGCGCTTCACACTCATCGATTTAGCATTAGCAAACATCCGAGGTTTATTTGTAGATGAGGTAATTGATTTTCGTTCTCTAGACAGTTTAGATGAATACAACTACAAAGACTGGCTACGAAAACACGGAGCTAGGGAATCAAGTGTTAAATCAGCATTTATTCGCGTCTTATACGATTTAGTGTATGCTTTTCCAGAAGGTAATACCGATAAACCGCAACTAGCAGCAGGAACAGCCATTCGTGTCCTCACCACTATCTTGTTCAAATACAATGGCGCAATTATGTGGAAAATGCAATCAGGGATGGCGGAGTTAGTCATCACTCCACTATATGAAGCGCTAAAGAGTCGCGGTGTAAAATTCAAGTTCTTCCATGTTGCCAAGCAGTTGCACTTAGATCAAAATCAACAAACAATTGCAAGTATCACTTTGGCTCGCCAAGTAAATTTAAAAAACCCAGAGCAAGAATATCAACCACTCATCAAAGTTAAAGACATTCGTTGCTGGCCTAGTGAACCTCTCTACGATCAGATTGTCGATGAAGAAGCCAAAAAACTCCAAGATAAAGAAATTAACCTTGAGTCATATTGGACACCTTGGCAGAATGTAGACAAAATTACCCTCACCAAAGGTGATGATTTTGATATTGTGTTGCTGGGAATTCCTATAGCCGCCTTACCCTCTATTTGCAGTGAACTAGTCGATGCCAAAAAAAATCCAGCTCATCAAAAATGGCACGATATGTTAACTCAAGTTAAGACAGTAACTACTCAAGGCGGACAAATATGGCTTAAACCTACCTTACCGCAATTAGGATGGCAACAATCTAGTCCCGTATTAGGAGCTTATGTTGAACCACTCGATGTCTATGCAGATATGAGCGAGTTACTACAACGAGAAAATTGGCCTTCTGAGCATTATCCTTATAACGTAGCTTATTTCACCGGCGTAATTGCAGATCCAGGTATTCCTCCCCACACAGAATATGATTTTCCAGCTAAAGCTCAGAAACAAGTAGATAAACAAGCAATTAACTTCCTTGACAATTACATCGGACACCTTTGGCCTAATGCTACTCACCCTAAAAATCCCCAAGGTTTGAATTGGGATTTACTAGTAGATTTTCAAAACCGTCAGGGAGCAGAACGCTTTAAAGCTCAATACTGGCGAATTAATATTAACCCATCAGAACGCTATGTACTTTCTGTACCTGGAAGTACCAAGTATCGACTCAAAACTGATGAATCTGGATTTGATAACCTTTACCTAGCTGGCGACTGGATTAACAACGGTTACAATTCTGGTTGCGTGGAAGCTACAGTAATTTCTGCAATGCAAGCAACACGAGCTATCCTACACCAATGCTTCCATATAAAATACACCAAACAAATTATTGGTGAGTGGGATTCTTGGCTATAAAAGTATATCCAATCTAATGAGGTGCATTTTGATAAGCTCAACAAAATTTAGCATTATATAGGTTTTGTCAACCTATATAATTCAGTATTGTAATACATTTTTAATGTTTGTTGTAGCACAAATATTAAAAATGTATTTACTATTCTATGAATAATAGGATAATTATTTCAATTTTTTGAAAAGTTATTTAAGGTATTAATATAAAAAATGATTACATTACCAAATTACCAAATTATAGAATTAATTTATGAAGGAGCAAAAACTGCTGTTTATCGAGCCAGTAGAAATAAAGATAATAAGCTAGTAGTTATTAAACTTTTAAAAACAGAATATCCTGAGCTAAAAGATATAGCAGCCTTCAAACATGAATATGAGCTAATCAAAAATTTAGATATCCCAGGAGTTATTCAAGCTTATAGCTTAGAAAAATACAACAATGGTTTTGCCATTGTGTTAGAAAACTTTGATAGTAGTTCTCTTTATAAAACTATCCAGACAGAAAAAATAAAGTTAGTTAATTTTTTAAAGATAGGCATTCAAATTACCCAAGCTCTAGGTGAATTACACCAAAATTATATTATTCATAAAGATATTAAACCACAGAATATTATTGTTAATTTAGAAACTCATCAAGTTAAAATTATTGATTTTTCTATCTCATCACTACTTTTTAAAGAAAACCCCAAACTCAGTAATCCTGATTTGCTTGAAGGAACTCTAGCCTATATGTCTCCAGAGCAAACAGGAAGAATGAATCGAACAGTTGATTACCGTACAGATTTCTATTCGTTGGGTGTAACTTTTTATGAAATGCTTACAGGTCAGTTACCGTTTCAAGTAATTGATTCAATGGAGTTAGTTCATTGTCATATTGCCAGACAACCTATAACAGTATATGAGTTAATCCCAGAAATCCCTCAAGTAATTTCTGCAATTATTATGAAATTACTCAGCAAAACTGCTGAGGAAAGATATCAGAGTGCTTTTGGGATTAAAGCTGATTTAGAAAACTGTCTTAGTCAGTTAGAGCAAACTAATTCTATAATTGAATTTTCCATTGGTCAACAGGATCAATCTAGCCAACTACAAATTCCCGAAAAGTTGTATGGACGCGAAGCAGAAATAGATATCTTAATGTCTGCTTTTGAAAACATTAATCAAGGAAATAAAGAATTAATATTAGTTGCTGGTTATTCAGGTATTGGTAAATCAGCATTAGTGAATGAAATTTATAAACCTGTTATCAAAAACAGAGGCTATTTTATTGCCGGTAAATTTGAGCAATTTCAACGCAATATTCCTTATGCTTCGCTGATTCAAGCATTTCAAGAGCTAATGCAGCAATTACTAACAGAAAATGAAGCAAAATTAGCAACTTGGAAAGAAAAACTTTTAGAGGCTCTAGTTCCAAATGCTCAAATTATTATTGATGTTATTCCTGAACTAGAATTCATTATCGGGAAACAACCAGAAGTACCACAACTATCTTCAGCAGAGTCACAAAACCGATTTAACTTAGTTTTTCAAAAATTTATCAATTTGTTTGCTCAAAAAGAGCATCCATTAGTGGTATTTTTAGATGATTTACAATGGGCAGATTTAGCTTCATTAAAATTAATTCAGTTATTGACTACAGATACTGAAATTAAATACTTATTGATAATCGGAGCTTATCGAGATAATGAAGTTGATACCAGTCATCCTTTAATGTTAATTTTGCAGGAAATTGAAAAAAATAGTAGTTCTGTCAAGATTATTCATTGTCAAAATTTAAAAATTACTGATGTTTGTCAGTTAGTTAGCGACAGCCTAAAATCTAGCTTAGAGGACTCTAAAGAGTTGGCAAAACTGATTTTTAATAAAACTGCTGGCAATCCATTTTTTATCAATCAATTACTCAAATTTATTCATCAGGAAAATTTACTTTTGTTTAACTTGGTTACTGGTCAATGGCAATGGGATATTCAGCGCATTCAGATGCTAGGAATTACTGATAATGTTGTTGAACTAATGATCGGTAAAATTCAAAAGCTTAAAGGTACTACACAAAATATTTTAAAAATAGCTGCCTGTATTGGTAATCGATTTAATTTCAATATACTGTCTTGTATTAATGAAAATTCTCAGAATGACACAGCATTAGATATTTGGGAAGCACTACAAGCTGGTTTAGTTATACCTTTAAGTGATAGCTATAAACAACCACATCTATTTAATCATGTAGATGTTTTTGTAATTGATTATAAATTTCTTCACGATCGCGTGCAACAAGCGGCTTATGCATTAATACCTGATGAGCAAAAAAAAGAGATTCATTTAAATATTGGTAGACTGCTATTAAAAAATATAGAAGAAGGCTTACTAGAAGAAAAAATCTTCGATATTGTTAACCAATTGAATATCGGTAACGAGTTAATTAATTCTCCCGAAGAAAGATATAAACTAGCTGAGTTAAATCTTATTTCAGGACGTAAAGCTAAAGATTCTGCCGCTTACGAATCTGCTGTAAATTTTCTGAGGCAAGGTCTAAGCTTACTTGCAATTGATTGTTGGCAAAACTATTATGACTTAACTCTTGATCTCCATGTAGAAACAGTAGATGCAGAATATTTAAATACAAACTTTGAGCAAGCAGAAGCATTATTTATTAGTGTTACAAGTAACAGTAAAACTATTCTTGATGCTGTTAAAGTATATGAAAAAAAGATTCAGTTTTATGTGGCTCAAAATCGAATGCGAGAAGCATTAGATTTAGATTTGCAGGTGCTAGAGATGCTGGGAGTTTCATTGTCTCAAACTCCATTAGCAGAGTTAACAATTGAAGAATTAGTCAACCTGCCAGAAATGACTGATGCTCATAAGCTAGCTGCCATGAGGATACTAATGACAGCCATGCCTCCCGCTTATTTAGCAGATCCCGCACTTTTACCACTGATTGCCTTTACGATGGTTGATTTATGTGTGCAGTATGGCAATTCATCTTTTGCAGCTTATGCCTATGGTTTTTATGGACTAATTTTATGTGGCCCTCTTAAGGATATTGAATCAGGATATCGTTTTGGTAAATTATCTTTACAAATATTAGATCAATTTAATGCTAGAGAAATTAAGTCTAAAGTTTACGCCTTATTTAATATTTTTGTTAGACATTGGAAAGAACATATTCAAGCAACTATAGAACCTTTGGAGGATGGTGTTCAAAGTGGTTTAGATACAGGAGATATTGAGTATGTGGGTTACAATGGCTTGTTAGTTTGTTGGCATCCTTTTTGGATTGGAGAGAATTTAGAGATTCTTACACAAAGATTAGAACAATATATTAATTTAGCGCATAAAATACAGCAAGAGCATTTTACAATTTGTTTACTGATATTAAAACAGATGGTCATCGAGCTAGTTCAAAGACAGGATAATAAATCTTGTTTAGATGGTGATAGTTTTAATGAATCAGTAATGCAAAGAATGGCAGGAAATATTACAACCATCTTTTATGTTTATCTTGCCAAAACTATTTTAAGTTATTTCTTTAAAGATTATAGTCAGTCTGTTAAAAATGCTCAATTAGCACAACAGTATGAAGTTGCAGCTAGTGGAACCACTTATCTACCTCAATATAAGTTTTATTATTCTTTAGCATTGTTGGCTCTCTGTTTAAATACTACTTCCCAAACAGAGATAAAAACTGCTATGGATCAAGTAGAGGAAAATCAAAAACAATTAAAAGAATGGGCGGCTCATGCACCTGTAAATAATCAGCACAAATATGAACTAGTAGAAGCAGAAAAAGCACGATTTTTAGGACAAGCATTAGTAGCGATGGAACACTACGATCGTGGGATTCAAGGCGCTCATAAGTCTGGATATGTTCATGAAGAGGCGCTAGCTTATGAATGTGCAGCAGAATTTTATTTGAGTTTAGGAAGAAATGAATTTGCTTCGCTATACATGACAAAGGCACACTATGGTTATCGTCGTTGGGGAGCAGGTGCTAAATTTAAAGATTTGGAATTAAAATATCCAGAATTAATTACTAAGGTTGCTACTCACTCTCAAGTAGGTTTTACAAGTAATACTATTACTACTTCCACTGCTAATGAAAAATCAAGTGGACTAGATTTAATCACAGTTATTAAAGCATCACAAGCTTTATCAGAAGTAATTTTATTGGAAAATCTGCTAGAAAAATTAATGACAATTGTGATTGAGAATGCTGGCGCTCAGACTGGTATTTTACTTCTCGATAAAGGAGGAAAATTATTTATTGAAGCTCAAGCCAGTGTAGAACAAGATGATTTAACTGTTGGTCAATCACTGCCATTAGGAAATAGTCAGCAATTACCTATATCTGTAATTAATTATGTGACAAGAACGCAAAGAGATGTAGTTTTATCTGATGCTAGCAAGGAAGGAAGTTTTACAAGAGATCCATATATTATTGACCATCAAGTTAAATCGATGATGTGTACTTCTATTGTTAATCAAGGCAAATTGATTGGGTTACTTTATTTAGAAAATAATTTAACAGTAGGAGCATTTACTTCCGATAGAATACGAATCTTAAAGATCCTTTTTTCGCAAGCAGCTATTTCTTTAGAAAATGCCCGACTTTACGCTAACTTAGAAGAAAAAATAGAGGAAAGAACTAGAGAGTTAAATGATAATAATGTGCGATTAAAGCAAACACTGCACGAATTAAAACTAACTCAAACCCAGCTTATTCAAACAGAAAAAATGTCCAGTTTGGGACAAATGATTGCTGGTATTGCTCATGAAATTAATAATCCTGTAAGTTTTATTCATGGCAACTTAGATCACATTGATAATTATACACAAGATTTACTTAGTTTAATTAATATTTATCAAAACACCTATCCAGACTTAGCACCAGAAATAAAAGAGTTTTTAGAGAATATTGATGTTGATTTTATTAAAGAAGATATCCCTAAAACTTTATCTTCTATGAAAATTGGCACGCAACGCATTCGGGAAATTGTGCTGACATTACGTAATTTTTCTCGCTTAGATGAGTCTGACATGAAACCTGTTAACATTCATGAGGGGATTGAGAGTACTTTACTAATTTTACAAAGCCGTCTCCAAGTTAATCCAGGTAAGCCTGCAATTGAGATTATCAAAAATTACGGTTATTTGCCAAAAGTTGAATGTTATGCTGGGCAACTTAATCAGGTATTTATGAATATTCTGAATAATGCAATTGATGCTTTGCAAAAGTTAAATCACGAAAGAAACGTAGAGGAAATTAAGAGTAATTATAGTGCGATCGCTATTCGTACCCAAGTAGTCAATCCTGATTTAATTGTCATTTCCATTAAGGATAATGGAGTAGGTATGAGTGATAGTGTCAGACAAAGAATATTTGATCCTTTTTTCACTACTAAACCTGTAGGACAAGGTACTGGTTTAGGATTATCCATCACTTATCAAATCGTAGTAGACAAACATCACGGTATAATAGAGTGCATTTCTGCACCAGGAGAGGGCACAGAGTTTATTATTCAAATTCCCTGTCGGCAAAAGCAGGTGATCTAGCAACACCGATGTGGACTAACAGAGATTTGATGATTTGGGTAGCCTACACTGTGTTCAATCTAATCCCCCAGAAAACAATTTACCAACTTGTATTAAATCTACATTTCCACCGCTAATGATGACACCAATCCTCGCCTCTGGTGCTGTTACCACGCCTTCGAGTAAGGCTGCTGCTGCAAGTACTCCGGTAGGTTCAACGACAATTTTCAGGCGTTCCCACAAAAAAAACATGGTGCGAAGAATCGCCTCTTCCGATACCGTCACCATATCATCGACGTAATGCAGCACTAAGGGGAAAGTAATTTTACCAAGGCTAGGAGTCCGCGCACCATCAGCGATGGTATTAGGATTGTTGACTGTTTGCAGAGTTTTGGTGTGAAAGGAGCGGGTAGCATCGTCGGCAAGGGCTGGTTCTACCCCGATTACTTTACAATTGGGTAAAAGTGACTTGGCTGCGATCGCACATCCTGATAGTAATCCGCCGCCACCACAACAAACTAACAATAAGTCCAATTCACTAACTTCTTGGATCAGTTCTAAAGCAGTTGTCCCTTGTCCGGCGACTACATGAGGATGATCGTAAGGGGGGATGAGTGTCAAAGAGCCTTCGCGTGCTAAATTTTGGGCTAATTCTTCTCGGTTTGTTTCTTGGCGATTGTATAAAATTATCTCTGCACCATAACCACGAGTGGCAGTTTGCTTAACAGCAGGTGCATCATCAGGCATGACAATAGTAGTGGGAATATTTAGTAATTGCCCAGCTAAAGCGATCGCTTGGGCATGATTTCCCGATGAATAGGTGATAACGCCTGTTTGTTTTTGTGCTACCGATAGTTGAGCTAGGGCGTTGTATGCACCTCTAAATTTAAATGCCCCCGTGCGTTGGAAATTTTCGCACTTAAAGAATACTTGGCTATTAGTGCGATCGTTAACAATTCTAGAAGTCAGTATAGGCGTGTGGTGGGCAATCCCCAAAATTCGCTCTTGTGCTGCTTGCACATCAGTTATGGTAACGGAATCATGCTGTGGCATTGATGACGATATTAAATATTTTTGCTCTTGTTTATATAGATACAGATTTTTATATTTGTGCCAAATATCCTTGATTGAAGCATACTCATTTCAGGTGGATAGCATCATTTCTTGTCTGCATAAAAATAGCTACAGTAGATATTATATATTACTGTAGTAATTTTTAGAAAACTTAAATTAAATAACTCACGTTTACCATTTTTTTAGCATGAATAAAATATCTGAAAGTCGGCAAAAAAAAACTGCTCTAATTACAGGAGCGGCTAGTGGAATAGGCTATCAATTAACCCAGATTTTTGCTCGTCATAGTTATAATCTTGTGTTAGTAGATAAAAATGAACAAAAACTTACTGAAATTCTAGATGAATTTCCGCAAAAGTTTGGCATTTTTGTGAAAATTTTTGCTCAGGATTTATCTATCCCAACATCTCCAGAAGAAATTTTCACAGAACTACAGCAAGCATCTATAAAAATTGATGTGCTGATTAACAATGCTGGCTTTGGTACTTATGGAGAATTTAATGAAACAGACCTCACCACTGAACTGAAAATGCTCCAGGTAAATATAGTGAGTCTGACTCATTTAACTAAGTTATTCCTTAAGGATATGGTAGAGCAAAACTATGGAAAAATATTAAATGTGGCCTCATGCGCTGCTTTTCAACCAGGGCCTTTAAGGGCAGTTTATTTTGCGACTGAAGCCTATGTATTATCATTTTCCGAAGCGATCGCTAATGAATTAGAGGGCACAGGTGTCAGCGTGACTGTTCTTTGTCCAGGGCTAACAACATCGGAATTTCAACAAACATCAGCAATGGAAGATTCAAAGATTCCTAACGTTAACAGAATGATGGATATGCAAACCCTTGCTAGGATTGGTTATCGGGGCTTAATGAAAAACAAAACTGTTATCGTTCCTGGTATGAAAAATAAGATATTGACTGAAAGCGTAAGATTTACACCCAGAAATTTAGTAACAAAGGTCGTGAGAAGTATACACGAACTCAAAAAAAATAGGTAGCCCAATAGGCCCGCTCTTAGTTAAGAAAATTTATCTGTTGGAGCAGGGGAAGCAGGGGGAGCAGGGGGAGAAATCCGGATTTAACCCAAGCGTATTGCTCGATATCCTATACTCTTTTCAAGAAAACCTGATCAACGGATTTTTTGGATGAAAGAATCTGTTGATAAGGTTTAACCATTTGCAAAAAATCGTTTAAGATTAAGCTCTAAGCTGTTGGACATTTAACTTGCATATTACATATAATAAGTAAAAGTCTTGTGGGGTGGGCATCTTGCCCGCCCTGGTTATGCAAATTAAAAGTACATTAGCTTACCAGAGATGTGGTTCAAATAAATAAAACCTGCTATCAATTCATTTTTGCAGAAATTCTTTCAAAATTTACTTAAAAACAATGGAAACCAAACAAATTTGCGTGATTGGGGCTGGAATTAGCGGTCTGGTAACAGCTAAAACTTTTGTCGAGGAAGGCTACAACGTGACTGTATTCGAGAAACAAAAAGGGCTTGGTGGTGTTTGGGAAAAATCTCGAAGTTACCCAGGATTAACAACCCAAAATACAGGTGACACATATAATTTTTCTGATTATCCCATGCCTGCATCCTACCCAGAGTGGCCCGAAAACAGGCGGTTAAACTGACTCCACTGAGGAAGCACCGAAACGATAGCCTTTGCCGTAGACTGTATGAATCAGTGTAGTTTCTTTACCTACCTCAATCTTACGGCGCAGCAAACGAATTAATGCCGCAATCACATTACTACTCGGTTGTTCTTCCTCTTGCCACAAATTTTCCATAATCTGGGCATGAGTCATTAGTTGTCCAGTGTGTTCCATAAAGTATTGCAGCAACTGGCTTTCTTTTTGCGATAGCTCAATTATTCTTCCTTGGCGATAGGCTACTTGATTTTCACAATCGAGTTCTAAATCAGCGACGGTTAAACGTCCAGTGGTGGTTTCATAGGTTTGGGAACCGGAACGACGCAATAAAGCC
>NZ_DASQZC010000180.1:0-4724 GCF_035638895.1 Nostoc sp. | reverse complement strand
CTGAGTTGGTATCCATACAGTAAAAATTGAGCCAATACTTACAGTTGATTCTACTTCAATTCGTCCCCGATGGAGTTCCACGAGTTGTTTAGTTAAAGCCAGTCCAAGTCCAGTACCTTCGTAGCGGCGGCGATAGGGTGTATCGAGTTGCTGAAATTTATCAAAAATTAATGGTAATTGTTCATCGGGAATACCAATCCCGGTGTCTTCCACTTGAAAAATAGCAGTATCATTTTCCACCCAAAGACGTAAGGTAACGCTGCCACTTTCGGGGGTAAATTTAATCGCATTAGTTAACAGATTCCAGAGAATTTGTTCTACTCGTTCTCCATCGGCGGTAAAGTGTTCGCGCCTGGGATCGATTTGCAAATCAAGGTTGAGATTAATTTGTTCACTGATTGCTTTTTTTCGCAGTGACTCTACAGCATTCTGAGCAACATTCACCAAAGAAAATTCTGAAATATTTAAAGCTGTCTTACCAGCCTCGATTTGCGATAAATCGAGGATGTCATTAATCATTTCTAATAAATGTTCTCCACTGTCGTGGATTGTTTGCAGATAACCCCGTTGTCGTTGACTCAATTCACCCAAAGGCCAACGTAACAATGTAGATGACATCCCAATCACATAAGTTAAAGGCGTGAGTAATTCGTGACTGATAGTAGCGAGAAACTCACTTCTGAGACGGTTAGCAGCTTCGGCGGCGAGGAGAGCATCACGTAATCCTATTGTGCGTTCAATAACTCGTTGTTCGAGAGTTTGTTTTTCTTGGGTAAGGGTTTGCATTAACTCAGCTTGGTGAATTGCGATCGCTAATTGCTCTGCGATCGCAATTAGCAAGGTTTTTTCGCTATCATTCCACTGGTGAGGTTCATCGCACTGATGAGCAATCAGCAATCCCCACAACTTATCCTCAAATATAATCGGTGCTGCCAACTTAGCCCTAACTTGACTTTCCCTCAAAAAATTTAACAAACACTCTTCTAGAGCATAAGTTTTTTCCACATCATCCACAGCTAAGGTAAAACCTTGGCGATACTTTTTCCAACATTGAGAGGTTCGGATAAAGCAATTTTTTTCCGTGTAATTCAACACCGATGTAATAGCATCTGTAGCACGGGCTTCATAGACAATATAACCTCCATAGTTTTGCCAGTCTTCTAGCAATGGTTGATTATTAGCTGATACAGAAGGCGAGGGTTTATCCTTGTTCTCTGGTATAGAAAAATAGATTTCGGAAGATTCCCCAACTGACTGTTCCATACCTGTTAGCAGTGCGGTTCCACTGAGGGGAATAGTATCAGACTGGTATTGTTGAGCCTTGACTTTGGAACCTTCAAATTTATAGATTACTAATCTGTCTAATTCCAGAAACTCACGCACTTGTGTAATTACTGTTGCCATAATCACCTGCAAATCTAGGCTTTTGCGGATCTGTGTTGTTACCTGATTTAACAACCGCTCTTGGGAAATCTGTTTTTTTAAAGCATCTTCTACTGGCTGACAGATATAAATTGTCGGCACAGTTGAGCTTGGAGGTGCTATTATTTCTTGGTTTGGCTGAGTTAGGAGAGATTCTAATAACAACAGTGAGAATTGACTTTGGAGCGTGGCATCATTGGGCCGAATAATTTGGCGATAGCCTTCGAGATTTTGGTAAGTGGAGGAATCACACTCAAACAAGTCTCTTAATTCGTAGACAAATGTTGCGATCGCCTCTAAATTAAATGTCAAACTAGCATTGAGTGCCGAGTCAATTCCCTGCTCCCCTTCCTCACCCTGCGCTAATCCTACCAAAAGCGCACTAAACTGCTCAGAAACCACCAAGGTAAACCTTTGCCTTTGCCATTCCACAGGTATGTAAATCCGCATCAACACAGCTTCTGTCAGTATCAGAGTGGCACTTCCCACCGTTTGAGCCATCTGTTCTAACAATTCCCCAAGCTGATTAAATACAACAATAGGCAAGGTTCGAGAAAAGCTCAAATCAGGAGAACTAAGCATTTTAAATCATTACTGGTAAGAGGGGGGCTAAATGCAGGGAAAAAGTTTGTTTTGATTGTGCAATAACCAATAGTTTAAGACGGTAATACAGCATTATGCATCGAACAAGTAGCATATCGGGTGGATGGAATCAGTCAGAGGGCTTAATTTTTTTAGAACAAACTCCAGCGCCTTTCGTGTTGATTACGGCTGCTGATACCGACATTCAAACTTTGGCAGTTGCGGTGACAAAATTACCTACAAGCTTTCCTGCATTAAGAGTCGCCAATCTCTTGCAGTTACAGCAACAGTTAAGCATAGATACTTATGGAGAGCAAGTTTTGGAACTTGCCCAAGTAATTATTTTGCGCCTTATAGGAGGACGTTCCTACTGGAGTTATGGCTTAGAAGTAGTGCAAGAAATTGTGCAACGTAATGGTAGAACCCTCATTGTAATGCCAGGGGACGACGCTTTTGATCCCGACTTAATTTCTCAGTCTACCGTGTCTCTAAATATTGTTAATCAGGTATGGCAGTATTTCAGCGAAGGCGGTGTAGAAAATTTCGTTAATGCTCTGCAATTTATCTCTGATACTTGCCTGTTAACTGCATACAATCCGCCGTTACCCCGGCCGATTCCGCGTGTGGGATTGTATGAGTGGGGAGTGGGGAGTGGGGAGTGGGGAGTGGGGAGTGGGGGAGCAGGGGAGGCAGGGGAGCAGGGGAGCAGGGGAGAGTTAGAACTGGATTCATCCACCTTGGAACTGGATTCATCCACCTCGGAACTCCGTTCATCCACCTTGGAACTGGATTCATCCACCTCGGAACTCCGTTCATCCATCTCGGAACTGGATTCATCCACCTCGGAACTGGATTCATCCACCTCAGAACTCCGTTCATCCACCTTGGGACTGGATTCATTCACCTCAGAACTCCGTTCATCCACCTCGGAACTGGATTCATCCACCTCAGAACTCCATTCATCCACCTCGGAACTGGATTCATCCACCTCAGAACCTCAAATCTTCCAATCCCCAATCCCCAATCCCCAATCCCCAATCCCCAAAATTGGCATCCTTTTCTACCGTGCTCATTATTTAGCTGGAAATACCAAGGTAATTGACGCTTTATGCGAAGCTTTGGTGCAGAAAAATTTACAACCTGTGCCAGTGTTTGTTTCCTCATTGCGTGAACCGGATGTGCAAGTTGAGTTGAGTGAATTTTTTCAACCCAAAGAAGCCGAATCAATAGCTGTACTGCTGAATACCACCAGTTTTTCTCTAGCACGTTTGGAAAGCGAAACACCCCAAACTGAACTATGGGAAAAATTAGATGTGCCTGTGTTGCAAGTGATCCTCAGTGGCGGATCAATTGAGCAGTGGGAGTCACAGTTTCAAGGGCTTTCTCCCCGCGATATTGGGATGAATGTGGCGCTACCTGAAGTAGATGGGCGGATTATTACTCGTGCTGTGTCTTTTAAAGCCGTACAAACTCGTAATCCGCATCTAGAGACAGATGTGGTAATTTATGAACCAGTGAGCGATCGCATTGAGTTCGTTGCTAAACTAGCAGCAAATTGGGCGCGTCTGCGTTCTAAACCACCCCAAGAACGGCGAATTGCTCTAATTTTGGCAAACTACCCCAACCGCAATGGCCGCCTTGCCAATGGTGTAGGACTCGACACTCCAGCTAGTTGTGTAGAAATCCTGCAAGCTTTACATCAGGCTGGGTATGAAGTAGAAAATCCACCTGCTCAAGGAGACGAGTTAATTCAACGGCTGACAGATGGCGTAACAAATGATCCAGAAGGTAGAGAATGGCTTCCCGTACACCAAAGTGTTTCTTGGGAAGAATATCAAGAATATTTCGCTTCATTACCGCCAGCAGTTCAGCAAGGTATTAGTGAAAGGTGGGGAGTGGGGAGTGGGGAGTGGGGAGTGGGAGAACAGGTGAGCAATCAAGAATTCTTCCCCTCTGCCCCTCTGCCCCCCTACCCCTCAGCCTCTATCCCCGTTCCGGGAATTCAACTCGGTAACGTCTTCGTGGGAATTCAGCCAGCAAGAGGTTATGATAATGACCCTAGTTTGAATTATCATGCGCCGGATTTAGAACCAACTCATGCTTATTTAGCTTTCTACTATTGGGTAAGAGAAACTTTTGGTGCTGATGCTGTAGTTCATGTAGGGAAACACGGAAATCTAGAATGGCTACCGGGTAAAAGTGTGGCTTTATCGAGTAATTGTTATCCAGAAGTGGCTTTTGGCGCACTTCCCCACCTGTACCCGTTTATTGTGAATGATCCTGGTGAAGGTTCCCAAGCCAAACGTCGCGCTCAAGCGGTGATTATAGATCACCTAACGCCGCCAATGACTCGCGCGGAACTCTACGGTTCTTTGCAGCAGTTAGAAAATTTAATTGATGAGTATTATGAAGCGGACAGTTTAGATCCTTCGCGTTTGCCAGTAATTCGCGATCGCATCCACGAACTGGTGATCAAAGAAAATCTCCATCTAGATTTAGGAATCCAAAATGAAACAGAAATTTTTAAGTCTGAATCTTTAATTTTGAATTCTATCGGTGGCTATCTTTGTGAATTGAAAGAAGCCCAAATCCGTGATGGGTTGCATATTTTTGGGCAATGTCCCCAAGGAAGGCAGCTACGAGATTTAATAGTAGCGATCGCTCGCATCCCCAATCGCCATTCTTCAGGCATTACCCGTGCGATCGCTCAAGATTGGGGA
>NZ_DASQZC010000179.1:0-1584 GCF_035638895.1 Nostoc sp. | reverse complement strand
ATCGTTGCTGCTGATTTAGTAGAACGTTTATCTTCAACCTTGGGAGTTGAGTTAACTGTAAAAGCCACGTTTAAGGGGAATGATTTAGAACATACTACTTACCGTCATCCTCTATTTGACCGGGAAAGTCCGATTGTTGTGGGCGGTGATTATATCACTACTGAGTCGGGTACTGGGTTGGTACATACTGCACCCGGTCATGGTCAAGAAGACTACATTGTTGGTCAGCGCTACGGTTTACCCATCCTTGCACCAGTGGATGACAATGGCAATTTTACCGAAGAAGCGGGACAATTTGCTGGGTTGAATGTGCTGGGTGATGGGAATCAAGCGGTAATTGATGCACTGGCTGCGGCTGGTTCTTTGTTGAAGGAAGAACCATATCCCCATAAATATCCCTATGATTGGCGGACGAAGAAACCAACGATTTTCCGCGCTACTGAACAATGGTTTGCTTCGGTGGAAGGATTTAGAGAAGAAGCGTTAAAGGCGATCGCCACGGTAAAATGGATTCCAGCCCAAGGTGAAAATCGCATCACGCCAATGGTCGCGGAACGTTCCGATTGGTGTATCTCTCGTCAACGGAGTTGGGGTGTACCCATTCCCGTCTTCTACGATGAAGCCACGGGAGAACCACTGCTGAATGAAGAAATTATCAACCACGTCCAAGGAATTATCGCAGAAAAAGGTTCTGATGCTTGGTGGGAACTTTCGGTTGAGGAGTTATTACCCGAATCTTATCGTCAAAATGGTAAGTCTTACCGCAGAGGTACAGACACAATGGATGTATGGTTTGATTCTGGTTCATCTTGGGCGGCTGTCGTCCAACAACGTCCAGAGTTACGCTACCCTGCTGATATATATTTGGAAGGTTCCGACCAACATCGCGGCTGGTTCCAGTCAAGTTTGCTCACCAGTGTAGCGGTAAATGACATTGCACCTTACAAAACTGTTCTTACTCACGGCTTCGCTTTAGACGAACAAGGCCGGAAGATGAGTAAGTCAGAAGGAAATGTGGTTGACCCAAATACAATCATTGAAGGTGGGAAAAATCAAAAAGTAGAACCGCCTTACGGTGCAGATATATTGAGATTGTGGGTATCATCGGTAGACTACTCCGGCGATGTCCGCATTGGCAAAAACATCATCAAGCAGATGAATGATGTCAGAGGCAAAATCCGCAATACGGCGCGGTTTTTGCTGGGTAGCTTGGATGATTTTGACCCGGAAAAAGATACAGTACCCTTCGAGGAATTGCCAGAACTTGACCGTTATATGCTGCATCGCATCACCGAGGTATTTGAGGAAGTAACCGAAGCCTTTGAGAGTTTCCAATTCTTCCGGTTTTTCCAAACAGTGCAGAATTTCTGCGTGGTGGATTTATCCAATTTTTATTTAGATGTTGCCAAAGATAGGCTGTACATCAGTGCAACCGATGCTTTTCGCCGTCGCAGTTGTCAAACGGTGCTGAAAATAGCTTTAGATAATTTAGCACGAGCGATCGCACCAGTATTATCCCACACTGCCGAAGATATCTGGCAATATCTCCCTTACAAAACACCTTATAAATCGGTATTTGAAGCC
>NZ_DASQZC010000178.1:0-3414 GCF_035638895.1 Nostoc sp. | reverse complement strand
ATCGTTGCTGGGTGGTAGACAAGGCAGTTGGCTGTAGGAGCCACCAAACGTTCCGTAACTTGAATGGTCAAATCTCCCTGTGGATCTATGGGCAGTTTACTATGGCTTAACCAAGGCGCTACTCCTTCTAACTTGACTTTTACCCCGGCTAGCAAATCTGAGATAAATTTCTTAGCATCGTCTGGGTTTGCTAAATAGTATCCAGGGGGAGGAGACAACAGGGTTGTGCCCAAACGTAAATCGCCTGTGGTCGTAATTGCAGGCTTGACATCAAGCGCTTCGGCAATG
Organism: Nostoc sp.; assembly: GCF_035638895.1. GTDB lineage: Bacteria > Cyanobacteriota > Cyanobacteriia > Cyanobacteriales > Nostocaceae > Nostoc. The sequence continues at coordinate 3,126 of NZ_DASQZC010000178.1, read as the reverse complement.
CGACGGGCTAAATCGTTTACCCCACCCAGTCCGCCCAAGAGGGGGACAACAGCACTACCATCTTCCGCCACAGCTAACACTGGTGGTTCCTGTCGTTTATCCGAGATTACGGGCGCTAGCGTCCTAATTAAAATGCCGGCGGCACAAATGCCAATTAGCGGGGTTCCTTGGGCAAATAACTCGCGCAACGTCTCGCCAAAGTTAGTAAAGCTGACATCAACTCCAGATGTGCGATCGGCTAGACCGTATAGTGTCGCCCCTGGTAGCACAGTGATTATTTTGCGTGCTACTGTCACGCTATTTTGACCTAGTATTACAATGGCGGGTGCAACGTTCATCATCATAAGTAGATATCTTACAAAATTTGATATCCTTCAAATGAAAGCACAGATTTAGATATACTTAAAACCTATTTTGGGTTTATCCCATATTAGGTTTTACAATTTAACTGAGTTTAATAATATGTACTAGCTTTCATTGAGATCGAATAAACCATCGCCAGAAAAAAGGCAAGCTAAAGTGCCTAAATCAGTTTTCAGCGAAGAGTACAATCGGTTTCGCCAGCTACTTATAGAAGCCCGCAAAGCTGCCAAGCTCACTCAAGCAGAGTTGTCAGCAAAGCTAGAGCTTCCGCAATCCTATGTATCAAAGTATGAACGTGGAGAGCGTCGTCTTGACGTGATTGAATTTTTACAAGTTGCCCAAGTTCTTGAAATCGATCCGCTTGCTTTTATCGAAGAACTGTTGAAATACCAAAAGGAGACATAATAATCATTATTCAATATATTGACTTTAACGCAGCAGATACAATCATTAATACCCAATACCAGAACGAATGGCATGAGATTATTACTACTCTCACTAGAATGCCTTTGCACATTAAAGCTTCAGATCAAGCTGGAATTCAGGGTAATGCAATATTCGATCCAGTAGGTACGAACGAATACATTAAAGCTGCCTTTATTCATGATGATTGGAAATCAAATATACCTATTCCAGCACCGTACAGATTTTTGGGTACAGAGGTTGATTTTGCCAAAGCTGGTATCATTATTGAAATTCAGTTTTCTAATTATCCCTTCCTACTCAATAACACCTTGCGCTCAGAATTGTTCTTCAAAGCTAAAACTGAATTTGTTGGATACCAGACTAATTTGGTAATTATAGTAACAAAGGCTCTGATGTTTCCTGCTTCTAATAGCACTCTTTATTACGAGCAAGCTGTTAATCAGCTAACAGCTTTGACTAAATACCAAGTTTTTGATGTACCAATCAGACTGGTTGGGTTATTTGAACAACAGAATACAATAGTACCTATTATCTGGACTGAGTATTCATCTAAAAGATATTCTAGAACTGTGAATACTAGAGTTAGTCGCCAATGCCAAATCATTAGTGGGCGTTCGGCTCGTAGTCGTTGCCTATTTAACTTATTGTAAGAATTAATGTATTAACTCCATAATCTCAATTCAATTTGTTCTATTTCTTCTACTTTTTCTACTATTTTATTTTGCAAATAGGTCTTTTTACCATTACCATTAAGCTTTGGATCTACTGGAATCTCTTCACCTCTTAGATTAGCTGCAAAAGCCGATTCTTCATGGATTAATCTATCTTCCATTTCTTGCAAGTGATACTCTTCTGGATAAATTTTTGCTTTGCCGCGTTCTGAAGCTTTATTTCCTACTTGCACATCAAAATGGAATTTATCAATAGATTGACTAGTTTTTTCAACATAATCACGCAATGTTTTTAAATTTGGAAAAAAACCATTTTTATCTGGATTGCCACTGAGACGACGCAACGCAACTTGATGATATTTTGGCTCAATTTCTGATCCGATAAAATGACGTTCATGATCTCTCGCAACCACTGCCGCAGTACCAGAACCCATAAATGGATCTAAAACAATATCATTTTTGTCAGTTGTAGCTAAGATAATTCTAGCTACCAAATCTTCTGGAAATTGGCAGGGATGTATAGTTTGTTCTTCATGGTTGTGTTTAACATTCCGAAATAGCCAAATATCACCAGGATTTTTACCTTCTGGATTACATGAAAGTTCACCTTTCCGATTTCCTCGATAATGTTTCTTATTTTGATACTTTTGTGGAACTCTAATAGCATCTAGATTAAATTTATAATTATCAGATTTAGTAAACCAAAGAATACTTTCATGTCTACAAGAAAGCTTTTTCTGTGCATGAAGGCCATGTTGCCTAGCCCATATAATTCGGTTGCGAGGAATTAATCTGCATGACTCTAAAATCGGAAAAAAGCGAATATCCAGAGGAATCAGTATTCCTCGGTCAGAAAAAGCACCAACTTGCCAAAATAGCGAACCTGTATTTTTAAGAATCCGGCTACATTCAAGCAAAATGGCTGTTTGTTCTGCCAAATAAATCTCAAGAGCCTGTCTTGATTCGTATTCTTTGCCTAGATTATAAGGTGGAGAAGATACAACTAAGTCAACACATTCATCTGGCAGATTACTAAGCAGTTGTAAGCTATCCTCTAAGAGAATTTGATCTAAAGGTAGATTCTCTCTATTAATCTCCATTACGATACCTACCTTGCAAGTAATACTAGACTTTAGTGATTTTAACCTATTTTAGGTTATTAGCCAATTGTTGAGAAAAATATTAGGAGTAAGTAGAGTACAATAGCAAACTTACTATAATAATCTACCTTGCTGGTGTAGGCATACCTAAAGGCGATCGCATTTTTGAGGAAATTAGGGGTGCGATCGCATTTCCTAAAATAAAAAATGCGATCGTTCGCTTCTTGTTTCAATTAGCTTTACGCTCTTTAAGGACTTGATCTAGCAAGTTTCTAGCAGATTGTGCTTTAGCCAACGCTATTTGATGGTCATTATAAGCCCGAACAAGGCGAGCAAGACTACTCACACCTGTCTTGAGTTGTTCAAGTTCTTCACCAGCAACTAGTTCACCATCAAGCATCCGCCCGATTAATGGTTTGATGTCGCCCACTTCCTGCCGGACTTTTTGGAGTTTTTCTAAGCTACTCAGTAAGGTTTTGAGTGAGTTCAAGATGTCGTCAATATCTTGGACATCCTCCACTGTTTCCGGTAAATCTTCAATTGTCACTGTATCTTCATCTGATATT
>NZ_DASQZC010000177.1:0-15895 GCF_035638895.1 Nostoc sp. | reverse complement strand
GCTTGTCTTGCTTCCGTTGCTAAACATTATCGCCGTAACTTTACACTAAATCGCATCCGGGAAGCGGTAGGCACTGGCCAACTTGGAACAACATTGTTGGGATTGAGGCGAGGAGCGGAAGCACTTGGTTTCAATGCGCGTTCGGTCAGGGCATCAAAAGAAATATTAGACCGAATGAACCAAGCACCACTGCCAGCAATCATTCACTGGAAAGGCTACCACTGGGTTGTTTTGTATGGTCAGAAAGGCAAAAAATATGTAATTGCTGACCCAGCCTTTAACATCCGTTATGTCTCTAGAAATGAACTAATGGAGGCTTGGTCAGATCAAGTCATGCTTTTACTAGAGCCAGATTCAGTTCGTTTTTATGCTCAACCTGATGATAAAGTCAATGGTCTTTGGCGCTTTGCGCGGCGGGCATTGCCTTATGGGGGCATAATATTCGAGGCTTTTCTCTGTGCTATATTTATCGGTCTGCTTTCGTTAACGTCTCCTTTCTTGCTTCAAATTCTAACGGATGATGTACTAGTTCGAGGTGATACCCAGCTTCTTGCTGGTGTAATTATTGCGGTTGTGGTGATGAATTTGGTGTCAAGTAGTTTGCAACTAGTTCAATCTAACCTGATTGCCAATTTTGCCCAACGCCTTGAGTTAGGGCTAATTCTAGAATTTGCCAGGGCAATCTTGCGGTTGCCTCTGGCTTACTATGAATCACGTCGCAGTGGCGAGATTGTTAGCAGATTGCAAGATATTCAAGAAATTAATCAGCTAGTTGCTCAAGCAGTTATCAGTCTGCCTAGCCAATTGTTTATCGGACTGATTTCTTTGGCTTTCATGGTGTTTTATAGCTGGAAACTCACCCTTGTTGCCGTCGTGGTTGCTATTGTAATGAGTTTATCTACGGTGGTTTTCCTGCCGACACTTCAACAAAAGATCAGAAGTATGTTGGTCTTAGACGCGGAAAACCAGGGTGTTTTGGTTGAAAGCTTTAAAGGAGCGCTGACACTCAAAACTACTACTGCTGCTCCTCAATTTTGGGAAGAATTTCAGAACAGATTTGGTCGGCTCTCAAACATAACATTTCGCACAATTCAGATTGGAATTATTAACAGCACCTTTTCTGGATTAGTTTATGCTATTGGCAGCATTAGTTTGATTGGTTTCGGCAGCACCCTAGTTATTAGTAAAGAACTCAGCATCGGTCAACTGCTGGCGTTTAACGGGATGAATGGGAATTTTTTGGCATTAATTGGTGCTGTCCTTGGATTTATAGATGAATTCATGCGTGCCAAAACTGCCACGGAACGTTTAACAGAAGTTATCGATTCCACACCTGAAGCTCCAAGCGATAGTAGCAAACCCTTTGCTAAAATTCCTAGTGATGGTGATATTATTTGCAAAAACCTCAACTTTCACTACGCTGGCAGGCTAGAGCTACTGGAAGATTTTTCCATCACAATTCCTGGCGGTAAAATTGTTGCCCTAATTGGTACATCCGGCTGTGGAAAAAGTTCTCTTGCTAAACTGATTGCCGGATTATATACACCTAATTCTGGCAATATTCGCTTTGGCATTTATAATATGCAAGACCTAGCTCTTGATTGTTTGCGGCAACAAGTTGCTCTGGTTCCTCAAGATGCTCATTTTTGGAGTCGCACAATTATTGAAAACTTCCGCTTAGGTTCTCCTCACCTCACCTTCGATCAAATTGTCAAGGCTTGCCAAATTGCTGAGGCAGATGATTTTATTAGTAGACTACCTGAAAAATATCAAACTGTATTAGGTGAATTTGGATCAAATATTTCTGGTGGACAACGCCAAAGACTGGCTTTAGCAAGAGCTATTGTTAACGATCCACCAATCCTAATTTTAGACGAATCAACTGCTGGACTCGATCCAGTTAGTGAAGCTCAAGTTTTAGATCAACTGTTGTTGCACCGCCAAGGTAAAACCACGATTCTGATTAGCCACCGTCCTAGAGTAATTACCCGTGCTGATTGGATTATTTTGCTCAATCAAGGCAAGTTACAAATTCAGGGGACAGTAGAAGATTTGCTTGCCCAACCAGGAAACCATTTAGACTTTTTAACCCCTTAATTACTCATAGTTTGAATTAGTGGTCTGTCTCATTAAATTTTGATGAGTTTGTAGTAAGCACTGAAGTGCTTAAAAATCCAGTCGCAGTTACCGATATCCCGCCTCGGAATGAATTCCGAGGCGGGATAGAAACGCAGTGCAAGATTTATTAATAGAGATATGTCAACTTAACCTAAAACTCATGTCCCACAAGGAACTGAAGTTCCTTGCTAATAGCTAAAGTCATCTTTAGATGACTAAATAATCTGAAAAATATTTAGTCTACTTCAGTAGACTTTAGCTATGAGCCTCAGAAATTAATTTCTGGGTGAGCATGGAAGCCAACAGATAAGCGATTTTTAGCTTAAGTTGACACCAATGAGCAAAGATAAGCCCCTACCACCGTATTTATATCATTAGTAAAGTGAAATGGTATAATCCAACATTTCGGGTGCTTCGTTGGGTTGTGCTTTGCTTAACCCAACTTTGTATCTTAGAGGATCGGGAAGGGGGTTAGGTTAATCGTTAGCTTTTACAGGTGGCATGGATTGTCACACACTAGGCAAGTCTCAAGCATTCCTTTGATAAACTCAAAGCTAAAGCCAAACAAGTTATCATTTTTACTAAAGTTTTTGCAGATAAATCTGCTGTTCGAATTTGCATTAAAAACAATAATTTAGCTCTCTTTCTTCTATTATTTAAAATATCAAAATCAGAAACCTTAATTTTCATTAAATACGTAAATATACTGGTGTATGCATGCGAAATATCTGAAAAAATGAGGTTTTACTAGAATAACCAAAACCTACTATGTCTTTTTTGTTTCTTAGCTATGACTGAGATATTACAATTTTCCACAACAGGGCTTAATTGTCAGGAAAGTTCAATATTTCTACTTAGATATTCATAAAAACTTATTTAATAAAATCTTTTCCATATATATATACCTGTCGTGAAGAAGTATTAAGAAATTCTGATTAAAGAATATTGCAATAGCTTGATTTAATTGCTAACGTGTGTATGAGAACGATGCTGATGAGCGCTCTGATCTAGGAGAAGTAAAATTATGAGCTATATACATTCAGCCAAGTCTGTTAGGCTTTGACAGGTTAAAAACGATAAATTTCTGCCTCCTATAGACAATTATGAGGCATTGCAGATTAACCAAGAAGTATCTCGTTGCTAAAGGCTTAGTTTGGGTTTGATTTCAATTGCAATTGATTATTTGTCTTACCTTGTGCCGACAAGCGACTAGCTCTTAATTGTGTGTTTCGGCAATAACGCAGAGTTTGGTAAGACTTAAATTTTGGAGGATAAAACCAATGGAGATTCAAGGTAAAGTTGCTCTAATTACAGGGGCTTCTCGTGGGATTGGACGAGCGATCGCACTCGAACTAGCGCAAATCGGCATAAAGCGGCTGATATTGGTAGCACGCGATCGCCAAAAGTTAGTCGAAGTAGCTAACGAAATAGAGGCGATGGGGACAGAAACTGCGATCGTGGCCTTAGATTTGACGCAGACAATTGAAGTAAATATCGCTGTTGCCCAACTGTGGCGCAATTACGGACAGATTCACCTGCTGGTTAATTGTGCGGGAGTCGCATACCAAAGCTCGTTTTTGCAATCTAAACTCCCCCAAGTTCAAGAAGAACTCTCGGTAAACTTGTTAGGAATGTACAATCTCACTAGTCTGATAGCTCGACGCATGGCCAGCCAAAGGCAAGGAACAATCGTCAATGTATCAAGTCTGATGGGGAAGGTGGCTGCACCGACGATGGCGACTTATTCTGCTACCAAGTTTGCCATCTTAGGATTTACCCAAGCCTTGCGCCAAGAACTAGCTGATTACAATATCCGAGTCATTGCATTACTGCCTTCCCTCACAGACACAGATATGGTGCGCGACTTAAAATTATTTCGCTGGGTGATCCCCATGACTCCCCAGCAAGTGGCTAAAGCACTCGTCACCGGAATGCAAAACGATTCACCAGAAATTTTAGTCGGATGGCAAAGTCATTTAGCTGTATGGTGTCAACGCCTTGCTCCCTGGTTGCTAGAGCTAATTTTACGAATAGCAACTCCGCCAGCACCAACGAAACAGCAGCCGAGTCAAAAACTGAAAAAGCTAATGCCGAAATTGAATTTTTGATGGCTTGTTCTGTGTCTGCGCGTAAATTCTAAATTTTTTGAGGCGATCGCCTACCGTGCAGCAAAATTTCTACCAGAGTTGCGATCAATCTTTTATTACTCTGAAAAAATAAAAGTGTTTGTAGTTTTTAGATAGGGTTGAGGCAATGCGCTACCCAACACTAAGGATTCTTGGTGTTGGGTCTACGTTCCTCAAACGCCACTTGCTTCAAAAAATCAGAGACTACAAAAAATAATTTTGAAGTTAAGAAAATTATGATTTCTCAAGAACATAACAAGTTGATGTACGACAAATATGGCGAACAATATCATCTAAAGAGAAGCAACAAAGAAAATAGTCTTTGGAATGAATACCTAGATATTCCCGCAATGACAAGGCTGATTGAGAAAAATGTCAATCAATGTGATGTGTTAGACTTGGGCTGTGGCTCTGGGGATTTTACTGCAAAAGTGAAGTCTTTGGGAGGAAATGTTATTGGTCTGGATCAGTCGAATAAAATGATTGAGATAGCTCGTAGAGAACACCCAGAAATAGAATTTTATGTTGGTACGGCTGAAAAAATACCATTTAATGATAAAAGTTTTGAGTTAATTTATAGCTGTTTAATGATTCACTATATTAAAGAATTAAGTCCATTATTTGCTGAGGTTGCAAGAGTAATCCGTAGCTTGGGTAAATTTGTATTCTCGTTTCATCATCCATTTAATGAAATAACCCATCAAGTTTGGAATGGTAGTGGTTATGACGTGACCATGCATCCATATTTTCACAACGATGAATATAGATGGAATATGTTTGATGAAATGGAATTAGTAAGTTATCATCATACTTTTGAAACAATATTCAATTCTTTAAATGATAATTCCTTCGTAGTAGAACGCCTAATCGAAACTACTCCAAGTGATTCAATAAGGGATAAATATCCAAGATTTTATGAAATGACTTCTAATTATCCATCATTCTGTGCCATAAGTGCAATTTATCTACCTAACCAGAAATGAAGCCTAGCTTTACTTGGTGCATCCGCAGAGCGTAAACAAACTTTATCAAAAAGTAGAACACAAAGATGCGAATATCTGGGTAGACTGCACTGATGATTACTAGACTTGCCTGAGTTCGCAGTTACTGAAAATCACCTAAAAATGTTATGGCTCAGGGTATTTACTGTATTTATACTGAGTCAAGCTTTATTAGATACTTACGCAAGTTTTATAGATATAACTTATTTCGGAGCAACTAGAAATGCTTTCCTCCCCCACAACTCTTACTACTTTGCCCGAAATCATTGATGGCTTGCCGAATATATCTGGTTGGGAAACAGAGGTTCTCTCTGTAGTTAACCATAATCAGCCAGTATTTTTACCAACAACAAATATCCGTTTAGAAGATGTAAATGCTGTGTTTGCGATCGCCTTACACATGCACCAGCCAACTATACCTGCTGGAAATGGTGGTACACTCATCAGCAATCTGCAATATATGTTTGAACATCCTCATGAAGGGGATAACCACAATGCAGATCCTTTTGCCCATTGTTACAGCCGCATGGGAGACTTGATCCCCGAACTCGTCAGTCAAGGTTGCAATCCCCGTGTGATGTTGGATTACTCAGGTAATCTTCTGTGGGGACTACGGCAAATGGGACGCAGTGATGTTCTCGATAATCTTAAACGTATTACTTGCGATCGCACCTACCAACCTTATGTAGAATGGCTGGGTACAATGTGGGGACATGCAGTTATTCCTTCCACACCAATAGCAGATATTAAATTGCATATCATTGCATGGCAACATCACTTTGCGGCAATTTTTGGCTGGGAAGCACTAGCGCGAGTTAAAGGATTTTCGCCCCCAGAAATGCACCTACCAAATCATCCTGATGCTCTCTTTGAATTTGTGAAAGCGCTGAAAGAATGTGGATATCGCTGGTTACTCGTTCAAGAACATTCTGTAGAAACAATTAGCGGTCAATCTCTTACCCATAAACATTTACCACATCGTTTGGTTGCCCGCAATTCTCAAGGCGAAACAATTAGCATTACAGCCTTAATTAAAACCCAAGGATCGGATACTAAATTAGTTGCACAAATGCAGCCTTATTATGAAGCAAAGACATTATCAAAACAACAGATTGGAAGTGTTTTTGTACCACCAATAGTTAGCCAAATTGGAGATGGTGAAAATGGTGGCGTGATGATGAATGAATTTCCTAGCGCCTTTAAACAAGCTTGGTGGGATATGGTCAATAACGGCGGCGGTAAATCAGGTGTAGTCGGAATGTGTGGTACAGAATATTTAGAATTAATCGAAGCTGCTGGATGCAAATCTGAAGACTATCCAACTTGTCAGCCAGTGGGACAACATCAGATTTGGAAGCGAGTTTTACCAGACAATTGTAAACCTGAAGCTGTAGAGAATGCCATTCAAGAATTAAAGGAAATCAACTCTAATTTTCATTTGGACGGAGCCTCGTGGACAAATCATATCAGTTGGGTGAAAGGATATGAAAATGTGTTGTCCCCCATGTATCAACTAAGCAGTTTATTCCATCAAAAATTTGATCCATTACAACAACTTAACTCAGCAGAACCTGTTACCAGACAACCTCATTACCGTAACGTTCTTTTACATAACCTTTTGTTGCAAACCAGTTGTTTTCGTTATTGGGGACAAGGTGCTTGGACTGATTATGCGCGGGAAATTTATCAACGTGGCGAAAATTTGTTGCAGATAAATTGAACTAGGGACTGGAAGCTAGTACAATTTGGCGGAAATTTCCCTATCTTTAACAAGGGGATTTTGCCCCTTGTTGTCTGATAAATTGAGATAATAGCTGATATCATGTCTGCATAATTAGTTATGCTAACCACAGTCATTACACCCTGCTCCCTACTCCCTGCCCCTTTTCCTTTTATTGACCTTGCTTATTATGCTAGTGTCAAAAAACACAACACTAATTTAGCAAATCAGGTTCTTCGCGCACAATTCTGTCGTAAAGGGGCTGGAAGCCCAACCACCCACTTGTATGTGACCCCACTTGAGTTTGTGTTAAACGGGCTGTTTCGTGTTTGATAGTAGTAGGCCTACCCGCAGCTTCTGCCAGTAGTTGGGCTTGGCACGATCGCTCTAAGTTAATGTACCAATAGGCAGCTTCATCTACCGTATGTCCCACAGTTAAAATGCTGTGGTTACGCAGGATTATGGCTTTGTTTGGCCCCAAGGCTTGCGCCAATCGCTGACCTTCAAAAGTTTCTAAAACCACACCTGTAAAGTCATCAAATAGCGCATGGTCTTCATAAAAAGCACAGGAATCTTGAGTCAAGGGGTCAAGAAGCCGACCTAAACTAGACCAAGCTTTGCCATAAAGTGAATGGGCATGAGCCGCTGCAATTACATCAGGTCGAGCTTCATGAATCTGAGAATGGATGGCGAAAGCAGCTCGATTCACTTCAGCATCGCCTTTAACCACCTCACCTTCTCGATTAACTAAGAGCAGGTCAGAAACTCGGATATGACCGAAGTATGTTCCTAATGGATTCACCCAAAAATGGTCTGTAAATTCTGGATCACGAGCTGTAATATGGCCTGCGATTCCCTCGCTGAAACCAAATTTACCAAACAGGCGAAAGGCAGCAGCTAGGCGTTGTTTGCGGTGCAGACGTTCGTCTTCAACTCGCTCGAATACAGGGGGTTGTGGTCTAGCGTAGGGCATGTTCTTTTTCTTCTTCTTTGCAGCGAGCGTTAGAATATCCAGAGCGAAAGGATTTGACGCTCTGAGATTCTGGGATGAATTGGTGACGCAAGATGCAACCAGTATCATTACCTAGAATATGGATAGATACAGATGCGCTCTGGGATGTAGTTTTGACGGCGTGGATATCACCATCTGGGGGTAACAGACGATAAATATCCCCTGGTTGAAGCCTACGCACTTCAGTTATTTGTAATTGTGCGTGTCCTTCAGCATCGCCGTTATCTACACGGCGATAGACTGTTTCTTCTTGATTGCCTTTGTATAAACCAATCAATCCCCAGGCTAAATGGTCGTGGACGGGAGTCGTTGAACCTGGGGGAATTACCAAACTAAAGATTGACAGGGAACGGTCTTTAGCGCGATAAAGTAGCCACTGACCAATACCTCCGCCCATTCTGCTTTCGGGATTGGCTTGGGCAAACTTTTGGGATAGCCATTCCTGTTGGGCAAGCAGTTCTTGAAAATAGGGTTCTAGTTTAGCGAGAGTTTGTGTGCGATCGTCAACAGTAATAGCGCTAATTTCACGCACTGTTGCTACAAAGGATCGTAGTTCCTGGCTCTCAATAAACCATTGGTCTTCTGGCAATGGTTCTAAAATGATGTGGTTTGTCATCTATATTCCTCCGTTTGGGAGGCGACTAAGATTAATACCAATTTTTTTATCTTTGCTGACAATAGTACTAGTACCGCAAGGCGGAAGTCACGCATTCAAAAGTCAAAACCATTATGGATTCAGCTTTTTAGGGATTTTAAATGGTTGCTCTATTTTTGCCGTGGGGTACTAGTAGTTTTAATACCAGGATGAATTTTGAAGCCAAGTTCCTCAAGTTTTAGATGAGAAAGGGCTTCCTTCAGAATTATAGTAAAGGGATATCGCTGAAATACGGTAGCTTTACCTTGTGACAATAGCAGCCTAGCACGGCTGATGCGTACTGGATATAACGGTTGTTGGTTGGCATTAAGAATGAATACTTTACTCATATAAAATTGTGAATTGTGGGACAAATAGTAGCAGCAACATCTATACCTAGTTGGTAGAATCTTTTGCTTCAGCATCCAGTCAGCAGTCTTTTGGATTTTGGCAAAATCATCATCACTAGTGGTCTGTCAAGTCAACAATGTTTAGTAAACCAAGTTTTAGAATCTTTCTTTCTGTGTCGCGCCAGTTGCTACCCTACCTTAATGCTAAGAGCATAGCAAGATCCCCGTAGGGGGACAAGTCAAGGAATTGCAAGGGCGCACTGGCTTCTTTGTGCGTGGAGAGCTTGGTTTTTTAATAAAAGAAGATAAGAACGAGAGTCTAGAGGTAAACTCCTGCACTTTTATCTTTACCGTTCATTAGAGATTTCCTTGAATATTGTTTTGGGAAGTCTCTTAGGTGTGATATCAATTTCTCTAAATACGGTAAGCTGGTCGAATAACCGTTCAATTGACTGCAAGCAAAAATTATCACATACAAATTTAAAAAGCAATAGGCTAACTGTTCGCGGAGGAGATTAAAGGAAAGTAGTGCGTTTCCTCCTTCCCAGATGAGAGTTAAGGGTCAAGAGGGCGTAATTGATTGTAAATGCAGGGTTTTTTCTGACTGCGGATGATCTAAGCGAAGTAATTTTACTTTGGTCAACTGTCACAACACTGGAAAGTATCTCTTCATAAACCTTGTGAACCTGGTGTTGCTGAAACTGCTGGCTAATTTGCCGATGGGTTTGGCGATCGCGTGCCAACAACAAAATCCTATAGCAATCCTAAATCATTCGTAAGAAACAAGATCCCCGACTTCTCAAAGAAGTCGGGGATCTACAAGTTATACACAAGTGAAGGAAAAACATGAAACATAATGCTTATAATTAGCAATTAACTGTACTAAAAAAAGACATAAAATGGCTCAATATTGTAGATAAATTTGCTCACTATAACCCATCTAATAATTTATAGATGCGTACCAAAATTTCCCAATGACCTAAAAATTCACTAAAAAAAGTGTTGGCTTTTCTAAATTTAAAAAGAAGTAGTGATGCAAGCCATAAAGCAGAAATCAAGCAATTTACAGGGTTTTTGGGATTAAATGAAATTACTAACTGGTTGACTTTCTGTAGATATATTTGTAAATTTAACAAATAAACAGAAACGTACATTCATATAAAGAATGCTATGCAAATAATAAAAAATGATTTGTAAAAATCTGAGACGACCTATTTACCTTAATACACAAGTTGAGGTGTTTGTACAGTACGTAAATCTTAGTATTTCAAACTTTTTCAAATTTACTGATTGTTAGAAACATTCAGACCAATTTCGCAATACATCAATAAAGAAATTAAAATGATAAAAATAACTAGACGAGAAGCTCTGAAGCTAGGAGCACTTACAGGTGGTTCTTTGCTGATTCCTATAGGCTTGGTATCTCGTGGACAAGCAGCAACTGCTGGTAGTCCTCAGCCTGCTCGTTTTAGGATCAAACTTCCCATACCGCCAGTACTTAAACCAGTGCGGAGCAATGCGACCACAGATTACTACCAGATCACGATGAGAAAAGCTCAGGTCAATATTTTGCCTGGGCTAACAACGCAGATATGGGCGTATAACGGTATTGCTCCTGGCCCCACAATTAAACAACGTCAAGGGCGACAATCAATAATTCGCTTTATCAATAATAGTGTCGATACACCAACATCAGTTCACTTGCATGGCATGGGATCGTTACCGCAGTACGATGGCTATGCTGAAGATTTGACACGACCGGGTTTCTACAAAGATTACGTCTATCCCAACAAACGCGCGGCTACGTTATGGTATCACGACCACGCCATTCATAATACTGCGCGTAATATTTATATGGGTTTGGCAGGCATGTACATTGTTCAAGATGACTTTGAGCTTGGACTACCCTTACCCAAAGGTAAATACGACGTACCACTATTTATCCAAGATAAGCAGTTTACTAATACTGGCAGGTTAGTTTTTAATACCCAAGGTGAAATTAGTCAATATGGTGATGTCATTTTGGTCAATGGTGCGCCTTGGCCGCGCATGGAGGTAGATACCTGTAAGTACCGTTTCCGGATCTTGAATGGTTCGATTTCGCGCTCTTATAATCTTGCCCTGAGCAACGGCGATGATTTTATTATGATCGGCACTGATGCCGGATTAATGAGCGCACCAGTTAAAGTCAAAAATTTCCGGTTGGCGACGGGAGAACGTTACGAATTTATTATTGACTTTTCTAAATACCCAGTCGGCTCTCAGGTAGTGCTGCGAAATCTCGGACTTCCTAACAACACGAATTACGACGGTACAAATCAAATTATGCGCTTTGATGTTGTGCGGCGTGAACCAGATAATAGCTCTATTCCCTCCAGGTTACGTACAATCCAGCCTATCCCAGAATCTTCAGCAGTGCGAACCAGAGAATTTAAGTATGAGCGCTCTAATAATCTGTGGGTGATCAATGGCAAAGCCTGGAATAACACCCGAATTGATGCTAATCCTCAATTAGGCGATGTTGAAATTTGGAAATTATCTAACCCATCAGGTCGTGCCTTTCATCCTATCCACCTTCACCTAATTGATTGCCTAATGCTTGACCGTAATGGGAGACCACCTTTTCCTTACGAGCGTGGGTTGAAAGATGTCTTTTATGTTGGGGAAAACGAAACTATACGAGTAATTGGTAAGTTTGGCCCCAATACAGGTAAATATATGTCACACTGCCACAATGCGGTTCACGAAGACCACGATATGATGAATCAGTTTGAAGTGGGACGGGGCGGACGCTCACCTTTGGCAGTTGCAGCAAAGCCACTTCCAGCTCCACCTTTATAGGCATTAACGCTTAGAGAGAAGGCAGGGGGCAGAGGAAGCAGGGGAGGCAGGGGAAGCAAAAAAGGGATTTGTATCAATTATTTTGTGAAATGGTATGGGTACTTGCAACAAGTCTTTCCCCTTGTCCCCAAGTCTTCTTCGTTGAGTGTTAAAAGGGTGTAATTGTTTGTAAATGAAGGGTTTTTTCTAAGTACGGATGCTCGAAGCGAAGTTCCCTGGCGTGGAGATGTAAGCAACTGGTAACTGCACAGCATCCATAAAGGCGATCGCCTAAAATAGTTACCCCAAGTCCTCGCGCATCAGCCGCATGAACCCTTAATTGATGAGTGCGCCCTGTGAGCGGCGTAAATTCTAGACGGGTGTAATCTTCTTCTCTGGCAATTACCTGGAAGTGTGTCAAGCTGGGTTTACCGTGCTGCCAATCGACTTTTTGATAAGGACGATTTTCAGGATCTCCCCACAGTGGCAGGTCAATTTTACCTTGGTCAACTCTCACAGCACCGGAAAGTATCGCTTCATAAACCTTGTGAACCTGGCGTTGCTGAAACTGTTGGTTAATTTGCCGATGGGTTTGACGATCGCGTGCTAACAACAAAATCCCAGAAGTTTCCTGATCTAGGCGATGCACAGATGCAAGCGCCATCCCATCCGGTAACAGATGACGTAAGCGACTCAAAACACTATCTTGGCGATCGCGATAACGCCCAGGTACCGAAAGTAATCCAGTAGGTTTATTTACAGCAATCAGCCATTCGTCTTCATAAATAATGGGTATGACCTCTCCCCCAACCCCTGCCCGATCAGGAGAGGGGCTTCTTACTCCCCTGCTAGGGGAGAGGGTTGGGGGTTTAGGTTTCAAGCCGGAGAGCAAAAACCCCATTAATGGCTGGCATCGCTCGGCACATGCTCCATAAAATTTTCCCTGGATTTTATCTTGATTTACTGAAGACGCACCCCACCAAAATTCTGCCATTGCCAGGGGTTTGAGATTATGTGTTGCCGCATAATGGAGCAGCTTCGGGGCACAACAGTCTCCTGTGCCAGTGGGCGAACCTCCTGGCATCAATTGCTGTAATGATAGCGATCGCCCAGAAAAATTAGTCAGGCTGTAGCTAGCCTGCATCTGAGCTTGGAGTTGGCGAGATAGTGCTTTACGCTGTTGTTTCAGTTCGCTAATTCGCGCATCGGTTGCTGCAATTAACTGTTGAAGAGGCTGTAATACGGCATTTTGCTGGCGTTTAAGTTGTCGTCGCTCAATTCCTTGCTGACGACTCTCTTCGTCGAGTTGTTCAAGGGCAATAGTGAGTGCTTCTTCTGTAACTGTATTGCAGATTTGCTGACGTTTCTGTTGTCGTTGATGTTTGCTATGGCGATGGCGATCGCTCATTGCTTGCAATTGTTGCTCAAATTCATCAGACAGAGCTTCATACTGCTGGCGTTCGGTTAGTTGCTTTAAGGTAAAGAGTTCTTGCTTAATCGCGTCCAACTGTGCCAGAGTGCGGGCTTCTTCTAAAGCAACTTCGTCTCGTCCTGGAATTGGTGGAACCCAGCCCTCAACTACACTGCAACCATTCAAAAGACCGGAGAAGGCTTTAAGTACCCTTTGTTCGCCATTAGGCAGTTCAACTAATAGTATTCCATACATCTTGCCTTCACGAGAATAACAGTCATTTTTGGCAAGTTGTTGCATGAGTCCGTGAGCGATCGCTTCAGATATTGAGGTGCGGGGTAATTTTAGGCGATTGCCACTTTGGAGACAACGCCCCTCGTACCAATAACTAGGAAATGAGCCACTTATGGCAAAATCGCAGTCGATGAAATCTGAAAGTGCGTATAGAACTACCATACAAAGTATGATTGCAAATCTAGTTGATCCTGATGTGTGAAATTATTGCCTTTGCTAAATACCAATTCTGTATGAAGATGCGCCGATAGTGCAAAAACTAAAGAACGTAGAGGCAAAACAGCTTCCCGCAGGATACCGCCAAAAAACAAGAAATTAAGAGATTTGGCGCAGCTTCATAAAGAAAGGGATAACAAGATAGTGCGAGTGCGATCGCCTCGATTGAGCGGGTACGCAGCCAAAGATTCAACGTCTAGAATTTAGGGAGCAGGAATTGATGAATCGCTCTGTGGTGGATTGGCTTGTTCTGGTGGAAGGGGTTGTTCAGATAAATTATCTTCTATGGATATAGATTCTGGCTCTCTTGTCATACCATGCTGCTCTTGCCCTCTAAGTCCAAGATATGTTGCAGCACTGATTCCTTGTAGTGTAAGAAGTGTGTCATCAAATTCCGGCATTGCCAGGTTTTTAAGAACTTCCCAAACAAAGAATAGTCCAATCGCAACTGTCCAAATAAATGTTTGGAATCGATGGAAGTTGACTCCATTAATATCCGATAATATATCGTAGAAAAAACCTTCAGAAAGGCGTTGACTACCTTTTCTCTTCTTCTCATTCCCCTGCCCATCAATTAACGAAGTACCAAATGCAGTTACAGAATTGATTCCCAATAATATTAGTGATTGTTGCGTCAAAATATTGGTATAGTCTCCTGTTATGCCGTAGATAATCAGGTAAGCACCAAAAATTAGAAATGTCCAAAAAGCAAGTTGAGAGATCGATAGACTGAACGGGTTTCTGCTTATTTTTTTCCTGCCAAGAAAAAATTGAGTAATTTGACTTTTACGAGATTCGTTTTTAAGATCAACCTTTTCTGTTATCAACAGTTCCTGGCCACCAATCACCTCTTTTTGACAGTAAACCCCTTCTATTCCAGAGCTACGAAGAGTGTTTCGGCAATACCTAATGAACATTAATACAACAGTCACAAGTAGAAACAGACACAGCCAAAATCGCCACGAAAACAGAACTATTGTTAATTGAGGAGGTGGGAAACCATCGCTCACTGGAATTGCAAGCTTTTTGGGACAGCCTACTCCCGCTATCGCGTTAATACTGTATCTGCTTGGTCTACCAAGAAGCCCATTCCATGCAGCTTGAGACGAATCGGTGCGTTCAAGTCGAAAGGCTAACCAATCATCCTCAAGAACTGTCTTTTGATCTTTACCCACAACCTTAACGATGACCGGCTCTCCGTGGACATCCTCTAGTTCATAGCCATCCAGGTACAATACTAATTGTCGAGGATCAAATGAATTGGTGGCATTAGCCGTTGCTTTTCTAGTCGCTGCTGATAATCCTTCAACTTTTATTCTAATGCGATCGCCCATTTTAACTTCGTTACTACGATTGTCGGCAATGACTTGTTGAGTTTTCAGTCCAGGAGGCACTGAACATAGCTGAGGCGCAAAATTTACAGGAGGGGCATCTGAACTATCTTGAGCAATTACTGCAAAGTTGATAGTAACAATCAACAGAAAAACCAACAGAAAAATAGCAGTCAATCTTTTAACATTTCTATACATCGCTCGGTATTCCACCAACAGTGATTACTATGTCGGTAGTGTAACCATACTTGAGTGCATTAAGGGTAACTCAAAGTTTAAAAGTTTAGGTTTAAAAATCCTTTGTTTGGTGTAGCCAGCTATACGCCGAACTGTGGTTTCCCATTTTTGCGATCGCATTAGGGTAAAAGCAGGACTTGGAGATTGCGATCGCTGCAATAGCAATTTTGACTCGCTTGAATTCTTTAGGATGAGGCTTTAGACCCAATTTTTCGGTAATTTAGCCCACTTTGTCCCTAATTATCCTGCAATTATTGCTGAAAATAACGCAATCAAGCTAAAAAGTGACTAATCATTCAGATTTTCATTGACTACGAACCCACAATCATTAGCAGGGGTTGCTACTGCATTCCCTGGTGATTCCAGCTTTGACTTTGAAGAATTGGCTGGTATCGACTTTGTTATGGTCTTCATTTTAAAGTTTGATGGTTGTAGATGAATATAGGAATAATCCAGCCTTACAGTAACGGGTTTTTAGAAGTTATACCAGAGAGCGATTATTGGCAAATTGCAGCTATACACATCAATGGCCAAGCCTATTGCCCTACTCCTCGGCTTTATCGATCAGAAAAAGTGGCATTAGCAAAAGCTACACTAATTTATGATTGGCTAGCTGACCACGAAG
>NZ_DASQZC010000176.1:0-5452 GCF_035638895.1 Nostoc sp. | reverse complement strand
TTGCATCAATTGTCACAATACATCCTGACAGTTCTAATACCTTTAATAACTCTGGAATTGCTGTAATCTCATTTGATTTTTTATCTACTTTTATTTGTCCCAGCACTAATTTATTCATAGTTGCCCACGCACTCACCATTTAGATTGCATTTTGGTCATTACTTTCATCATAAGAACTACGTAAAGTTTTCCCATCAATTGCAACTACTTCATCCTCGGTTATCTTCTGTATGGATTTCATCCAATTAACAAAACATGACTGAAACTGCTGGGGATTTATTTGTGCAAATACTCGTGCAAAGTAGTTTTTCACTCTCCCCCAGTAAAAAGGATTAAGAAACAGTAGGAATAGGAGGATGTTTTATACCCCGACGAGCCTGGGTAAGAACTTGAGCAACATAACTCCAAGGGTTAACTTTTCTCAGACGACAAGTTTCGACAACGCTTAAAACAGAGCAATAAGCTAAACTGCCTTCTGGTGTGCGAGTACCATAGCTAATACGTCGGGCAATTACAGCATGTCGTAAAGCCCGTTCTGCCTCATTATTAGTCGGTGGTAATTGCGGATTATAAAAACAGGCAACCACAGCATCCCAATCAGCTAAAATCTCTTTTGCCAGAGCTTTTAACCTTTTAACTTTGTATGCTCTACGCCAGTGGCCAATCGGCAGACTCGATATAGGCGGGCGGGGTGTGAGTCTGATTCATCTGATTCCCCGTCGCCAGTGGCAAGTGTATGTATTAGTTCCCTTAGTTTTTCTAAGAGCCATTGTCCCAAATCCGCCACTTCTTTATCTACCGATGTAGTCAAAGCAATAGCTTTGCGGATGAGATGGGCTAAACAATGTTGGCGTTTTGGGTAATTACTGTAAGCCCCATAGCCATCGGTAACTAACCATCCCACAAATGCCTCACTTATCAGTCGTAATAGCTCTTCCTTGCGACGACTACCGATGTGGAAAATCGCAATTGTATTTGTAATGGCCACTCATAACCATCGATATTTACCTTTTTCGTACCAGGGTGTTTCATCAAGGTGGATTATTTCTGCCGATTGCAATTCAACAATAAGTTCTTCAACTACTGGAGAACAAGCTATTCCTACTTCTCTAATACAACGGTCGATTGTTCCAACTGAAAGTGAGACCCCAACCCAATCGTCTAACAGTTCTCTAATTTTGGGCCGAGACATTCGATATCGTATAGCAAGAGAAGCAATAAACGTTGCCAACATCGGTCCAACAAGTCCGTACTCTTGCAAACATAAATCTTTGCTCCTTCCCTCTACTACTGATACATAACCTGTCAGTGGTTTAGATAAAGTTTCATGTCCACATTCACAAGTCCCTTGATAGTAGTGATGGAGAGTACATTTTACCTCTATTCCAGAATCTAATTTTTCTAGCTCTAATACGTAATAACCCATGTAGGGTTTAGCTTCTGGGTTGATTTGTAAGCTACTGTTACATGATGCACAAGTTTCTGGATAATGAGGAACTGTTTGATTGGAAACCAAGGGTGTTGTCCGCCATATCCCCTTAGCCCCTTTTTGCTTTCCTACGCGTTTCTTCCCAAATCCCTTGCTTTCTGGTTTCTCCTTTTCTGGAGAAACTTGGTTGTCTGATGTGTTATCGGATGTTTTACTTCTTGCTTCAAGTTCAACCTGTTTACCTGATGAAGAGAGGCTTTTGAAATTGTCTGATGATGGTGGTAGCGAACTATTGCTTGAATTTTGTTCTAGTTTTTCTAGTTGCTCGACTGCTAATTTATGAAGATTACCTGCAACCTCTACCAATCTCTGTTTGTCCAGAGATTGGAAATAGTCTTGGCTCATTTGTGCTAGGTCTTCTTTACTCAGTCGATTCATTAGTTAGATGCGTTTGCCCTGGTTAGCAAACCTATATTAGGGCTATCTTTTTTTACATTATCATTAGTAAGTGTAGAGCAAAGGCACTCGTTTCCAATACAGATAGAACAGGTGATAAAGAGCGATATAGAAAAAAGTAGCCCGTTACCAACCAAAGAAGTAAAGCAGAAAGAGAAACGAGGGCGTGGACGACCGAAGGGTAGTAAAAACAAGAATAAAACCCAGGTAATCCTCACATCTGAATTACTGCGAATTCAAAAGATGATTAGGTCGTTATTAAAGTTATTAGCTAAATTTATTCCTCTGACTTACTTAGTGTTAGATGGTCATTTTGGGAACAATAATGCCTTGCAGATGGCTCGTCAAGTTAACTTGCATATAATTTCCAAGTTACGCCACGATTCATCATTATATATACCTTACCAAAGTCCTGACCCTAATCATCGTTCACGCCGTAAATACGGAGATAAGATGGACTGGCGTAATATTCCTGATGAATATTTGCGTCAAAGTAGTATTGAGGAAGATATCCAAACTCATACAGAAGTGTTGAATGTTAAGAAAAATCCGATAAAAATAACCCAAAATATGGTAGTTTTGGGCGAAGGCTTAAAATATATTAGTTTGATTGTGATTATAAATTCATTTCCCAAAATTGTCAAAGATATCCTGAAAAGCCTGCCAAAAAACGATTATCTAGTATTAAATAGTCGTCTATTTTTTGAGTGCTGGCTATCGTATGCTCTGGATAACAGCTTAACAAGTATGCGAGATTTGTTTAACAGATTAAATAACACAGGATTTGAGGTAGATATTTCTACTTTCTCTAAAGCAAATTTACATCGGAGTCAAAAACCATTTCAAGAAATTTACCAAAAATTAAATAAATTAGTACAGAATAAAGTTCAAAAAAAGTTACACGATAAATATGCAATTTGTCCAATAGATTCAACAATTATTAGTCTGACCAGTAAATTGTTATGGGTATTAGGACACCATCAAGTAAAACTTTTTAGTTCTTTGAATTTATCTACCGGCAGCCCAGAAGATAACTTCATCAATTTTGGACATGATCATGATTATAAATTTGGTTCAAAGATGATGTCTATTCTACCAACTAATGCTGTGGGGGTAATGGATAGAGGCTTTGCGGGATTAAAGTTTATCCAAGAATTGGTACAAGAAAACAAATACTTTGTTTTGCGGATTAAAAACAATTGGAAACTAGAATTTGACGATGTGACTGGATTAATCAAAGTTGGTGCATCTGATGATGCTCAAGCTTATAGAGTGATTAATTTTTGTGATTTAGAAACAAAAACTGAGAAACGCTATAGTAACTAGTTTACCTTCATCGGGAGATGCAGCCGTTAGTGATGATGAAATTAGGGATATTTATCGATTACGTTGGGGAGTTGAACTCTTGTGGAAGTTTTTAAAGATGCATTTGAAACTTGATAAATTAATTACTAAAAACGTCAATGGTATTACCATACAAATTTACGTTAGTTTGATAGCTTATCTGATTTTACAGCTTTTATCTATTCCCACACAGTGGGGACATACACTATTAGATGAATTCCGCTATTTACAACCTTGTATGTGTCAGAAAATCAGTTATGTTCATTGGTTTGAAGAGATGATGTCATGTTGACTATTTTAGGCTTTTTAGAGTTAGTGTAACTAGATATGTAAAGTTTTGTATCAGGATTCAACATTTCTGAAACTCATACTTATCAAGCTACTTTACTGCACAAAGAATTTGCCCAAGCGTTGAATGTAGTTATTTTGGTTAAAACCAATCTGAAAACTAATGCATGCAGTCACATAATTCTATTTTCTAGCGACCTAAGTTTGTCATATGAGAAGATCATCGACTATTACAAACTGCGTTTTCAAATTGAATTTAATTTTCGTGATGCCAAACAATTTTGGGGATTAGAAGATTTTATGAACCTGGGTCAAACTGCGGTAACTAATGCTGCTAATCTAGCATTCTTTATGGTTAACTTGTCCCATCTTCTTCTTTCTGATTTTCGTCAATCCAATCCCGACTCCGGCATTATTGATCTTAAGGCTTACTACCGTGGTTTTCGATATGTTCGTGAAATGTTAAAAATGCTTTCAGAAATCCCTGAGCCTATTTTATTAACCAAGATTTTGCCAAGCTTACTGCTTTAGGACGTATTCATCCCGTTTCTGGTGGCGTTGAACCCTCGTAAATTGGCAGAGGTATTGCCAAAGACAGGGAATAAATCTGTCGTCCTTATTTGGTATGAATTATCAACAAAATGATTCTTAACTTTTGATTGGCTTAAAGATAGATCCAGAGATTCGTGTTATTGGATACAATTTATAGGTAGAGAGAGCCGAGGAGAACAAGGTGGTTTTATTAAAAGGCTTTGAGATTGAGATTTACACTGGCACGCCTCAAGGTGAAATCGTCGGTCTCTCGGACAAAATTGTTGCGGATTTGGATGGATTTATGCGGGAGCCAGATAGCCGCAACGTAGAATACATAACCGAACCATCCCATAATTACGAAAATTTATTATGCGCCTTGCTGCGTCCGAGGCGGGTATTGCGAAACTACCTCAATCGTTTGGGCGATTACACCTTGATACCGGGGAGTACTTTGTCTTTGAGTGGGAGCGATCGCTTTCTCCGTTCCGATCCTGCAAACCCCTATCATGACTACATTGAGAACACCTACGGGACAAAAGTAGTCACCGCCAGCGTCCACATCAATGTCGGCATTAGCGACCCAGAAGTATTAATGCGGGCGTGTCGCGTGATCCGTATGGAAGCACCTCTATTTCTCGCCCTCAGCGCCTCATCTCCCTTTCTCGATGGCAAAACTACTGGCTATCACTCCACCCGTTGGGGCGTATTTCCACAAACGCCTAACCATGTGCCTTTATTTGCCAGCCATGCCGATCATATCCAGTGGGTGGAAGATCAACTCGTTGCCGGAACAATGCAAAACGTGCGGCATTTGTGGGCATCAGTGCGACCAAATGGCGATCGCCGTCCTTATGATCTAAATCGCCTAGAATTGAGAATTTGCGATTTAGTTACAGATCCTATTGCCTTGCTAGCCATTAGTGCCTTATTAGAAGCGCGTTTGTTGCAAATAATCGAAAATCCCAGCATCGATCCGTTAACTGAAAGTACCTTCTCTCCCCAAGAACTCGTCACCCTGACTACTGAGAACGAAGCTGCTGCTGCTACTGGTAGTCTCGATGCTCATTTGAGGCATTGGCAAGATGGTAGAAGTATCCTAGCCAGAGATTGGATTTCTGAAATGTACCACGATGTTTGGGCGATCGCTAAACAACAAGGCTTTAATTGTTTCCTTTCCCCTTTGCATAAAATCCTCCGCGAAGGCAATGAAGCTCAACAGTGGTTGCAACTACACGCAGTCGGTTTTGACAGCCAGCGCGTCATCACCCAGGCTATTGTCGCCACCCAAGAACGCGAAATCGAACTTGAAAACAAATTGTGTTCATCCCTACTGACTTAACTCAAGAGGCATTGGGCATGGTGAAGAGAAATTAGGGACAAGGGAAAGACTTGTTACAAGTT
>NZ_DASQZC010000175.1:0-3948 GCF_035638895.1 Nostoc sp. | reverse complement strand
ATTTATAATGTATAATGTCTCTCACTCTTGAGTAGAATATCGATATTTGGTTTTAATTAGCACTGATTATTTTCTAAGTAAATTTTCTTTCTACAGTTATTATTAAGGCTAGTTCTCACTTCTACAATCAAATTGAGGCGCTGAGTAGCGCGTCGTAGATATTAGACCTCTTGCAAAAAAAATTATGGTACGATTATTGGCTGACTAAATTTAGGGAAAATTCACGCATTAAGCGAAGTTCGTAGTTATAAACCCCAGCGATTAAATGGCAGCGCAATCCAAAACGTTTGCGACGATTGTTTCTGCTTCCCAGTACTTGGTCAACATCATGTCTAAAGGCTGGAAACGGAAAGTTAATCTCGACCTATGGCAACAAATTGATGTAGCCGCCGACATTCATAACATAACTTTGATTTGGGTTAAGTGAAATTCGTTACCTCAGATTGAAGAGTGTGACGCGATCGCTAAATCTCACACTAACTAGTTAAGGTTAGTTACAGCCACCCTAGTGGGTAATTTTTTAATTCTGCTTAGGATTCATTTCGGCGAAGTGATCTTGCAGAATTTTGTGGATGAAGCGATAACGCCCACCTATTCGCTGGAGAAAGAAGCGCTCAGTGCAGTAGTCGAGGAAGTGAGCATAGTTCCAAGGGATATAACCCTTAAAATAAAGGATCAGGCGTAAAGTGAAATGTTGAACGCAAGCTAAACTGGCTGTACCTCGATTTGATGAGCCAAGTAACAGATAATTTACTCCGCCTATAAGTCCTAAAATTAGACCAGATTGTGGATGATTGAATAGTTGTTCAGTTACTCCATGAGTTAGCTTATTTATTGACCAAAAACTTAGACCCAAAGCTAATGCAACAATCGAAAAAATACGAACAGCGTTAGCCGCAGAGTACCATATACCCTGATTAGGAAACTTTATTCTTTTTATACTAACCGGAGAACCAATTACTCCATAAACTAGCCCAAAAGTTATCCCAAAAATTATTGCAAAAATTAATGGCCAACGATACAGTTCATCAAGATTATCAATAAGTATTTTGGTTATGAAATAATCAAATACTTCGATTTTTTTATAATCAAAACTTAATATCTTATTTCCATTATTAAAAAACACCTCATTCACTACTCCAATGAGAAAACCAATACTCGTTCCAAATATACTTCCTTTAACAAATCCTCTTTTTGCATTGAACCATGACCAAGTTTCTGGAATCACAGGCTTAATAGTATTACCTACTTTACAAGCTATTGTTAGCCCAATCATTAATCCACTACCTAGCCAAAAGAAATAACCTAGCAATAACTTGAATATCAATCCAAACAATAGTCCAAGCCCTAATCCAATAAATACGCCAAAAAATATCTTTACTCCAATGACATAAATAAATTTTTGCAATCTAGACTGTAGTAAATTTGGTTGTATTTTTTCAATAAGAAATTCAGTTTGCGAATCATTATTTAGCATTTTAGCTAAAAATATAAGCCAATTATTTATCTGATTAGTATTAAAATATTTTTCTTTAATATTTGCTTCACTATTAATTTCTCTTGTTAGCATCCTTTCTATATATGCATTTATTAAATATTGCAATCTTTCGTTTTTAGAACTTAAGTGTTCCCATTCTGTAATAGTTATATTTTTATATGCTATGGTAGTAAGACTTAATATAAATGGTATTTTGACTAGCTTCAGCATTTCTGAATCATTACTGATAGTTTGCCAAATCTCATCATAATTTATATCAGTTAAATACTTTTGTATCTGAATGTTTGTTAGAGCTTTTAGACGGATAGCACCATTAAGCCTAAGACGAATGTTATTATTTTTAATTAAATTTCTGTACTCTTCATAGCGGCTACAAACAACCATATATCTAGGACGATCTTTTCCCTCTATAAACTCGTTAATTTTCATAACACATAGTTCTTGTCTAACTGATGGCAACTCATCCAAACCATCTAGTAAAGGCAATAGTTGTTTATTTTCGATCCATTCCTTACCAAATTTCTCTGAAACATCATATTTAGACTTAAGTTCAGCCACTAGCCACTCAATTATTGATTGGCGGCTATCTTTCCACGAAGATAAGTTAAACAACACGGGCATGGGATAATCAGGCTGTTCTTCAGCTAGCTTAATTAGAGCTTGTGCTAGGTCTAATTGGGTCGTGGTTTTCCCTGACCCTGGCGCACCTAGTATTAATAATCTGCCTACTATTCCTTCATATTGAAAAACTTCCAAAATATTTGTCGTATCTGAGAGAAATTCAGGAGATCTTTGACCAATTTTTATTTCCTTGTTCCAAGGGCGTTTGACTTGCTGAGGTTGCAACTTCTTTCCTAAATTAATCAACACTTTATTGTGTAAGGAATGCATCAGCCTAGCATTTACTTCGTCTTTAACTACAGCTAGTAGGAACTTCTCGTTTTTTGGTCGCTGGCTTGAACCCAAATTGTAGTTGATATTAATCTGGGTATTTCCTTGAGCTTGAATAATGTTATTACCTTGAGCAGCTTGCATTCCACCATCGAGTGTTGAGTTTTCAACTTCCTGTTGAATACTTGGTTCAGGCTCATTTGTTTGATTAGAGTCAGAATTTTGTGGCTGGCTCATAATACAGGTTTTACTTTAATAAACAAATTTTTATCAACACAACATCAAACCAGATAGAAATTACTCTAAATTGGTTTGATGTTTTTTATTAAAGTCGGAAATTTATTGAGAATTATTGTTCCAATCTTCCAAAGCTGCAATGACAAAACTTGCTGCGGGATGACTAAGAAGTTGTTCTAGAGCAGCTGTACCACCTGCCCTCAATGCGCTAATTGTTTTCTGCATTAAAGTTGGGTTATTTTCAATGCGTTTCGTGGCTTCTGCTGCAAGGGCCATTTTTCCAGACGTTGTATTGGTAGGATAAGACTGGCTTAATTCCTCTAGGAGTTTTTGAATTTCTGCTGCTGCTTCAGCAATGGGTTGTTTTTCTTCTTGTGAAGAATAACTTGTTGAAGTCTGCACGTTATTATTACCCTGTGCTGCTTGCATACCACCATGTACCTGTCCACCACTAACACTTTGAGAAATTCCACCAGTATTGTCAGTCATAAGTGTTATTTCTTTTGTAGAAAACTTAAACAAAGATTAAGTGAATCTTACTACTATATAGCTACATTATCTATGCTATAGGTAATTTTAACGTTCCTGAATCGGATATAATTAACATTTTTCGATATGCCTAAACAATAGACCTCTTGTAAAAATAAATTATAGTACAGTGGTGGATTATAAAAATTTGCTTTCTGTCTCTATCAGACATGCCAATGAGGTAACAACAGTTTTCTGTATAAATTCTGACATGGATTTTTTATAAAACTTTCGATTATACCACAAAACTTTTCTGCAAGAGGTCTATTGTTATTCTATCAATGCGTAAGTTCTAAAGTAGATAAAATTGGGCAGACTTTTAAAATTAGCAATGCTAGTCCGACGACTCTATAGGAGCAAAGTTTGATTAAGAAGATAATTGTCAAGTATCTACAGTAGAGAATCACTCATATAATTAAAACAAAAGTTAATTCAAATAATATAGATATCACTACAGTTATGGAGTGAATCTATAGATAATAAAGGCATAAAATTCTCAATAATCCTATTTAGCTAGGATTATTGAAATGAAAATGGAGGTGAACAATTAAGAGGTTATCAAAAAATAATTCAACATGATTTTGTACCAATGGTAGATGGAAAAAAAGTTCAAGGATTATACAAAATAATAGATGAAGATGCAAATAAACTCCGTGGCGGTCTGAAAGTTCTCTTAATTGTCTTCTCTAAATTGCAAATTCTCAATTCTAAATTCAAGCACCAAGATTTTTATGCTGACTGTAAAAATATTTCAGATACAAGAGGATAAATAGAGGTAAAACAATGACAAATTT
>NZ_DASQZC010000174.1:0-9013 GCF_035638895.1 Nostoc sp. | reverse complement strand
AGATTGGTTAGTATATTCCAGACTTTTTCAGCTTTAGCTGAAATTTCAATATCTGTATAAATTTCCAAAGTATTTCTCCTATTTAGTGTTTGTTCTGTTTGGGAAAATATAGAAACTTTCATGCTTTTTATCCTGTTAGCGTTTTTTGTGTAAATTAAAATATAAGCTAGTAGTTTTGATACTAGCTCTGTTGAACTTTTCTCATTAATTGAACTAAAAATAGTGCAAACATAATTACAATTAAGCTAAATATGTATTGTGGGTTTAAAATTTTCATTACCAATGAGGAGAGTATAGGCCCCGATGCACATCCAGAACCATATATAGCTGTAAAAATTGCACTTCCAGAAGATAATTCATTCCTAGAAAGCTTTGCTCCAATGAGTGCCAGTGATAACGGGAAAATTGGACTCACGCTAGCTCCTGAAGTAAAGGCAAAAATCTGAATAGTAATGAAGTTATCGGCTAACGAAAGAGACAGAATAGAAATTAGTGAAACACACACACAAATTAAAAGAATCTTTAATCTGCTAAATTTGTCTGCTAAATGGGTAACTGGAATAGTTGCAAGCAGACCTCCAATCACGAATACAGTAAAGGTAAAACCTATCTGCGCCACGCTGTAGTTCTGTCGCAGCAGATAGACTGGATATAAAGATACTAGAGTAGCTACGGTAAAACCATAGGCAAATGCACCTTGAAGCGGGAGTGTAAGTTTTTTGAACCCAATACGTGACGAAGGTTGAAAAACGATCGCTCTTTCTGGCAGACCTATCCAGACAACAACCATACCACTCAGAACTAAAATACTGCCCAAAAAGAAAGTAATTTTTGGAGAAACATTATAGAGGGCGGAACCTATAACTGGGCCAATACCAAATCCAAAGCTATAAGCTAGAGCATGAAAACCGCTAGCTATTGCCCGATTACTGTCATGGCAAAAGCAGTGTAATCCAGTTTGTCCACACACTAAGTACAAACAGGAAGCAATACCCATGATAGTGCGGATTAAAAACCATAAAGGCAATTGCGTAGTCATGGGAAATAGGGGCGCACTCAAACCCATAAGTGCCAGTCCAAGCATCATAGTCTTACGCAATCCTAATTGACGCAATATGTATGCCACTAAGGGTGCGCCCAAGGTTATCGACATAAAGTATACTGTAGAATTAGCTCCAATCCAGACATCATCAACTTGATGTTGAGCCATGAGCGTTGAGATAAAGGGAGTAAACAGCCCCATAGAGATACCGGAAATAAAACCGATAATATATAAGGCTGGTAAACCTGTGGAAAAGGGAGAAGTTGATACTTTTGAAGAAATTTCCTGCATTGTTTAGGTATTATATATTTGCAGTCAGAGTAATATGTTGGCGTTGCTGAATGCAGGAATGGAGGAATAATTTTGAGCATTCGAGTAAACAGCAACGACGACTTGCGTCACAAGTACTCCCTAAAGTTATTTGCGCTGCCGAACGCCTTCTTCTATCGGCGATATAACTGCAAGCATATTCTCTATCAAATCCAAGTATTGCTTGCCCAGTTGGTTGATGGTTGCAGGAAGATGAAAATTGCGAGAGTATTCGATTTCTAAATGGAAAGTGCCATCGATAATGGAAAAGAAAAACTCTAACAAGGTTGTGCGTTTTTGTTCAGGAGGGGACAAACGCCGATCGCGATCTTCCTCAATGAACTCAAACAACTCAAACACAGGTTGGGTGCGATTCCCCAGATAATTGGCTCTAATTGATGTCAGATTAGCATCAGGATAGATATAATTTGGCAAGCGATCGCATATCCAATCAAAGGTGACGCCGTTCATTGGCAGTGCATCAAAACCATCTTTGATATGCTTGATGGTTTTCTCCCACTTTTCCTCATAGTTTACCATTACGCCGACGGGGAAATTCACTGCAAAGTTACCAAAGCTTTCCCAGTAAATATGGTTATCGCCCAGATCCCTACCGTGGCTACGATGACTCAACACTACCCAAGAAGTCCCACACCAAACAGCCGTCAGTTGGTATAAAGGAGCCAGTAAAAGTGTATACAAATTGCAACCATAGTGCTGTTTGGCTTTGCGTAAGAGTGTGTCACTGTTAGCTTTAGTGAGAGTGAATCGTTCAGTAGCAGCAGAAGCTTCGATATTAGTCCCCTTGATATGGTCAAAGGGAACATGAAACGCATATTGTCGAGAAGGAAATTGGGATTTCCAATAATCAACGTGGCTGGCCAAAGCTCCTTTTTTATCTTCTTCCACAAGCAAACGCACAAAATCTGCGTAGGAAGGTGGTGAGGGGTTTTCAAAACTAGGCACACCACCCATCAAAATCTGGTTGTATGCGTACCAAAGTTCTTTAAATAACACAGTTGTACTCAGCATATCAGCAATGATATGGTGGGCAATCATGGTGATGTCGTAAGTTGATTCATCAACTTTGACCACGATTGTTGCTAATAGCGGCCACTGCTCAAGACGTAGTTTTTGACTGCTTTGCTCGATGCGAGAGCGGATTTCACGATCGCGTTCGCCTGCACTCAGGTGACTACCATCAAAGAAATCTACAGGAAATTGCTTTTCTGTACCCATGATTTGCTGCTGCCATTGTCCATTGTGTTGCACAAACAAAGTACGCAGAGCAGGATGCCGTGCCATCATCAAGTTGAAAGCTTTGTTGAAAACGTCCAGATTCAAAGCTTGGCGGTAGCGAAAACGTGTATACCCCATCCACTGATAAGGAGGCTCGAAGTATGTCACCAGCCATTTCTGCGCCGGCCCCAGTGGTAAGTATTCCTGAGCAGCATCAATGGTTTCGTCCGGTTTTTGTTTCGGCTGACTCTTATTCAGCAGCGCCTGGAGAGCATTGCGATCCAGCTTGCCATTATGATTCTTAGGCAGACTGGGCAACCATTCCACACGTTGCGGAATCATATAATCAGGTAGTAGTCGGGAGAGATGTTCCTTGATTTGCCGATTATCCACCTTGTTTCCAGACAACCAAGCTATTAATCTTTTTTGCCCAGCCCCATAATCTATAGCTAAAACTGCTGCTTCGCGCACTGCTGGATGAGTATTAAGAACGCTCTCAATTTCTCCTAGTTCTACACGAAAACCCCGAATTTTTACCTGGTTGTCAATCCGTCCGTGATATTCAAAACTACCGTCTGGCAATTCCTTCGCCAAATCCCCAGTCCGATAGAGATAATTTCCGGGAATTTGCAAAAAGGGATTGAGGCGAAAAGCTTCTGATGTGCGTTGCAAATCATTTAAGTAACCTTTGGCAAGTTGTACACCTCCAATCCAAAGTTCTCCCAACTGCCCAGGTACGACTGGCTGCATTTGCTCATCTAAAATCTTGATGTAAACATTATCAATAGCTTTACCGATGGGAATTTGATTAGTCACTTGTTCATTAGGACGTTGCTCAATGATATGAGCAGTCACGTCAATGGATGCCTCTGTTGGCCCATAGAGGTTTGCTAGTCCAGTATCCGTTCCATACTTGTCAATCCAACGTTGGATAAAAGGTAAGGGCAAAGCTTCACCACTAAAAATTAACCAGCGCAAGCCAGGAAATTCCCAAGATTCATCTTCTAAAGCACTGATAAATTCGCCAAACAATGAAGGCACGAAGTGCATAACATTGATTTGGGTATCTTTGATCCACTGAGCGAATTTCCAAGGATTGATTACTGTTTCCCTTTCTACTGGGCAAATAGTCGCTCCCTCCATCAACGTCCAGAAGAGTTCCCAAACGGAGATATCGAAACAAAAAGAGGTTTTTTGAGCAACTCTGTCTCCAGGTTTCAGGTTGAATGTATTTTGCATCCAGCGCAGGCGGTTCATATAACCCCCATGGTTGAGCATTACTCCTTTGGGGCGTCCGGTGGAGCCAGAAGTATATAGAACCGTCATCAAATCATCGGGATCGTTAGTATAGGGCGGATCTTGATCTGAGAAAGTAGACCAAGTATCTTTACTAAGTAAGTTTAGTTCTTTGTTGGGACTGAACCCGTCGCCATCGTCCAAAAATAGCAAAGTATGCAATGGTAATTCTGCATCCAAACACTCTTCGAGTTTGTTAGTTAGTTGATACTCAGTTAACAAAGTGCCAATCTTAGCGTGTTCGAGAATGTAACGGATGCGATCGCCTGGGTAGGAAGGGTCAAGAGGAACATAAGCTCCACCAGCTTTGAGGATGCCCAAAATTCCGACTAGCATTAAAGGGTTGCGCTGTGTCATGATGCCGACAAGCGTGTTTGGGCCTACACCCTGAGTCTGCAAATAATTGGCAAGCTGATTAGAAAGGTGATGTAACTGGGCGTAAGTAAGTTTAGTTTCTTGATGTAGAACTGCGATCGCTTCAGGTGTTAGCTGAACTTGTTCTACAATTTTCAGGTAAGGAATTTCTGTAATATTGCTCATCTCAATGATTTTCCTCTGAAGTTTTAAATGATTACTTTGAATCTTCAATTTAAAATCTAAAATTTTGTGAGTGTGTTTGCCATTTCTTGCAAACTCCTGCAACTTAATAAGGCTTGGCGATCGACTTTCCCAATTAGCTTTTCCAAGCGGGTAATAATGCGGATACGTTCTAGGGAATCTACACCTAAATCCGCCTCCATATCTTTGTCCATTTCGTCGGGACTAATTTGGTAGTGACAAATTTCTTCCGCTACCTGTCGAATTGTGGACTCAATTTTTGCATCTGCTTGTGATACTGATACCAGTTCTGTTGGCTGTTGGGATTGAATTGTCAGTGAGCATAATTCCTCTATCTGAGCAATGTATTCCTGCATTAATTGATTAATAACGGGCAAGTCGAAGAATTTGTAGTCATAACTAGCAAACAGATGCAAACTGCCGTCGAATATCTCTTGTAATATATCAATGGTTCCAACAGCATTTATGCCACCTGCTTGATAATCAATTACTTCTACAGGGCCGTATTGAGTTTTGATATGAGTATGACCTGTGTAGGGAAAGTATAAATTTGATTTCAAGACGCTTCTAAACATAGATAAACTATGCTCAGGTATTTTGCCGTCTTCTAAGGCTATATTGTCCCGGAACATCAGCCCCATCTGGCGAGTCTGCGCTCGGTCTAGACCGATGGCGATGCCATTTTGAACTTCTTGATGTACACGGTTTAAAAGAGTTTGCCAATCTTCATCCGGTTGTGGTGGCGTAAAACTTAGGGCTAAATTCTGCGCGAAACTACTGACTATATTAGAAGCATCCGCGCCAGGATAAACTCTACCGCCGGTGGGGACTTGAACTATTACAGATTGTGAAGACTGCTGCAACTTGACAACGGCTCGCAGAAAAGCTCCCAGCAGCAAAGAATTTACAGGTAATCGCCAGTCACGGGTACGTTCAATCAGTTTAGCAGTGCGATAGCGTCCCAAAATGTACCGTTGAGTGTGGAATTGAGGGCGTGGGTGGTCAACAATATCGCCTTTGGGGTTCCAGAAGTAAGAATCTTTGCCTTGGCTACTAGTGTAGGCTGCCAACGCTCGGTCTTCTTCAGGATCGTGCCAAGCGTTCATGGTTTGCACTAATTGGCGGTAATCTTCTAAGGTCGTAGCTGGAGGTAGATCGGGCTGATCATTGCAGATATTTGCGCGATAAATTTCTAGAAATTCACGCAATATGAGATGATTTCCCAGAGCATCAGAAATTAGGTGTTCGTTGCCTAAAAATAGCTGATATACCGAATCTTCTAAGCGCAATACAGAAAATTTATGCAATGGCCATTCAGTCAGGGGCCATTCATAATTTAACCAGCGATCAACTTCTGCCTGTACAGCCTGCTCTTTAGCATCACTGTCAAGATGTCTGATATCTGTAACTGGAATTTCTGGAGGAGTTGGATCTTCCATAACTTCCATTAAGTATTCATTAAAGCGAGTCGCACCCTCTGGGACGTCGAAGCGCGATCGCAACATAGGATGCCGAGATAGTAAGTCTTTCCAACTCTGCCAAGCAATATCTAAGTCGAAAGGCCCTTGTAAACGCAAACTAGAAAACAGGCTGTTGGAATTTACCACCCAGTGACCTAACAAGTGAAAATACTGTCCATGAAGCATTTCCACATTATTTATTTCGCCCTGTCTACTAAGTTTTTCTGCGTTAGTAACTACAGCGTCTCCATCACTGACGATGTTTTGCTCATCCGAGCTTTGCCACTCATCAAATATCTGAATTACTTGCCTCAGTGTCTGCAACTGCATCAAGTCTCGCAAAGAGAACTTGCTACTAAATGCTGTCTGTTGGTCTACTGGAACCAATTTTATCAGACCGCTCATCAGTTGCATCATCATGATTGAATCCAATCCCAAGTCTGCCTCTAGGGAAATATCTAAATTTAATTGCTCTAACTTGAGTCCAGTTGTCTTAGCAGCTAGAGCCAAGATACGCTCCTCTAGGGTTGTATCAGAAATGCTGATGGCAGGAATTTCTGGCTTTTGAACTGGAACTGACTCTTGCTTAGTGACTGCTGTATCAATCCAGAAACGTTGGCGCTGGAAGGGATAAGTAGGCAGAGGGACGCGGCTACGCTGATAATCGTGGTCAAAGCCAGACCAGTCCACCTTCACACCTTGAATATACAGCGATGCCAAACTCTGGAGCAACTGCTGCCAATCGTTTTGTCCACGACGTAAAGAAGGCAACCAAACTCCCACACTATCAGGTAAAGACTGTTGCCCCATTCCTATAAGTACTGAATGTGGGCCAATTTCCACAAATAAATCATACCCTTGTGCTTGAAGTGTTTGCATCCCTGCGGCAAATCGTACTGGCTGCCGCAAATGACGACGCCAATAACTGGCTTGACCAATTTCTGCTGGCTGCACTAGTTGTCCAGTCACATTGGAAATTAAGTCTATTTGGGGTTCATGGTAGACCAACTCGCTAGCGCGTTGCTCAAACTCTGCCAAGATTGGTTCCATCAGAGGAGAATGAAAGGCATGAGAAACCCGTAAGCTCCGGTACTCAATTCCTTGTGCTTCCAGTTTTTGCAACACTGTCTGTACTGCTGGCGACGCCCCTGAAATAACCACATTTTGCGGGCCATTAACCGCCGCGATTGCTACTTGCTGATTATTAGGTATCGCCGCGATTACCTGTTCTTCCGATGCAAACACTGCCGCCATCTCACCCCCTGGTGGTAATGCTTGCATTAAACGGGAGCGATCCACAATCAACTTTAACCCATCTTCTAAGCTGAACACCCCAGCTACACAAGCTGCTACATATTCGCCGACACTGTGACCCATCACAGCATTCGGTTCAATCCCCCAAGAGCGCCATAACTCATACAGAGCATATTCCAAGGCAAATAAAGCTGGTTGGGTATAAAGTGTTTGGTCGAGGGGAGAATTTTCACCTGTGGTGGGATAAATTACAGACAACAGGGGTTTTGGCAGATAAGGGCGTAAGATTGCATCGCAGCGTTCCAGGGCTTGGCGGAAAGTCGGCTGGGTATCATAGAGTTCGCGTCCCATGCCTACATATTGGGAACCTTGCCCGGTGAACAAAAAGGCGATCTTGGGTTGACGGGATTTATCAACTTGCCCTTTGAAGAAGTCACCAGTATTTTGCCCAAGGTTGAAGGCTGCTAGCTGTTCACACACCTGATTTGAGTCTTCAGCTACCACTGCCAAACGATGGGCAAATACAGAGCGGCCTGTATTGGCAGTAAAGCAGGCATCGGCTAGGTTTATGTCAAGATTAGTTCTGAAGGTTGTGTAAAAGTTACTAATTAACTCTTGTAATCCGCTTTCAGTTTTCGCTGAGAGACTGAGCAAATGTAAGGGGCGTTCTACTTCATTGGGCTGCTGCTGGCGGGTAGGGGCTTCTTCGATGACGAGGTGAGCATTGGTACCAGTTACACCAAAACCACTCAACCCAGCAATCCGGGGTTTATCTCCAGAAGTCCAGGGCGATCGCTCGGTTGGTACTAACACTGGCAGCTTTGCCCACGGGATGAAAGGATTGGGATTTTTGAGGTGTAGATGAGGGGGTATCTCTTGATGTTGCAGTGACAGCACCACCTTGATCAGTCCCGCCACTCCTGCTGCTGATTCTAAGTGACCAATGTTGGTTTTTGCCGAGCCAATGATTAAAGGCTCCTGTGGCGATCGCTCTTGGCACAACACTGCCCCTAAAGACTCGACTTCGATCGGATCTCCTAAAGATGTTCCTGTGCCGTGGGCTTCTACATAGCTGATTTGTCCAGGCTCTACCCCAGCGTTAGCCAAGGCTTTGCGGATTAGTGCTTGCTGGGCTACCCCATTAGGAACTGTCAAACCACTACTGGGGCCATCTTGGTTGACGGCTGATCCCCGAATCAGAGCTAAGATATTGTCACCATCAGTGATCGCATCACTAAGGCGCTTGAGAACAACAACCCCACACCCTTCTCCCCTGGCAAAGCCGTCCGCAGCAGCATCAAAAGTCTTGCAACGGCCATCGGGCGCTAACATCCTGGCTCGACAAGTGGCAATGGTAGCAATTGGTGAGAGGATGAGATTCACCCCACCAGCTAAGGCTAGATCGGACTCTTGACTACGCAGACTTTGGCAAGCTAAATGGATAGCTACCAGTGAAGATGAGCAAGCCGTATCTACCACCATACTTGGCCCCTGTAGACCCAAAGTATAGGACAAGCGACCAGCTACAGCATTAAGACAATTGCCTGTAGCACTGTAGGCATCGATTTTGGTGCGATCGCTAGACCCAATCTGGAGTTGCAAATAATCATTGGTGGTAATCCCGACAAATACGCCGGTTTGGCTATTTCTCAAGCGATCGGGTGCAATGCCAGCCTGCTCAACCGCCTCCCAACTGACCTCCAACAACAGCCGTTGCTGGGGGTCCATGTTCTCAACTTCCCGTGGGGTAATGCCAAAGAATTGGGCATCGAACTGGTCTACTTGGTCTAGAAAGCCGGCATTTTTAACATACATCTTTCCTGGTGCATCAGGGTCTGGATCGTAGAATTCATCA
>NZ_DASQZC010000173.1:0-11178 GCF_035638895.1 Nostoc sp. | reverse complement strand
GCTTTAGATGATGCTTAATAGCCATCTTTAGAATTATGTAGAGACGTTACATGTAACGTCTCTACAAATAGGGGAAAAACTGTGCAAACTAAATCGCTGGAATGGGCGCAAAAGTTATAAGCGATCGCTCGAAAAAGTATCCTTGAATCTGCCCTGTGATGTCAGTACTTTTTTAAGTTGACAACATTCTTATGCAAAATTGACTTCTAGGGTATAAGAAAAATCACCTATAGAGGTACTACCAGAGAAAACTCCGCCATCTTCAAGCGAGAAACCAAATTTACTCACTGAAATGGAGTACGTACCTGTACCCAGGGAACTAGTGATTAATGATCCCTGGTCTGAGCCACCATCGTCGTCCCTTTGTAATAAACTTCCAGCGCTGTCAAACAGATTGAGAACTGTATCTCCCGATGTTACCGTACTGATAGTGACAGTTCCTGGATTTGCTAAAGAAAATGTAAAAAAGTCGAAATCGGAATTATCCCCTGGTTGAACTGTTGTTAACTGGGCCAAGAGATTAATGTCTGAGCCTGATGATAAGGAACCTAAACCTTCAGCGCCCTCTAGTGAGTTGTTTGTACCTTCTCCAGGATTTTCTCGCTCATAGAAAAGGAAGTCATCACTATCAAGTCTGAGATTGTTTCTCCCCTGCACAATACCTATGTTCTCATCTTGCTCTGCTCCTGGTTTGTCTAACAATATTCTTGTGTTGCTTCCAACAACTTGCAGGCGGTAGTCTTGTGGAGTTCCTTTAAGTTCAATTCGATCTTGGCTATAGTCGAAGTCTGTAATAGTAGCCAAGTCCCCAAAACCAGGACTCGAAATGTTGTTATCGTCGTAAAAAATATTTGCAGCGTCACCCAGGATAAATCTATCTGCCCCAGCCCCACCTGTGAAGCGATCAGTTTCCCCTATTCCAGGTGGAAGCGAACTTCCAGGGAAAATGCCAATGAGGATATCGTCTCCAGCCCCACCATTGAGTACCTCATTGCCGGGCCCACCCTGTAGACTATCATTGCCGTCGCCACCATTGAGGATATCATTGCCATCACTACCATCTAGAGTATCATTGCCTCCTCCACCATTCAAAGTGTTGTTAGAAGTATTACCAAAAATGAAATTGCTAAGACTATTACCTGTCCCGCTAATGTCGCCACCTTCCCTCAGCGTCAGGTTTTCCAAATTGGCCCCTAGTGTGTAGGAGACAGAAGACCGGACGGTATCTGTACCTGAATTTGCAGCTTCGGTAATCCTATCAACAGGACTGTCAACTATATAGGTGTCGTCACCTGCTCCCCCAATCAAAGTGTCAGCACCCAAGCCCCCATTAAGTGTGTCGTTTGCCGTCCCTCCTGCAAGGGAATCGTTACCACCCAAACCATTCAAGATATCGTTACCTGAGGGACTATTGGCATTACCATTACCAGCCCAACCAACTATGGTGTCATTTCCCGAAGTCCCAGAAATATTGTCAGGACTTGTAGTGCCGAAAAAAAATGCCATGTTATTTCTCCTGAATTTTTCACTAATACGTGAGTTCAGCTTCAGTCAAAGAACTATTCATCAGTTCAATGTAGATTACTTGCCATTTGTGTAATCTAAGTTAAAAACCACTAATTATTTGGTTAATAACTTCTAAATAAAAGATCCAGTTTTTTATTGTGGGCTGATCCTGAAAGTCCGCCTTTGCTTGCGGGTGAGCGAGACGCCTACTCTAAAAAATTAGATATTTTCTTTTTTTAAATTCCTTTAATTGATGACCCAAATGGTAAGTAATTAGATCAAAAGATTAAATTTAGTTCTTTTTTTGATTTTGGTTTGAACTCACGTTCTAATTAATTAAATATCATACAATGCAATGCTACGTTAACTTCTTATCAAATCTTCATAAATATTATTTATAATATTTAAATACATTTATATATAATAATTATGATGGATGTTGAATTTAATTTTAATTACAAATTATTTACGTATAATAATTATCTTGGTGGACTTTGCGATATTTTTCAGATGAAGCCTTATCGTGAGTAAAGATTACGAATGTCTGACTGAAATGAGTGAAGCTGCCCTTTTATTGGGTAAAGGGGGACACGTTACCGTGTTCCCCCAGCTACAAGAGAAAGTATTCTTGAATCTGCCCTCTGATGTCAGGACTTTCTTACAGCAGTTTTCGATCAAACCCACCACAACAATAAATCCTAAAACAAAGCCCAGTATTGCTTTTATTTGTGGCACATTTGATAGCAATTCGCTGTAAGTTGACAACATTCTTATGCAAAACTGACTCCTAGCGTAT
Organism: Nostoc sp.; assembly: GCF_035638895.1. Lineage (GTDB taxonomy): Bacteria > Cyanobacteriota > Cyanobacteriia > Cyanobacteriales > Nostocaceae > Nostoc. The sequence continues at coordinate 8,876 of NZ_DASQZC010000173.1, read as the reverse complement.
AAGAAAAATCAGGTACAGAACTGCTACCAGAGCAGAGAAAATTCCGCCAGAAAATTTAAAAAAGTCGAAATCGGAATTATCTCCTGGTTGAACTGTTGCCAACTGGGCTAAGATATTAATGTCTGAGCCTGATGATAAGAAACCTAACCCTTCAGTGCCCTCTAGTGAGTTGTTTGTATCTTCTCCAGCATTTTCTTGCTTATAGAAAAGTGAAGTTGTTACTATCAAGTGTGAGACCTACTACGCCTTGCACAATACCTATGATTTCATCTTGCTCTGCTCCCAGTTTGTCTAAGAAGATTCGTGTGTTACTTCCAAGAGATTGCAAGAGGTAGTCCTGTGGAGTTCCTTGGAGTTCAATTATATCTTCACTAGGGTTGAAGTCAGTAATAGTAGCTAAGTCCCCAAAACCAGGATTCGTAGTGTTGTTATCGTCGTAGAAAACACTTAGAGCGTCACCAAGGATAAATCTATCTGCCCCATCCCCACCTGTGAAGCGATCAGTTTCCCCTATTCCAGGTGGAAGCGGACTACCAGGGAAAGCACCAATAAGGATGTCGTCTCCAGCCCCGCCATTTAGTACTTCATTGCCTGGCCCGCCCTGTAGACTATCATTGCCGTCGCCACCATTGAGGATATCATTGCCATTATTACCATCTAAAGTATCATCGCCTCCTCCGCCATTCAAAGTGTTGTTAGAAGTATTACCAAAAATGAAGTTGCTAAGATTGTTACCTGTCCCGGTGATGTTGCCACCTTCCCTCAGCGTCAGATTTTCCAGATTGGCGCCTAGTGTATACGTGACAGAAGACCGGACGGTATCTGTGCCTGAATTAGCAGCCTCTCTAATAGTATCAAGAGTATTATCAACGAGGTAAGTGTCGTCGCCTACTCCCCCATTCAAAGTGTCAGTACCCAAACCTCCATCAAGTGTGTCATCGCCATTATTACCGGATAATCGGTTATTTTGCCTGTCACCAACAATGCTGTCATTTGCATTTGTGCCGATGACATTATCAAAGTTGACTGCTGTAAATGACAATCTTCCCAAGCCAGGAACGTTGTTGGCAGCCAGACTTTGGGTTTGCAAGTTAACAGTGATAGATACCCCAGGCAAAGATTGGGATGTATCTATAGTGTTGTTGGCAACATCAGGATTAGCAATAACCCTTTCTACTCTAAAGAGTTGGTCTTGTCCAAATCCGCCAGATTTTTGAATGGTTCCAACACCTGACAAGGTAATGACTTGATCTAGTTGACTGTAGTCTGCGGTATCATTGCCATTTCCGCCATTAATGCTGTCATTACCCTGGCTGCCTATGAAGGTGTCATTGGCTGCACCACCTATTAGAGTGTCGTTTCCTGTGCCACCATCAAGTGTGTCATTGCCATTTCCACCGATTAGACTGTCGTTTGCTGTCCCACCTGCGAGGGAATCGTTACCATCTGCACCATTCAAAGTGTCATTACCGGAGGTACTATTGGCATTACCACCACTAGCCCAACCAACTATCGTGTCATTTCCCGAAGTCCCAGAAAGATTGTCAGCACTTGTTTTGCCGAAAATAAATGCCATGTTATTTCTCCTGAATTTCTCACTAATATGTTAAGTTCAGCTTCAGTCAAAGAACTATTCATCAGTTCAATGCAGATTACTTGCCATTTGCGTAATCTATAGCAATCCGAGTCAGATTTTTTGGTAGCAAATCTTTTTTTATACCAAAAAATAATTTTCTATTAAAGAAATGCATATTAATATGCATTCTTTTAATTCATATAGGAATCTAGAATTTATGTAAAACTTAATAATACTTAAGCATTACATAATTATTCGGTCGGTTTAGCCGACCAAATGAGCCACATCTCTACCGGCGGCGCTAGCTTGGAGTTACTTGAAAGCAAGTTATTACCTGGAATTGCGGTTTTAAATGATGGTTAATAGCCATCTTTAGAATTATGTAGAGACTTTATCTGTAAGGTCTCTACATTAAATAAGGGAAAAACTGTGGAAACTAAATGCCTGAAATTACAATCTTTAATTTAACAACGTTCTTATGCCACACTGACTTCTAGCGTATAAGAAAAATCAGGTACAGAACTGCTACTAGAGAAAGTTCTGCCATCTTCAGGAAAGAGGAAATGCATCCACTGCTAGCATCAAACTGGGGTCAAGCACACCTTAAAAGGGCTAGTACTAAATTTTTTGCTAAGTAATCGCACAGAATTATTTACACATGAGTTTCCAGTCTGGATAAGGTTTTCATACCTTAATTTTGTGTAATTAATTTTGTTTAGCTACTTATGCGATCGCACGGGAAGTAAAATTATGTCTTTTCTAATCCTTCTCGGATTTTGGCCTTTTTCTACCAAACAAACTAGTCATACTTAACCCAGTAACCAACAATCCCAATAATCCTAATCCGTTTAAAATCGGGTAGATTCCCTGTAAACCAAATATTTCACCACGATGAATGGAAAGCAGTAGACTACGCCCTACTCCCAGGTTAGCTGACCACTCACCTACCAGCGTAGCTGCAATTCCAGTTAACAATGTTACAGCAAGCGGTAAAGCCAAAATAATTGCCAGAGTCCGGTGGTACTTGCGAAATGAAAGCATTATCCAAAATCTCCAGTGGAAACTATAGCACTTTGCTATTTGTTCAAAGCCAGATATAAAGACTGTTTTCTTAGTATCTTGTGTCTTTTGACCAAAAAATAATTTGGATGCAGAGCAACTAAATTCACTTATGGGGTTCAAAATTATTGACTTTTGACTTCCCCAAAGGGGCTAACTTCTGCTCTATGTTAGCTTTACCTCACGTTTTAGAAACACTGGCGATATTTGTGTCAAGTGTTTGTAACCCTTTAACAGCTTTCGCTTTATCTTTTGCCTTCAGCGCACCCTTCACCTGAGTCGCAGCATCTTCGATTAAATTATAGGTTTTTGAAGATTTAGTTTTGACACCATCCTCAACCTTAAACCAAGAGTTTTCAAACTTATTAAATTCTTGTTGAGCTTTGTCAAAGTTTCCGCCTTGCACCATAGTTTTGGTATTTGAAAGTACACTGACCAAAGTCTTAAAACCTCCCTGTGTAGCAACAGTTGTTTTGGATACTGCTGTCCCCGCAGTGGTTTCAGTGGTAGCAGGAGCCTGGGTAGTAGATTTTTGATCGCTGTTGCATCCTACTAATGTCACTAAGGTAATTGCAGTAACGGAGATGATGTAGATTAAGCGTTTCATAAGACCTTTTGAATAATGATAAATCGCCAAATACCGACAGTATCAGCTAAAGTTGCTGGAGATGTAGGAAGATTTGATGGAGGTTTTCGTTCGGGAAACCTTTGTCTTATTCTATACACATTTTTATTAGCACGGGTGCATCAAGGCTGTTTTTATATGTTAATTATTAGGTTTATACTCGATCATTTTTGATTGGGAACAAGGTGCGATTTGTTACCTGCTTTCTGATTAAAAAATCTTCAATGCAGTTAACAAATTCTTTTAACTCTAAAATTAAGTTAGTAGTATTTCTAAGGTCTTGATGGTAAGCCAATCGTTCTAGTTTGTTAGATGCTAGATACATAGCTGTGGCTCCAATGTTGGCACTAGCACCTTTAAGGTGATGAGCTTCTCGCGCAATTTGCCCAAAGTCATGAGATGCGATCGCTGCTTTAATTATCTCTAAACGGGGTTTAATATCTTCAACGCATACTTGCAATAAACTTAACTCAAATTCTGTGTCATTTCCCGATATCCGATGCAAGTGTTCCCAATCAATTGCTAAATCAGTAGTAATCTGCTCATATACAACTGCCTCTTGTTTTGAAAGGATCACACCTGTCCAATGCTCTAGGGTTGCAGCCAATTTTTCTTTAAACACCGGCTTAGTTAGATAGTCATCCATTCCGGCATTGAGACACCTTTCTTGATCTTCTTTCATCGCATTAGCAGTCATCGCAATCACTACAGGACGACGACGGAGAGCAAAAGTATCTTCTTGCCAACGATGAATTTCTTTTGTGGTTTCTAAACCGTCAAGAATTGGCATTTGGCAATCCATTAGAATCAAATCGTAAGGAATTTTTTCTAATAGCTGCAAAACTTCCTTGCCATTAGCAACGACATCGGCTTTGTAGCCCAAACTATCGAGTTGCTTCAAGGCTACTTTCTGATTCACCAAATTATCTTCAGCTAAGAGAATTCTTAACTTCGATTTAGTAGCGGGGTAAGGAGAAGAGGAGGTCAGAATGCCTGAATCTGGACTCTGGATTTTTTCAGTAGCCTTTAGCCAAGAGCCTTTAGCTCCTTGTTCTGATTCTGACTGAGTTTCTAAAATATTCATAATGGCATTGAGGAGTCGTGATGGCTTAATCGGTTTGACCAAATAAGCAGCAAATCCACTTTTGAGCGTCTGCTGCACTTCATCCCGTTGATTGGTAGAGGTGAGCATAATCAAAGGTATTTCAGCAATTGCAGAATTTGCTTTAATTTGTTCTTCTATTGTCATGTCATTTTTTATATCAACCAAGGCAACATCATAAGATTTACCCTGCTCATAAGCTGACTGAATAACTTTGAGGGCAGCAGCAATACTGTCAGCTTGATCTACCTGCATTCCCCAATGATTAGCTTCATGGGAGATAATTTTGTAATTAATAGCGTTGTTATCCACCAATAACAAGCGGCGATTGTTCAAAAGTCCGCGTTCGCATTTTGGTACAGGCTCAACAAGCTTTGTAAAAAGTACCTCAAACCAAAACTTAGATCCTTTTCCGATCTGACTTTCTACCCCAATTACTCCTCCCATCAAAGTTACTAGTTGTTTACAGATGGCTAATCCCAAACCGGTACCACCATACTTGCGAGTAGTCGAAGCATCCACTTGGGTAAATGGCATAAAGAGTTTGCGTTGATCTTCAGGGCTGATGCCAAGACCTGTATCTGTGATGGCAAAATGGATGGTGGCTGTAGTAGAGGTAAGAGAACGCAATTCGGCTTGTACTAATACTTCGCCAGCGCTGGTGAACTTGATAGCGTTGCTGATTAAGTTCATGAGAATTTGCCGCAGCCTACCAGTATCTCCTTTGAGCTGGGTGGGGACGTTATGCTCAATTAGTGCGCCAATTTCTAATCCCTTGTTATGGGCTGAGGGAGCCAATAATTCCACTACTTCTTCTAGACAAGTGGATAGGTCAAAATCTAGAGTTTCAAGAGCCATCTCTCCAGCCTCAAGTTTGGAAAGATCCAAAATCTCGTTGATTAAACTTAAAAGCGCGTCTCCACTGCTACGAATTGTTTCAATAAAATCTCGCTGTTCTGGGTCTAAGGGAGTATCTAATACTAAACCGGTCATGCCCAATACAGCATTCATCGGAGTGCGAATTTCATGACTGATATTTGCCAAAAAGGAACTTTTCGCCTGAGAAGCTAATTCGGCTTGGCGACGGGCAATTTCAAGTTCTTGTCGCTGACGAGTTTCTGCTGCTAATAGTTGGGCTTGGGCTAAGGCAATACCTACTTGGTCGGCTATTTGCCGCAAAAGATGAGTTTCAAAGCTAGACCAGTGGTGGGAATCGTCACACTGATGAACTATGAGCAAACCACGAAGTTCTTCTTTGACAAGAATGGGCACAACCAAATTGACTTTGACCCCAAACTGTTGGATTAATTGTAGATGGTTTTGTTCGACTTCTGGCAAATCGAAATTAGCTAGCCCTAAAATTTGTCCTTGACGGTACTGCTGTAGATAGTACTGCTGTAGATATTCGGCTCGAAAGTAGGGGGCGCTGATGTTTTGCTCTTTGATTGTTGGTAATCCAGAAACTACTGCTTCAATGACCGTGGTTGCAGACTCATCTGGCAAAACTTGGTAGATTAAAACTCGGTCAGTCTGGAGAATTCTTTGTACCTCCTCGACAGTGATTTGGAGAATTTCTTCGATTTGCAAAGACTGGCGAATCTTAAGGGCGATTTCGGTAAATAATTGCGATCGCAAGTTTTGCCGTTGTACTTCTTCTTCAGCCTCTTTACGCTGGATAAATTGCCCCACTTGCTCACCGATAGAATTCATCGTTTTGATCAAATCTTGGTCAGGCGCTTGGATTTGACGGTTGAAGCAGGTAATCACGCCAAGGATTTTGTCACCACTGCGGATCGGAAAACCAAAAGCTGCGTGTAATTGTACTTCATCGCTGATTTTGAAGCGGAAGAAACTGAGTTCTTTAACGATATCAGCGATCCAAACAGGTTCAGAACTAGCCCAAACCCGGCCAGGTAGTCCACTTCCTGGTGCAAAGGTGGTTTGCCGATTCAGGGCTTCAAACTCTTGCAGATCAAGGGGTGCTTTATGCCACATATCGAGAAAACGCAGCACATTTGCTTGCTCATCCACCATCCAAATTTCACCCAAATCCCATGCCAAACTCTCGCAGATCCCTTGCAAGATTTGGCGAGTTGCAACGCCCGTGGTGGCGGACTCTGCTAAAATGCGAGTTGCAACATATTGTGCGGTTAAATGCTGTTGTGCGCGTTTGCGAGTGGTGATGTCAATGCCAGTGCTAACAATGTATTCCACCGATCCTTCATAGTCTTTTAAGAAGGTATTCGACCAGGCAATTAGTCGGCGGCTGCCATCTTTCATTACCCAATAGTTTTCCTGTTCTAGGAAGCCTCTCCCAGTTAGCAATTGCTCAAAAACTGCTTTGGCTGACTCTACCTCTTCAGGAAGTAGGAACAAGTTCCAAAAATGCCTACCCCTCACCTCATCGAAGGAGTAACCTGTTGTTTGCTCACAAGCTTGATTGAAGCGAACAATTTGCCCTTGGGAGTCGGCAACTACTACTAAGGCGCTGGCTGTATCCAGGACTGCTGAGATAAAGTTGCGTTCTTGGTTTAAGGCTTCTTCTGTATTTTTGCGCTCAATGACCTCACGATAGATGAAGTAGTAGACTACAGCAAGAACGATAAAACTTAGGCAGATGGCGATCGCAAGTGTCAGAATTATGTTGCGACTAGTGGCTTTTTTTGCTTGTAACTGCTGTTGGAGTCGTCCCCTTTCCTCGTTTTCCATCTCATTGATCGCCTTGCGGATATCATCCATGAGATTTTGTTGATCATTTTTCACTAGTACTTGTAATGCCGCCTCTAATCCCTTGTTTTGGCGCAAGTCAATAGTCTGTTTTAGTTCAGTAAATTTAGTCGTTATTAGAAATTCAAGGGTTGCAATTTGCTTTTGTTGATTCGGTTGATCTGCTGTTAACCTTTTCAGGTTGGCAATTTCTTGCTCGGCGTTAGTAAGTGCTGCTTGATAAGGTTTGAGATAAGTTTGTTTTCCAGTGAGGATGTAACCACTTTGTCTAGTCTCAGCATCCTTTATCTGGTACTGTAGTTTTTCTAGACTGTTGATTTTTTTATAAGTGTTTTTTACTATACTGCGATTATTAGTAGATACTCTTGTATTTTGATAAGAAACTACGCCAATCAGAACTAAAATTGCCGATGCTAAACCAAAGCCTGCTACAATCTTTTTGAAAAATTGCTTGCTTACCTGCTGCGCCTGTTTGCTTTTCTTGGTTACAAGTACCAAACTTGCTAAATTTCGCCGTAATTCTAGTTGCTTGATGACTTGACGGCCTAAAGTTCGTAATGCCTCCACTTGTTCTGGTGTAAGTTCTCGTGGTACATAGTCAATTACACATAAAGTTCCTAGCGCATATCCTTCCGGATTAGTCAGAGGTACACCAGCATAAAACCGAATCTTTGGGCCAGATGTTACCAGTGGGTTGGTGGCGAACCTTTCGTCATCTGTTGCATCAGGCACAACGAAAACATCAGGCTGTAGAATAGCATGGGCACAGAATGCCAAATCTCGATGTGTTTCTAGGGCATCCATTCCGACTTTTGACTTGAACCACTGACGGTTTGTATCAATTAAGCTAATTAAAGCAATAGGAGTCTGACAAATATACGAGGCTAAATGGGTGAGGTCATCAAAAGCGGCTTCAGATGGCGTGTCGAGAATCTTATACTGCAAAAGCGTCTCGATTCTCTGTGCTTCGTTATCAGGTAATGGTGCTTTCATCCTTATTCTGGGGATTAGGAACTGGGGACTGGGGATTAGGGATTGGGGGATTGGGGATTAGGGATTATTAAAAAAGAAGTCCTTATTTTGTTTCTTCTCATTCCTTAGTACTCAGTACCCAGTTCCCAGTCCCCAATCCCCAGTACCCAACTCAACAAACTTACTTTAATTAATGACAACACTTTAGTTAAAAGCGTTAGCGTAATTTCACTGAGTTCGATCTTATTAAAGAATCTGTTAAATGATTAAGTCCCTACTGTATTTTTTGTGGGCTGGTTTATTGGAAATCGGTGGCGGCTACCTAATCTGGTTGTGGTTGCGCGAAGGTAAGCCTTTATGGTGGGGCATATTAGGTGGAATTGCTTTAGCTTTCTATGGGATTATTGCAACTCTCCAATCGGCAAATTTTGGCAGAGTGTATGCGGCTTATGGTGGCGTGTTTATCGCAATGGCAATGTTTTGGGGTTGGAAGGTAGACGGGGTAACTCCAGACCGTTACGACTTAATCGGAGCATGTTTAGCTTTAGTGAGTGTTCTAATTATCATGTTTGCACCCAGAACTTAAGTAAAATTTTTATCAAACAGAATTCAGGAGTCAGGAGCCAGAAAACAGACATGAATTTTGAACTTCATAGTGGATGAATAAACGGGTTTAAGACCCCTACCAAATTGAAAATTTGGTGGTGCAACAATTCAGTGGCGGGTCTGAATCCCCCACTGATAGCGCAGCTCCTTCGACGCAGGAGCGTCTTGCATTCTGGTTCCTGAATTCTGACTTCTGAATTCTTCTTCAA
>NZ_DASQZC010000172.1:0-1538 GCF_035638895.1 Nostoc sp. | reverse complement strand
TGTAACGTTGAAGTAGAAATGTCCGAGTGCGGCTGAAGTAGAAATGTCCTCGTTCGGAGTCTGTTCGCTACGTTGCGAGCCGACCCGTTGCCGGAGCGAGGACGTGCTGAACATGAGCCAGAACGATCGAGATCGAGTGGTGGTGCTGCACCAGGTGCAGCAACGACAGCTCTCCATCAGCGAGGCGGCCCGCCGCCTCCATGTGGGCGTGCGCCACATGCGGCGCATGGTGCGCCGGTTCGAACGGGAAGGAGACGGAAGCGTGGTCCACGGGCTGCGGGACCAGCCCTCCAACCGCCGGATCGCGGGTGGTACGCGGGAAGCGGCGCTGGCGCGAGCGCGCGACCCGCTCTACCACGACTTCGGCCCCACCCTGCTGAGCGAGCACCTGGCGAGAGGCCCCGCAGGAATCAGCGTGTGCCCCGCGACGCTGAGGCTGTGGATGATCGAAGCGGGGCTCTGGGTGCCCGCGAAGCGCGGGAAGCGGCACCGCCGGCGTCGTGAGCGCAGAGCCGCGGTCGGGGAGATGGTGCTGATGGACACGTCCATCCACGCATGGCTCGAGAAGCGCTCGGACGAGGAGATGGTGCTGATCGCCTTGATCGACGATGCCACCAGCCGGCTCCACGCGCGCTTCTTCCCTCGCGACACGGGGGCGGCGAACCGGCGGATGATCGTGGACTACATTGCCGAGCACGGGCGGATGGGCGCGCTCTACACCGACGCGGCTTCGCACTTCGACGCCCACTTCCGGAAAGCCGAGCGGGAGGCGGCAGACCTGCCGAAGGCGCTCACGTTGATCAGGCGTGCCCTCGACGCCCTGGACATCGAGTTGATCATCGCCCTCTCACCCCAGGCCAAGGGTCGGGTGGAGCGCCTCTTCAAGACGCTCCAGGACCGGCTGATCAAGGAGATGAGGATCGCCGGGATCACTTCCATGGTGGAGGCGAACCGCTTCCTCGACGAAACGTTCATCCCGTTCTGGTCCGGACGCTTCACCGTGCTCCCGGCTTCTTCCGCCGATGCCCACCGCGAGCTCCCCGCCGGGGTAGACCTGCTTCGCCTATTCGCCGAAACGGACCAGCGGGTCGTCCGCAACGACTTCACGTTCCGCTACCGCAACCAGCACTATCAGATCGGAGCGGCCGAGGCCGACGGCGCGATGCCGACCAGCCGAGTCACCATCGAGCATCGGCTCGACGGCACCACGCGCTACCGCTGGCGCGAGCACGACCTTGCGCCTCTGCCGATCCACGAGAGACCGCCGCCGGCGGCTCTGCCGTCACCGCCAGCCCCGTTGCCAGCTCGTGCGCCAGGTGGCGCGGCAGGCAAACCCGTGCCACCCACGCATCCCTGGAGAAAGAACCCGCTGCGGGTGGGGCGTGGTCGCTTCACGCCTTTACCAAACGTGGCCTACGCGCCTGCGGCGCTACAGCCCGACACCCCCTCGGAAGGGGATGTTTTATCACTTTCACTTTGAGCCGGGTAGGACATTTCTACTTCACTCCCAACTAGGGCTTTTCTATTTCAACGGAACA
>NZ_DASQZC010000171.1:0-1669 GCF_035638895.1 Nostoc sp. | reverse complement strand
AGTTTATAAAGTTGGCGATTACGATCACCTCTTTACCATTCAGTCAATTTCCAAGGTATTTGCTTATGGGCTTGCCTTAGAAGATCATGGACTGGATTACGTTTTGACTAGAGTTGGGGTGGAACCAACGGGGGATGCATTCAACGCGATTATTTTGGATGAGCAATCGAAGCGGCCTTATAATCCAATGGTAAATGCAGGTGCGATCGCAACCACCAGCTTAATTAAAGGTTCTGGCCCAACCGAACGCCTCAACCGAATGCTGGAGATGTTTCGGCGATATATTGGGCGCGATGTGTTCGTTGACATTTCAGTTTTTACCTCAGAACGCAGTACAGGGCATCGCAACCGGGCAATGGCGCATCTGATGCTCAACTTTGGCATGATTGACCGCAATATTGAAGAGTCGCTGGATCTTTATTTTCAGCAGTGTGCTGTGATGGTGAATTGTCAAGACTTAGCAGTGATGGCGGCTACCCTTGCTAACAAAGGTATTAACCCCATTACCAAAGAACAGGCGGTAGATAAGCATTACATTAAAGATATTTTGAGTGTTATGTATACCTGCGGAATGTACAACTTTGCTGGTGAGTGGGCTTATAAAATTGGGATTCCAGCGAAAAGCGGAATTTGTGGTGGGATTATCGCCGTTGTACCCAATAAGATGGGCATTGGAGTTTTTTCGCCTCTCTTGGATATGCGTGGTAATAGTGTGCGGGGGGTAAAGGTGTGTGAAGAACTTTCCCAACGGTTAGGTTTACATTTATTTGATTGTTCAGGCCAAGAGGCGAAATTTGGTTGAAGGAAGCCGCATTTAATTTGTACATTTACTTGATGACTGATGACTGTTAACCGTCAACAGTCAACAGTCAACAGTTAGCGACATCAAAAGTGTTTATATAGTTTAGACGCGCATCAGCTTATTTGAACTTATCTATTACTGATTGTAGATATTTTGTAGAGGCAGCTTCGGCTTGAGAGTGGATAATCAACTCTGGTATTGTTAATTTAGAGCGAAGTTGGCAGTAAAAACGAATGGTGTGTTGAAGCGATCGCGCAATTTCCTCTTGGTCATGTTTAGCGGGAATAGTTTGACGAAAATCATTCAAATAAAACGGAATTTCTGTTTCCAGATTTCTCACACCGCGTGGAAGCAGTCCAGCTTGTACCTTGGCTAATGGCGCTAGAACTTGCCCACGCACAAAAGAAAGAAAATCAATAACTTCAAACAGTTCACCTCTTCCTAACTTAGTTGCACCGTAGTGTACCCACACCCAGAAGCGGTCTTCAATCCACTGCGGGTCAAAAGGTGGATAATTTCGTGGATTATCTGAAACAGCTAAGGTTAGTAGATTTCCCCGCTCCCATAGAATAATCGGATTTTCTATGCGGTCTGTTTGAAAATCTTGTAAAAGCAAAAACTTTAAATCGACGTGTACAAGAGGACTGTCATAGAGACAGATTAATAATCGGGGTTCGCCAACGTGTTCACCGGTAAAAGCTGCTAGCAGTTTCCCTAGTTTGCTGGCTAAAAGCTGACGCTCTTTTAAAACTTGCTGATAATGAACATCATCTACAACAATAATGAGATCCAGGTCGGAATACTCATCCATTTTTCTGCTCAAATAAGAACCACCGATCGCTACACCCAGTAAACGGTTATCCGTCT
>NZ_DASQZC010000170.1:0-26303 GCF_035638895.1 Nostoc sp. | reverse complement strand
TTTTGAGCATAATTCTGCGTTGAGAAATCGAGGGCGCGTTGTCTGGCAGCGACTCCGGCACTTTGGGCAAATTCTTGCTCGTCAAGATAACGGAGAATTGCGATCGCTAATTTCTCTGCATCACCGTAAGGTGTTAATAATCCATTCATGCCATCGGTAATAATCTCCGTCGGCCCGCCTGCATCACCAGCAATCACAGGTTTACCCAACGCCATCGCCTCAATAATCACAATCCCAAACGGCTCTTTATCGGATGCATGAACGAATACATCCATCGCCTGCACCCACTCCGGGATATTACGCTGTAGCCCAGCCATAATTACTTGCTCTTTTAAGCCCAAGGTGGCAATTTCGGCTTTTAAGAAGTCCTCATAATCCGGTTCTAAATCGTGTTTACCGCCAACCACCACACAATGAGCATCAGGATACTTCTGTAAAATTTTTGGCATTGCTTGCACCAATACGTGCATTCCCTTCCATCGTTGCAATCGTCCAACAATTCCAATCAACGGCCCGTGTAAAGGTAAGCCCAGTTTTCGCCGTGCTTCTTGTGGAGACGGTAAAGCATTAGGCTCAAATCGGTCTAATGCGACACCAGGATAAACCAAAGGTGTTGGTCTGTGGGGCCAAATCTCTGCCTGTGCCTGCTTGCCATCTTGGGAGAGAGTGATAATTGCACGGGCTGGGATTAAAGTAGCGATTCGTACCAACCAAGTTTTATCGCTAGGCACTTCTAGTTGATACCACACAGCAGGTAAGCCCGCCAGCATCGCTGCCAAACCTCCAGATATATGCGTAATCCACATCCAATTGACAATTATATCTGCACGTTCGCGGCGGGCGATCGCAGCAATCCGAAAAACGGCGGCAATAAAACGGTGGATTTGGCGCAAACGTCCACTTTCTACAACTCGCGCATCAATGCCAAGGGACTTTACTTGTTCAACCATCGGGCCGTCTTCTAAAAATATCACCAGCCACTCGACACCAGCATTACGCCCTTGCTGCACCAAATCCCAAAGCATCATTTCACCGCCACCTCGTTGCTCGGCTAGTGGCATTACAATAATTGCTTTCATAATCTATATCAATCCTATTTAAGTAGTAAGATTTTTTTTAACTAACGACAAAAAATAATTTGCATCCAGTCAAATATTTTTGTATTTATTCATAATTCTTTTGATGTTGATAGTACTTGTGTCCTGCCATAGCCATAGCTAAAAATCCCCAAAGAATCATTCCTGCCACACTTAACATGCCGCTACCAATAATTAGCTGTGCAGAAGAACTGATACCAATAGCGCGAGCAGCACTGATAAAACTATCGAAACGACCTTCACCATAACTACTGACACTAATAATTAAAAAAATTAATCCACCCATATAAAAGATGGCTCCAAACCAACCAAGGGTGAAAAACATATCTAAAATGCCACTATCAATTACCACTACTTCAATTTGACCAGTTTTTTCGTTAACTTTCCAAATATTTCCTAAGCCGTTACCTAGACCATTAGAAAGGGCTAACCCAAGGTTTTTGTCATAGCTTCCGGATCTATCTTTAAAACTGTTATCTTCTTCAAGATTAGAAAAAGTTTGTAAACGGGCTGCTACAACCCCAGCAATTGGTTCAATGGTTGTCAATGGCACAACACAAATTGCCATCACCACAATTATGATGATTAAGCGCATTTGAATCCGGGTTTTGACTGAACCCACGATCATAATTATTCCTAATAACCAGCCTCCCCAATTAGTACGCGCTTGTGTCAATAGGAAGGATAAGTAACCAACGGCTGAAGCAGGAAAAATTAAGTTTCCTGAACTTGTAAATAACAACAGCAATCCAGCTTGCATGACGGAACCAAAGGGGCCGACTGAGTGCAATGTACTCCAGACGCGCATCCCGAAAGGTACAGGGTTTCCAGAACTCATGAATAGTTTTGATTCTATGAGCCAATATCTGTCCCACTCAGGAGCGACGACGAATTGATATACGCCATACGCTCCTAAAATCAACACACACCAAAGAAATGTTCGCTGAATATTTTGGCGATAGCTGGGATAATCTCGCCAGTTTATAAATAAGTGAAAAGCGAAAATAATCGGACTGAGCCAATCTAACAGTCCGCGTGCTACTGGGATTGGTGGGTTATAAATCAGACCGATTAGAAAGCCATAGAAGACTCCAATAAAAGCCAAAACAAACGGTAAGCCCCCTTGACGCGAAGCGCGGGGAAAGTGTCGTAAGAATGTTGCGATGGTGACAAACACCACTAAGTAGGGTGCGATGAGCATCTGACGGGTAGCGTCCCAGCCCACCCGATAGTCAACCAAGCGGGTAGCTAAGGGCGTGAGAAACCAGATCCACCAGGTAAAGCTGATGTAGAGAATGGGATGCCGCAAGTATAAAAATATGGCTACTATTAAAGCTGTCACCGGGTAAATTAGGCGCAATGCGGCAGTCGCACCAGCAAAATAGCAAACTACAGTCAGTAATACAAAGCCTGCGATCGCCATCCAACCCTGTTGCGATCGCTCTTCGGGAGAATAGCTTTCTTGTAAAAAACTATTGAAAAGTATCTGTCTAGAATTCATTCAATTTTAGATTTTGGATTTTAGATTTTGGATTACTGGCTCTCTGGAGACAGCAGCCCACCCGTTTTAATTCCCAGGTTCTAACTGGGAACTAAAGCTAAGAAGAAATTAAATTCATTACGAATTACGAATTACGAATTACGAATTGTTTATATCCCTGCCAACGCCCACGCCAGGATGCCAGCAATTTTTTCCCCGCCAACTGTCCTTGGCTAGGTAAAAATCTCAGCCATTGGACGAAACCCAAACTATCGCATGTACCCACAAATACTGCCCAGAATAAAAACACAATCCGGCGGATAAATGGCAAATGCTCTAGTAAAACTAAGGTTTCATTATGGACTAAATTAATAAAGGCAATTTCATTAAAATTATTTCGCTGATCTTCATCAAAACGTTGTGCTGGATAGTGATCTACAGCAACATTAGGATCGTAAATTATCTTCCAACCAGCCCGTTTTAATCTCAGAGTGAATGCCATTTCAAAATGTACCTGCGCTCCTGTACCGCGCATCCGCTCGTCAAAGCGCAATTGTCCGATTGCTTGGGTACGAAAACTCATGTTTACGCCCTTGAGAATATCGACTTCACGCGGTTCTCCCACTCCCAGGTGATGGTTGCCAATCACTCGGCCAAACCACTGTAACTGTCCCACTACTGGGCGGGATTCGTCTTCTAATTTGCTGCCGTGGTATATCCAATCACGCCCGCCAAGTCCACCAAGGCGACTATCAGAGGTAAAGTAAGCGGCGATGCGCTCTAACCAATCTGGGTGAGGTGCAGCATCATCATCAGTAATGGAAACAATATCACCCTCCACTGCTGCTAGTCCGGCATTGAGGGCTGCTACTACGCCCGGTTGTGTGACTTTCACAGTATGCAATGGCAGATTGGGCGCGTTTAATTGTGCTAGAAATTGCCAAGTTTCTGCGTCCGTGTCACGGACAACCACTATCACCTGATCTACCGGTTTAGTTTGCTCCTGTAGCGCCAAAAGGCAGCGTGATAGGTCTTGTGGACGGCGATAAGTCGGTATCAGAACGGTGTTCCGCATTCTTGCTTAACTCCTCGAATAGATCCACATAAGTTTGTGCCATAGTAGTCCAGCTATGTTTTTCTGCCACAGAACGAGCTGCTTTGGCCATTTGCTGCATCAACGGAATATCGCTCACCAAGGACATCAACGCCACAGCCAAAGCATCAATATCATCTGAGTCGGATAAGACGATGCCACATTCTGGTGTCACCAACTCTCCGCCCCCGGTGGCTGTGGCAGTAATTACTGGTAGTCCTGAAGAAAGTGCTTCTAACAATACGAGGCTGCAAGCTTCGTATCGGGAAGGAAAAACAAATAAATCTACTGCTTGCATAATTTGGGGGATATCACGGCGAAATCCTACAAAATGCACGCGATCGCTTAACCCTAACGATGCTGCTAATTCTGGGAAAGGGCTACCTTGAGTATGTCCCACCACTGCCAAATGTAAATTAGGAACTTTCGCCAAGGCGTGCAGCACTGTATCTAAGTTCTTTCTGGGTGTGCGGATATCTCCAGCGAACAGTGCTAGGGTAACATTTTCCGGTAAACCTAATTTTTGGCGATTGCTTTCACCAGGGGCAAACTCTTCTAAGTCTACGCCATTGATAATTACACGAATCCGAGAACGCGGCACACCAATATTAACTAATTCCTGGGCGACCTTTTCGGATACAGCTACGACAACCTGCGCTTTTTGGAAAGCCTGTTTTTCCCAACGGGCATTAAAAGCCGTAAATAGCCATTGATAGAAACCATATAAATCTCGACGGTTGCGGGAAATATGAACAGGCGATCGCAACCATGAACTATGGACAAAATGTACAGCATTCACATCAGCCGCAGCCAGATTAATTGCACCATTGACTTTAACTAAATCAATTTCAGAGCGATGTTGACGTAACCAATCTGCACTCTTTTGGGCAAATATGAAATTCCGCACAAATTCTGTCGGATAGCCTTTGACTGGAATTCTAATCCAATTAACTTGACTATTATCTTCTAGTTCTGGTGCGACTTCACTAGCCAATAATGTCAATTGATGACCACGACGAATTGCTTCTTGAGCAACTTCGTAATTTACCCGCCCCTGACCATCACCTTTTTTGATTTTATGAGTAACAATACAAAGCTTCATACACTACCTTGCTTGGTAAAATAAGCTGGAACAAAGACGCAAAGTAAAAATATTATTTTTATCGACTCTGTGTACTCTGCGTCTCTGCGGTTCGTTAAAAGAATAGACCTTTTGCATAAGTCGAATAGACCCCCCTTAATCCCCCCTTATAAAGGGGGGAAACTTGAAATCTTGCCCCTCCCCTTTACAAGGGGAGGGTTGGGGAGGGGTGATTCAAGGATTTTTGCAAGAGGTATAATCTACAATTCAAACAAGATTCCTCTATCATTTAGAAATTTCTATTAATTTTTCTCCGAAAAAACGCGGAGTAAAACTGAGAGTAAGTGCAGCCACAGTTCGCACATCAAATTTTTGTTGATTTAACGCCTGCCAAAAATAAGGACGTGCTGCGGCTATCTGTTCACTTCGTAGCAAACCAATTCCTAAAGTAGTATTAGCTTCTAACCATTTTTGTTGAAAGTAAGTTTTAAATTTCTGTAACCGAGCGTCTGCCATAAAGACTTGATAACAAAACATTTCGCTTTTAGCTTTGCGGATTTTTGCCTGCATATCTCGACTACCACTGAGCATAGTATCAGTTTGCTCATGGGCACGATATCGCGTCAATCTTTCTGGATAATAGTAAGCACCATAACCAGATATACAACAGAGATAAGTTAAATATAAATCCCACATTCCGCCAACTTCTGAGGGTATACTATCCCAATCGATAATATTATTACGAATCACACAAGATGCAGCAGTGGGTATGCTTTTATCTACCAATCCAATTTTGTAAAAAGGTTGATGAATTCCTTTTGCTAGTTTGTCTCGCTTATAACCGCGTGTATTTTCTTCAGTACCAGCATTATTAATTATGCTATCTGCATCTATGATATATTGGTCGCAAAAAGCAAGAATTAACTCAGAATTTGCTTCTAGAGGTGGTACTAGCTTTGCTAAAAAATCTTCATTCCACATATCATCATCATGAAGACTAGCAACATATTTACCTCGCGCCATCTTGAAGCCATGCTGCTGATTAGCAATCATCCCCACATTTTGCTGATGTCGCCAAAATCTGATGCGTGAATCACCAAAAGATGCCACAAGTGCTTGGGGATTTTCTGGACTACAATTATCAGAAACAATAATTTCGATATTTTGATAAGTTTGTTTAACAGCGCTAGCGATCGCTTGCTTGAGATATTCTGGTCTATTATAGGTGGGGATAATAACGCTAACTAAAGGCTGTTGAGATTCTTGAGACGATGACATAGTTTTTCCCTTTATATTTTATAGGTAAAAAATGGACAATTTGCTATACCAAACTAGGCTTATTTCCCTTGAGAAACGCTATATATTTTTTTCGTAGAAGGAAATTCAGCTATTGTTTTTGCATAAATTTTTCGGAGATTATTCACATGAGCATTCATGGTAAATTCTTTCATTAATAAAGCATGACCTTGTTCGCCCATGTGTCGGCTTTTTTCATAATCTCCATACAAATCATGAATCGCATCAGCTAGCTTTTGGATATCATTCCCTGGAACAAGAATACCCGTTTCCCCATCTCGCAAATGTTCTGGAATACCTCCCACTGCACTACCAATTACAGGTCGATAACGAGAGTATGCTTCTAGAGTTACAAGACCGGCAGGTTCAGGCCAAACGCTAGGAAAGATGACTGCAAAACACTGTTCGTAAAGGTTATTTAACGTGTTGCGATCGCACCAACCATGCCAAGTAATTCGGTTACTTAATCTGAGTGTATTTGCTAACCTTTCTAACCGTGGTCGTTCCCAGCCTTCACCTGCAATATCAAGTTGAATTTGCGGATTAGTATGTATTAAGGTTTTGAGTAACCATTCCAGACCTTTATCAGAAACAATCCGTCCAGCAAACAAAATTCTATGATTTTGATGGATATCTAAACTCAAGGGTGCAGTTGTGATTTTTGGTATGGAGATACCACAGTGTAGCGTTACAGTTTGCTCAGGTGCTACACCGTTTTTAATCAACTCTTGACGCACGTATTCGCTATTAGCAACAAAAGTAATTTTTACCTTTTTTAAGGCATCTAATAACTGATGAGTAATTTGAAGTTCTTTAAGAGTTTTTAATGGTCTACGGCTACCACATTGATCTACTAATTTACCCCAGCTACAACCTAAGTAAGAGAAGTTGCGATCGCAGATTGTTCGCTGTCCAGCTAAATACTTTGTGCCACTAGGACAGTACAATGAGTGATTATGAACACTAAAAACCGTAGGACACTCGCCTGTAAGCTGCAAGAGTAAGTCTGGGCTGTGGAGGTGCAGCAACTTAAACTGGCTTTGGTCAACATTCTTAAGCGATCTTATCACGCGATCGCTAACTTCAGGTGGTCGATGTTCAAACAAAGAAGCTAAATAAGTTTCAACACCTCCGCCCTCACCTACATCAAAATTGGAGCATTGATAAATCAGGTCTTCTTCAAAAATATCCCTGTGTAATAGTTGATCATTTTGCTTGGCATTATTGATTGAGTTAAGCATTAACCACCATTTTTTACGTTATTACTAATTTGTATTCCTCATCTAAATAGAGGCTTAAATTCATCAACTTATATGCCAGCGTTAAACCAAAACTTGTGTCTGATATCACTCACATAATGCCTGAGAGCAATTTTTTTACTTGCAGATTTATCTGGATAAATGAACTGATCTTCTACATTAAGAACATATTTTTTTGAGCATATAGGCTTACCATGATTGTGATGCATTGTCAAATGAACAATTGTTTGTTCTGTAAAATAAGTAGGAGCTTCTTGAAGATTTGCTAAACGTTCGATAGCAAAACTCCAGTCAAATTCATGCCTAAAGAATATAAATCCACCATTTACTGGATTTGACTTTTCAGAATCATCATAAATAATTCGTTCATCTAGCGATATAGAACAATCAGGTAGATAAAGAGAATATTTATCGTCCGATTTACTCAAATCAATTAAATCAATCCCACCGGGGAAAAATAAAATATCTGAATCAGTGTAAATCGTAGCTCCATTAACCGGAATTGACATTAATGCCGACAACTTTTTGCCCAGTGGATGCAGTTGGGCATAATCATGAACACATTGAGGTAAATCCTTTCTGACGAAGTTTTGTAAAGGTATTACCTTAACGCAGGGATGGACACGGCGGAGTAAATTACAACTAGACTCAGTGTAACTGCCATCAGAAACTACAGAGAATGTATCTGGAATGCCAACATGACGAATGAATGAGCGAATACTTGCCACTTGTTCTAGCAGATCGCGTTCACATGAGAATGCATAGACACTTATCGGAACTTGCCGAGTTTGTTTTATCGGAATGCTGACAATCTGAGAAATGGCTGCTTTATATAGAGAGCGATTAAATTTACCCTGCATTTTAGCAGAATGATAGCCTAGATTTACCATTTATTTTTCCTCGGTAAAATTATAAAAAATTGAGCATGAGAAGGAATTCGTAATAAAGAAATTACGAATTACGAATTACGAATTACGAATTATAATATTGCATCTGGTGATATTCCCAAAGCTTCCCTTTACGTCCGAGTAATTCTTGATATTTGCCCTGTTCTACTATCCGCCCTGCTTCCAAGACTACGACTTTATCAGCTTTGGCAATAGTAGAAAGACGGTGAGCGATCGCAATTACTGTTCTACCCACAGATAGCTTTTCTAATGAATCTTGAATTAAGCGCTCGGATACAGAATCTAACGCGCTAGTTGCTTCATCCAAAATCAAAATTTCTGGGTTCCTTAGTAGCGCCCGTGCGATAGCAATTCGCTGTCTTTGTCCTCCAGATAATCTAACACCCCGATCTCCCAATTGGGTATTAAAACCTTCGGGCATTTCTAAAATAAATTCCAGTGCATTGGCTAGTTTAGCAGCTTCTTGAATTTGCTCATTAGTGGCTTGGGGAGTACCATAAGCAATATTTTGCCAAACATCAGTATTGAAGATAAAAGTATCTTGACTAACTACAGCTATTTGACGGCGTAGAGAGTTAATTTCAAACAACCTAATATCAATTTCATCGATATAGATATTTCCCTCTGTAGCAGTGTAAAAGCGGGGAATTAAATCAGCAAGAGTTGTTTTACCAGCACCAGAGGCTCCGACTAATGCAGTCATTTTACCCTTTTCAATGGTTAGGGTAACATTATGCAACACTCTATTTTTGTCATCGTAACCAAAATCTACAGATACTAAATTTATTGCCCTTTCTAAAGCTTTAAATTTAAGTGTTCCATCCTGAAAATAATTTTTATCATCACTTTTTAGCAGATTTTTAATGTTGTCTGCCGAGCCATGTAGAGTGCTGAGAAATGCTCTCGTGCCATTAATATCTTGAACAAAGGGGATGAAGCGAAATAGCACAAAGAAAAATGTTAGCAAAGAAGCAACTTGTAGCGTTCCATTAGTAACTAGGCTAGTAAATGCCAAAATAATCATTCCCACCAACACCGTAGTAGCTACCCCTTCGGCAATTGGTTTTACAAGTGTCCAAGTGAATACAACTTTAGTTGTAGTACTTACTACCTTGTCGCTAGCTTTGTAATAACGCTGTCGCTCAAATTCTTGAGTACCACAGGAATGAACCGTGCGAATGCCATTAATAAATTCTATGGCTGTTGATGTAAAATTAGCATTAGCAGTTGTCATGCCAAAACTTGATTCTCTAACTCTGGCATTCAGATTAGATAAACCTACACCTAAAAGTGTAAATAGTAATGCTGAAATTACAGTCAGTTGCCATGATATCAAAAACATTGAAATCAAGTAGACAAGAGTTGTGATTCCCCTAGTTATTAAAAAGGCTGCGCCACTGAAACCCTGTCTTATCCTTTCAATTTCTGTGGTTATTGTGTTAATTAGTTCACCAGAACGAGTTTTGGCAAAGTAACTTAACGATAAGGATTGTAACTGTTCAAAAATTTGCTTGCGTAAGCGATCGCCAAAATGCAGTTGCGATAATTCAGTATAGACTTGTCCAAAGTAATTGAAGGCAACACGTAACCAAGTACTCAATAAAATCAGCGAAGATACTCGGTACAGACGATTAATTGCCGAAGAATTAGCTCCCAATACTAAATTATCAAACCATTCTATTCCTGTTTGGACAGGTTGAGCGTTGGGACTAGTTAAGCTTTGCAAAAATGAAAGTAAAAAACCAATACTGACACCTTCAAAAGTTGCCGCCAGAATCGAGAATGTTAGAGCTAAAATTACAATCTTGCGAAAGTGCTTAAATTCTCGCAATAGCAAATAGTTGTCTTGCCAGAAGCTGGAAGCTTTAAGCAGACTACGAACTTTTTGAGGAAGTTGGAAATGCATGGATATTATAATAATAGTTTGACAAGGTAGATAGACCGCTATAGATGCTACACAACCAATTTTGCTTTAGGGACTTACAGAAATTAAATTATTCAATTTTGGGAGCAATTATTGATCGTTAGATTGTTCCTCCCCTGCTTCCCCTGCGCCCCCTGCTTCCCCTGCTCACCAAAGGGATGGGATATTTTTTTAATTGGAAGTCCCTTAGCCTCAGTGCGGTAGATGAAACCATCAATTACCGCACAGATAAATTACAGTGTTTGGCTATCTAGATGTAACAAGTGAGACTGTGCTTCTACTTCCCACGAAGCTTTAATTTCTGGTAATTTATTTAGCTGTACTGCATCTTCTAAAGTCCAACAACGAGATCCGGTTAAACTCATGTCACCCCGCAGCACGTTAAATAACTGGGGCAGATTATGAAGGCTGTGTTTACCCATCCAACGCCCAAGTGCTGTGGTGTTTTGCGTGCGAAACCTCATTGCCCGAAACAGCTTACCCCGTTCTCCAACACGCCACTCACGACAAAAAAGTGACCCTGGCGAGTAAACCTGCATTAACACAAGCAATCCCAACATGACTGGACTTACTAATAGCAGCAACACGAAAGCAGCAATCCAATCAGTTAGTCGCTGAAAGGGTTGCTTAGACAGTTTTTTACTAGCAGATATGCTTAGGAATATTGGCTTTTGAGCTTCTTCACATGCATCTGCCCAAAATTTGAGCAAAGCCTCACCCAGTTTTGGATCTATGCTTACCAAACTTACCGGAGAATGTTGTAAGCATTCTACTAGCGATCGCTTACTATTTAATAAAGGCAAATATGGTTGTTTAACTTGTCCAAGCGGCTTCACCAACAGCTTGCCCCGTCGCCACTTGAGCGTGCAGTACCCACGATTATCTTGGTGTTCCTGGGTTACATCATATAAATTCTCTAGAGTTGGAATTATTGAAGTTGTCATAATGTCTTTGGGTTATACAGGAGTGAATTGCTGAGGCGTTATCAAAGGCTATCAATGCCAAAGACCCAAATCCGAATCTTGTTGTAAGTCCAAAAAGTTGGAGATAATTGAGGGCAAAATATGTTATTGCTATTTGCCACTCAGCCAAGCACACATTGTGCAGAATTCTGCTGGTGTAGAGGTTTACAAATCAACGTTACTATCAATATTCATGGGTAATCGGTATTTTCCGGTAACTACTGACAGTAGAAAAGTGTAGAGGTAAATTACCCATGAATCTATATCGACGTTTAATTGCACTGAGGTGTTGATTGTATCGATATATTTAACAAAACCAGTCCCTTGTTGTCTTCTAGCCTTTATGAAGGTGCTTTAATCTCTAGAATATAAGAGTATATAGAAATAGCGATCGCTTAAATAAATTCTTTATTTACTCTTTAAAGAGCCAGTGATTTCTCTGATAACCCATAAAGTTAGCATAAATATACTGATTTTTTCCTGATCGCAATAAAATTAAATTTTGTTCAAAAAAACGAGAAAGATCCCCGACTTCTTAAATAAGTCGGGGATCTTTTCTTTTGTAACCGTACTAGCTATTTTTCTACAGCTTGGCGCAGAGCTAGTTGCTGTTGTTTGATATAAGGTACGTAATTACTACTAGAGTTTGATACCCCATTAGCTACAACCCCAATCAGATTTAACTTACTCAGCATCGCTGTAGCTTGATTAAGCTGACTTCGCGTCACAATCCCAATACTTGCCACCATGACTACGCTACGACAAGATGATGCGGTGAGCATGGCATCCACCAAACCGAGAACTGGGGAAGCATCTATGAGTACCAAATCATAGTTTTCCTCAAATGCTGCCATTAATTCTATCATCCGAGGGGAACTCAACAGATTAGCTGGGTCAGCAGGTCTGGGGCCGGCGGTCAAAATATCGATGTAGGCGGAACCTGAGTATTGAAGACTAATCTGGTTGGGTAGAGTTGCATCACTAGCCAATAGAGTTGAAAGACCCTGTTCATTAGGAAGATTCAGTTGTTCGTGCAGACTGGGATCGCGTAAGTTGGCATCAATCAGCAGTACCCTTTTGTGTAAACGGGCAGCACTCATCGCCAAACCCAACGCCAAAGCTGACTTACCCTCATCAGGTAAAGCTGAGGTAATCATCAAAGATTTTAAGTTAGCAACAGTATTTAAAAGTTCAATGTTTTTGTAAATCAGATCCAGCGATTCCCAACGCGGTGGAGATTGCAGTACCTGAATTGTCCAGGGGGCGAGAACTTCTGGCTTACCAAAG
The DNA here is from genome assembly GCF_035638895.1 of Nostoc sp. Lineage (GTDB taxonomy): Bacteria > Cyanobacteriota > Cyanobacteriia > Cyanobacteriales > Nostocaceae > Nostoc. The sequence goes on along the minus strand of NZ_DASQZC010000170.1, from coordinate 13,916 downwards.
GGTAACTTGATCATTGATTCTCTGGGTTTGGCTGGCGGTAATTTGGGAGTTGTTCCCAACAACGGCATCGCCATTTGCTTCTCTAACTCAGCAGTGGTGTGAACTGCATCATCAGCCGATTCTCGAATAAAGGCAGCAATGCCACCTAACATAAACCCAACTACAGCACCTAACAGCAAGTTCTGTTGAAGATTGGGGCCTAATTGTCCACCTTTTTGAGGTTCTTCCACAACTTCCCAATTAAATCCACCCTTGGAAAGTTCTTGCCGTAATTGCTGTTCTGCTCTTAAAAGCTGCTCTAACCTTTCACGGCTAAATTGCAACTGCGGTAGCATCCGATTGTAATAAGCTAAAAGAGGCGGGAAGCGTTTGATTTCAAAACGTAGCTCGTTTTCTTTCTGGGCTAAAGTTTGATCGCGAGCAGTTAAAGCAACTATAGTTGTCTGTGTTTCTACCAACTGACCAGCTAGGCTGAGATCAATTTGGCCAAGCTGTCCTTTTTCGAGAAGAGAGTCTCCATTCGTGAATGCACCAGCAGATTTTCCGCCTAAAGTTCTTCCTACTTCTTGTTGCAATAATTCCTTCTGACTCTGAAGCTGTTCTTTGAGCTTCTGCACACTCGGAGTTTGATCTGTAAAGCGTAAGCGTTCTTGTGCTAGTGCCAGTTCGCTTTTTTGGATTTCATTCAATAAGCCTTGATAGCGAGTAGATTGACTCAGACGAGAAGCAACTAGAGCATTTTGAGGAGAACGGTTAAGTTGTTCTTCTAAAGATTTTTGGCGTGCTAAAGCTTCGCCATACTGGGCACGAGTTGTTTGTCTTTCTTGGGCAATATTATTCAAAGCTGTCTCAATCGCTTTAGCCTGTGACTCTGGATCAATTAAGTTCTGATTTCTACGGAACCTTTGTAAATTTGTCTCAGCCGCGTTTACTTCTTCACTGGCTTTACTTAACTGTTCCCTGATAATTTGCAGACCTTTTTGTAACCGCGAATTCTGTTGTTGTTTGTTATATTCCACATAAACTTGTCGAATTGCATCCAGAACTTTTTGTGTCTTTTCTGGATCTCCAGCAGTGTATTCAACTTGAAATATTTTAGTAGCGATATTATCTTCTTTGCTCCTTAATTGAGTTAAGACCAAAGAAGTTTTAATTTCACCTGCACTTATATCTGGATAATCAGACTGAAGTTTATCAACTGCTTTTTGAATAAGTCCCGAACTCTGCATCAAGTTAAGCTGAGTCGCAGTATCTATCACAACATCAGAGTCAGTAAACTGGTTGTCTATCCCCGCACCTTCTTTTTTACCTTGATAGTTAGGTTCTACTAGCAGTTGCATAGAACTTCTATAAGTTGGTTTGGTTTTAAAAGTTACCATGCCTGCAATAGCAATAGAAGTAATTAATACTGCTAGGAACCAAGGAAATCTTCGCACAAATACGGCAAATAATTGTCCGTAGCTTGGTTCAGTTTCTGAAGCTGGAGTTATATGAGGATTTAGACTACTTTGAACCACTTTTATTATCCTTGTCTTTTCTACGAAAGGCTACGCCAACAAGACTTACGCTAAGAGATTCCCCGAAGAATACCTATTTGTTTTACGAACCGCCAAGGAGGAGAGAAAAAATAAATAGGTAATCTTATAGGGGCAATAAATTACGAAATCAAATCAATATTTGATGTCCGCCACAAGCCTGGTTAATAATTTGCTCAACTTTCCCAAAGAAGGCATTCTCTGAAAAGTTTGCAACGGCATGATTACGAATGCGATCGTAATCCCAAGAAATGCCGTTGGCTTCTAGTAATGCAATTTGTAGAGATTCGGGTGTTTGCCTTTTGAAAAAGACTCCTGTTTCACCTGGTATTTGAGTATCTAATACTCCACCTGCACCATAAGCGATGACTGGTGTACCACTAGCATTAGCCTCTACTGGAACTAATCCGTAGTCTTCTAAGGCTGCGACAATAATAGACTTGGCTTTGGAAAACAAGTCTTTGCGGGTTCTATCACTTACGTGTCCCAAGAACTCAATATTTTTTAATGCTTTGGATTTTAATCGTGCAAGTTCAGGCCCATCACCTGAGATTAATAAGCGCCATCCCAACCAGTTAAAAGCTTCAACTATTATATCAAGGCGCTTATAGCTGATCATCCGGGCTGAGGCCAGATAATATTCTTCTTTTATATCGGAAAAAAGAAATTTACTAGTATCAATTGGATAGTTTACCATCATTGCCTTTTTGCCATAAATACTTTCAATACGGCGGGCAACAACACTAGAATTGGCAATGTAAAGGTCAGGTTCCTGTGCATATTTCAGGTCTACCTTTCTCATTACTTGAAATATTTGTTCGATTAAAGGAGCAAAATATCTATAGTCTCCGTACTCTCTTAAATAGGTTGCTGTATCCCATAAGAAACGGGTGACATTATGGCAAAAACAAATGTGGCGAGCATTGGGATTTTTTCGCACTGCTTTGGCGAAGCTTGTGCTACTGCTAATAATTAAATCGTAGTCTTGCAGATCCAAGGCACGAAAGGCAGGAAAATATAAAGGAGCCATTGACCTGAAATATTTTGCTGCACCAGGAATCTTTTGCAAAAAGGTTGTGTTGACTATGCGATCGCCTAGATCAATAGTTTTTTCTGGATCGTACAGAGATGTGAAAATATCTGCTTCGGGATAGCGCTTACAAAGCAGTTCAAACACACGCTCTGCCCCACCTCGCTGGGTTAAATAATCATGGACTAGAGCAATTTTCATGAATTTGACCTAAAGTTTCGATCAGGTTTGTTTCAACGCTCCCCAGCAAGTTATATCATGTCCGCTTGATTAGTTATTAAACCTCAAGAACCCCACCCCGCCAAAGCTACGCTTTGTCTCCCCTCCCCGCCTGCGGGGAGGGGCTGGGGGTGGGGTGCAATGACTGTGGAAATCATAACTAATTACCAGGACTTGATATTACTATCAACAACTTTAGTGTCCCGCAGTATAGCTCCTATCCTCTTCACGAAATTCTGGCGACAAATATATAGGGGCGTACAGCTAGCTGTACACCCCTACAGCCGATTCATTTGTAGCTATTACCCAACTGCTACTAAGATTTTTTCTGAGGCGAAATAAGTGTTTTGCTCAGTTCTTAATTGGTCGCAGAGTCTGCCTTCAGGTAATTCTACATCCTCATAAGTGAGGACTTGATCTTTAGAAATATCTCGTTTGAGGCGACACCCTTCAGCTAAACCAATTGGTAGGAGATTTTGCTGTTGGACAATGGGGGAATTTTCACATTGTCCGTAGGTCATGTAGTAACCGATGCCATCTAAGGTTTCTCCTGCTTTCAGGTCGATTTTGGCAGTGGTGACAACATCTACTAGCGGGCCTGCTAATGGAGACATAACCGCATCACCGAATAGGACAGCACGCGCTACAGACAAGGGAACTTCAAAATGACAGAGGTGATAAGGAGTATAGAAGCTGTAAAGTGGGCCTTCGCCTAATTTGTATAAGTTGAGATAGTGCTGTTGCTTGGGGTCGTCGTGAGTGGCAAATACATATACGCCTGGGCCAGGTTTTGCTCCAACTACATAATCGACAATGCCGCCCAGTTCTTTGAGTTGTTCAACATCATATATATGGGCCATTTCATCGACATAACCGTTGAAGTCATATCCTAGCATTCCCCGTTTGGCGACTTTCATCCCTGTGGCATTGGCAACGATCGCTTGCTCAAAGGAAATTTTGGTTCCGTCGGCGAAGCTAGCCACCATGTGGGGCTTTTGACCCCAACGTTTAGCAAATCCTTCCTGGGTGGTGGGATTGCGATAGGGGTCTTGGAGTCCTTTAATGTTACCGCACAATAACGGAGTTAGACCAATGCTTTTTACAAAGCGGTAGAGGTTCATTTGCACCCCTGGCTGATCGCCATCACAGGCGCTGAGAATCACACCTGCTTTGTCAGCATAGACTTTGAGGATGGGGCCAATCGTGCCGTCGAGTTCGGCATTCATCATAATCACATGCTTGCAATAGGCGATCGCTTCCATAACAATGTGAGCGCCAAATTCCACTGCACCTGTGACTTCGATTAATGCATCGATGCCTTCGGCCCGACACAGTAATTTAGCGTCTTCTGTGACTGCATACTTACCGTTAGCGATCGCATCTTCTAATTCGCTGACACTTGCAACAACTTGAATATCTTCAATTCCTGCTTCCGAATAAGCTTGTTTAGCTGCATCAATCTGACGATTGGAGATAGCAACTAACTCCATTCCTGGCACTGAATTGACAATTTGGTTGGCAATTCCTCGACCCATAAAACCAGCACCAATCATTCCCACCTTGATAGGATTTCCTGCTGCTGCACGGGTTTGTAAGGCGCGATCGATAATAATCATGAACTAAACTCCTTTTTGGAACTGTTGGTTGTGATACAAATTCTCTATAAACTTGCACTTAATAAGTTTTTAAAGCTAAATATTAAGTACATTTTCACGGGAATTAAGATTAGCTATGGCTAGTAACTGGTTCTTTGCTAGATGCTATAGAAGCAGTCTGTTTTTTCTGGTTGTGATTTTCGATAATTTGCTCCACAACATTTCTGTAAACTTGGGCAAACTTTTCTTTGGTATGATTTGCTCTTGCATATTCCCAAGCCTGACGAGACATCAGCTTTAAGTCTTCTACAGGCAAGTTGGAAATACTTCTAACTTTTGCCTTAATTTCGTCAACTGAAAGATTATCAAAAATCACACCAAAATCGTGAACATCCACACCAGATTCGTAGCTTAAGATGGGAATTAACCCGGCTTGCAAGCAACTAATTACTGCTCCTGACTGCCCTTCAGAAACAGAAGGATAAACAAGCCCTAGACAGTTATTTGTCACCTCTATAAAATCAGGGCTACTAACATCAATCCACCCATAAGTATGGATGTTAGGAGTTTCGTACAGTTCTTTATAGAAAGCTTGCTCAAATTCTTTATCATTATTTACCGGGCCACAAATTGTTAAATGGTATTCCGGCATTTGGGCAAAGGCATCTAAAACTAAATCTAATCCTTTCAGGACTAAAGCACTACCACCAAACCACAGAAAACGCTTTCTTACCGCTTCAAAATCTTTCTTGTCGGGATAAGGATAAACCACGGGCGAAGAAATTGGGATACGATACATCGGTTTGTTAGCATACTTGAATGTATCAGTTGTGAAATCGTTACCCAACACAATCGCGCAATCAGCATATTCAATTCCCAAATTAGGAACTTCAAATCGCTGTGGTTTTAAGGTGATACCTTTCCGTCGTTGTAGTTCTAGAAGTCTGTTGCATTCTGCTGCATTGCGAAATACCATATTCGCAATGTCAACGTGGAAAATCTTGATGCAATCCTTATTCAGTTTTGGTGCAAGCGCTTCCATTCGATGACGGATATCAATAAAAAATGCGTAATCTTTTTGAGGAACGAATTTATCATTGTGAAATTGGATAACATCAACGTTATAGCCTAAAGTTAAAAAAGTTTGGGCTATTTGCCAAACTTCCCAATACCAAGTATGGTCGTTAGGCATTGGCTGACCAGCTTTTAAGAGGAATGGTTCAATTCGATAAGAAAGAAGTACATTTCCTTTAGAAGGCTGTTTAGGCTTTAGAGAAACAACCTGTAATGTCTTAACATAATTGATTCGAGCTTGGACTTTTTTGGAGACAAAAGAAATAATATTACCGACACGAGATAGAAGATTATTTGGCATTTATTTCTACCCTAATTAATTATTGTATTACCTCGTGTAGAGGAGCCAGTGTGTTTTACGAGAAACACCTGGCACAGAGAAATCCGGGTATAGTTATCTGGAAGCTGTACCGCCAACAGTCATCATTCTCAACAAAGGCCAATTTAAATCTTTCTCAGATATTTCAGTCACATCTAGAGGCCAATCAATGGCAAAGAATGGGTCGTCATAGCGTAAACCTCTTTCATACCCTGGCGTGTAAAATTCGCCCACTTGATATATAACTTCAGTCTCATCTGTGAGTGCTTGATAGCCATGAGCAAACATTTCTGGAACATATAAAGCGCGGCGGTTTTCTGGGGTTAGCTCTACACCAATGTGTGATAAAAAGCTAGGAGATTCTGGACGCATATCAATAATTACGTCATAGATAGCACCTTTAGTACAGCGAATTAATTTCGTTTCTGCTGCTGGCAGAATTTGATAGTGCATTCCCCGGATAGTGCCTTTTTTATAGTTAAAAGACAAGTTACATTGGGCGACTGTTGGCTTTAATCCATGTGCTTCAAATTCTTGAGCGCAGAAAGACCGAGCAAAAAAACCACGGTGGTCTGGCTTTTCTTCTAAATCAATAATGAATGCGTCTTTGAGTGGAGTTTCGGTGAAAATCATTATGATTCCTTTTAGATGAATGTTGGTTAAATTAGATATTCTTCTGGCAAGAACGTTTTTAAGTTGATACTTTAACTGCATCGGATGCAGAACGTAACTCTGCTCTGGGATAAGTATCATCCCAGTATTGGGTACAGAGGTGTGGTCTTTCAGGAGGGTTGGCGGTGTAACACAAAAATAGTGTTGACCGATCTTCTGTGCGGACTGTGCCGTGATGCAAAGTATTTTTCGTATCTACAAGAATGACAGTACCTGCTGGGCCTGGGCAGGATTTCCAAGCTGATTTAGGGATGATTGGTTTTACTTGTTCATCGTCGATACCTATATAGCCTGACTTCCAAAGTTTGTAGTAAAGTCGAAAATAATTCCAACTAAATAAGGAAGTTAAAGAGCGGGGGATGTATTCAAAAGGCCCAGTTTTTTCTTCTACATCATTCAAGTAAATAATTATTTTGATAATTCGACGGTCTTCTGCATCTCTATGCCATAGCAGCGTTCCAAACTGATGTTTATTATTGAAATCTTTGCGTAAATGTACACCATGAAAAGCAACAGGAAGACCAATATAATTTTTGATGATATTGAGCAGCCTTTTCTCGATTCCCCAAGCATAAAATTCTGGTAAACCTGTAACTGTGTAAATTTGTGGTAACTTTTGCTCTAGATGGTCGTTGTTAGGATTTTCCATCTGAGACAATTGATGGTAAGCAGCTTTGAGCAGTTCGGAGCTAGAGTCGAACCCTAAATCTGCCAGTGTTGTGACACAAACGCCATCTTTTTTGAGAGCCTTAAGAATGTGGCGATCGCTTCCTTCTAACGCTGGCAAATTTCTGCTATGCTTCCAACGGGCTAGGTAATATTCAAAGTCAGAAGATAGTGTAGCTATTTTGCGTTTAATAGCGCTAAACATGGCATAAATCCTTCTTTTTATAATACATATTTGTTAGGAATTTAATAGCTTACGGCTTATAATTCCGCACTTCTTGAGTAGGTATTTCACTTGATTCTGCTAAACCGAGTTCTTTAGAAACCATTACATCAAAAGCACACAAGCTAACCAAACCCAAAAATGGAACTACTATTTTGATAGCTGATATCGGCCATCTTCTTAAAGCACCCAAGAAAACTTTCAAGTTGACTTCTTTACCGTTCTGCAAAAGCATCCGCCTACAAAACTGCTTAGAATATCCACTTTTTTCTAATTTCAAAATCACTTCGGGTATGTGTTTGTATTGCATTAGCAGTGCAGATTTTGGTTCTTTCTGCCAATAACTCACACCAACAATACATTCTAAATAAGTATCTTGAGTGACGATTACTCTGCCATTAGCAGCACAATATCCGGCTAGATATGCTAAAGATATCCAGTTATTCTCAGCATCTTGCCATTTTTGGAGAGCGCGTTTTACTAAATCAGTGCGGTAAACAGTAGCAGTCAGAAAAATTACTGCACCAACACTTTTTGAGAAACAATGCTCAAATATAGCTTTACCATCACCTTCACCATTTTCACTATCTATATCAAACCAGCGATTACCAACAATTGTTGGTGGGTGGACTGGTTCACCAGTAATTTGGTTCCGTCCAGAAAAGTTGAGAAATAATAATGATAAATCTTCATGTTGCTTGAGTTTGCTAATTACATAAGCAATGGCTCTATCTTGAATTGGGTCATCATCACCAATTGTCCAAACATATTTTGTTATTGTAGAATTTAGGCAATACATAATATTTTTGACTACGCCTAAATTCTTTAAATTTTTATTCGATTTAAATGTAATATTATTAAGTGTTCTCTGCCATTTTTGGATCACTTCTTGAGTATTGTCTGTTGAACAATTATCAGAAACTAAAATTTCACAGTCGTCTTCAAAACCTTTAATAGCTTGAGCTAACCAAGTAAGTTGTTTATCTAGAAGCTGGGCACGATTAAATGTAGGAATGGCAATAGTCAGCAGTTTATTCATAATAAGCTTTAATCTGTAGTTAAGAAGGTACTAAGCTGCTTCCCAGTCTAAATTTTTGTAGTTTGGCAGCAAAAATTTATAGTAGATACACCTTTTAATTACTCTTGAGCAATTTCCAAAAACAAATGCTTTGATGTTTTCTTGAAATCACTTAAATATTGCCCATGACCACAATACAATATAAACATAGGAATAACAGGCAACTTTTGGCTTTTTAAGTAGTAATTACGACGCTATTAAAACCTTATCCTGAATAGGAGATGGATAAATTTTAACTTCAGGAATTGGCACTACAAACTGTCCACCCCACTCGCCAATAAATGCTATTTGTTCCATAATTTCTTCCTTGAGATTCCAAGGCAATATTAGGAGATAATCTGGTTTGGTTTCGCGGATTTTATCTGGTTCAAAGATGGGAATATGAGTGCCAGGTAAGAATAAGCCCTGCTTGTAAGGATTGCAATCTACTGTGTAATCGATAAAATCTTTTCCAATCCCACAGTAATTGAGCAATGTATTGCCTTTAGCAGGTGCGCCATAACCAGCGATTGATTTACCTTCTGCTTTAGCTGTCAAAAGAAAATTTAATAGTTTGTGCTTTGTTTCTTTGACTTTTTCTCCAAATGTAATGTAAGTCTCCATGCGATGTAGCCCGGCGGCAATTTCTTTAGCTTTCAAATCTCTAACTCGTTGACTAATGCTGAGATGAACAGCGTAGTCGTGTTTGGCATAAATTCTTAATGAACCGCCATGAGTTGGTAATTCCTCTACGTCAAAAAGTTGCAAGTTATGTGCTGCAAAGATTTTTTCGATGGTCAGGAATGAAAAATAAGAAAAATGCTCGTGATAAATAGTATCAAACTGATTTTGTTCAATAAGTTGTAAAATGTGAGGAAACTCCATCGTCAAAATACCATTGGGTTTGAGGATGAGTTTCATTCCAGCGATGAAATCGTTTAAATCTGGTACATGAGCTAAAACATTATTACCTATCAAAAGGTCAGCTAATTTTCCTTCTATCACTAGTTCTTTGGCAGTTTCAACTCCAAAAAACTTGTTGATACTAGGAATACCTTTGTCTTCAGCAACTTTAGCTATATTTGCTGCTGGTTCTATTCCTAAAACTGGGATTCCCTTTTCTACAAAATATTGCAGGAGGTAGCCGTCGTTACTGGCAATTTCAATAACCTGATTATGATGATTAAAGCCAAACTTCTCTACCACCATCTCCGTGTAAGCCTTGGCATGTTTTAGCCAACTTACAGAGTAAGAAGAAAAATAAGCATAATCGCTGAAAATGTGATCTGGAGTTTCAAACTGTTCTAATTGAACTAAAAGAGTGTCTTCAGAAACATAAGCATGGAGAGGATAAAATTTCTCTACATTATTTAGCTGTTCTGCTGTCAAATAAGCATTGGCTAAAGGTGACATTCCTAGATCAATAAAGGTTTGGTGCAGAGGTTGACCACTAAAACGACATTTTGCGATCGCCATAAGCTTTAACTCACTAATTGCAAATAATTTGATAGATGGATAAGTCCGAATCAAATAGGTTGATTCGGAAACTTAGTTTATTTGTTCGCTGCTGCTAGACTAATCTAACTACTTTTTATTCCAGAAAAAATCCTTGTCAATTTGCTCAGTACGAATCAGATACTCTAGTTGCTTTAAGCGCGTAAATCCTCTAAACAAGAAAGTATCTTCAGCCATGTGTATTTGACTGAATAAATCAAATAACTGCTGGGCACCAAGTCGGGCATTCCAATCACACTTAAATCCAGGTAGGATTGTGTTGATTTTCTCGAAGGATACCCGATAGCTGCGGTTATCTGAACCGTTGTTACCAAAGAACAATTTACAATCTGGGAAAATATCAGCAATAATTTCTGCGATTTCTTTGACGCGATAATTATTTGCTGTATCTCCTACGTTGAAGATTTGGTTATGTACAATGTCTCGTGGTGCTTCCAAAGCGCAGACTATTGCTTTGCAAATATCCAGTGCATGGATTAATGGCCGCCAGGGTGTACCATCACTGGTCATTTTGATTTGTTTGCTAGTCCATGCCAACCCTGCTAAGTTGTTTAAAACAATATCAAAGCGCATCCTGGGAGAAGCACCAAAGGCAGTAGCATTCCGCATAAAGGTGGGAGAGAAGTCATCGTCAGCCAGTGGTCTGACATCTCTTTCTACGAGAGTTTTGCATTCTGCGTAGGCTGTTTGAGGATTAATTGGGGATTCTTCTGTGACATCACCTGCGGTAGCAACACCGTAGACGCTACACGAAGACATATATACGAAGCGGCGCACACCCATAGCTTTAGCTAGGCTAGCTAGACGAACTGAACCTATATGATTAATTTCGTAGGTAATATTAGGTGCTAATTGTCCGGCTGGGTCGTTAGAGAGTTCTGCCATGTGAACTATGGCTTCAACACCTTCCAAATCATCAGGGGTGATGTTGCGGATATCTTTGTTAAGGGTTTTGGGTGTCACCCCATTGGCGTTGTACAGCCAACCAACTTTATAGAAACCAGTATCTAGACCGATAACTTCATGTCCCCGTTCAATTAACAGAGGGGGTAATAATGAACCAAGATAGCCTTCTGTTCCAGTTACTAATATTTTCATTGTGGTTAATGTTTGTATTGATGAGTTAAATTAGGGGCGCACAAATATTTGCCCTAAAGGGTGTTGTATTCAAGAGAGAACCGCTATATTTTTCGTTTGTATGCAAATAACCTCACTTCCATTCCTCTCTCCTCTTAGGAGAGAGGCTTTGAATCTTGCTCCCATTCTCTCTCTTCTCTACGAGACGCTACGCGAATGTAGGGAAGGGGTTGGGGGTTAGGTCATTGGACTCAACCTAGAAGCGCTATATATATCGGCTAACATTCATTACATAGTTTGCCAACTTATATTATGTCCACTTGATTACTTATTAAACCCGGAGAACCCCACCCCGCCAAAGCTGTGCTTTGTCTCCCCTCCCCGCCTGCGGGGAGGGGTTGGGGGTGGGGTTATTATGGGAATTCGGCGGACATGATATTACCCATTGGGTAGCAGCACTCTATAGCGGTTCTTACTTAATTGATGCACTACACTTTTTTCTTGTGGGATGAGTATCTTACCCGTCTTTTGTATTTCCAGGCTGGAAAAGATGCCCACTATACAAGATTCATCCTTTTATTCAGCAGCCCGGAAGTAATAGCTATGTTATCTATGCAGTTACTGCAATATCTAGATGGGAAAGTTGGGGAATTTCTGCCACAAGTGCTTTACCGATTTCTAGAGAAGATGTAGCCGCAGGAGAAGGAGCATTGCAAACATGAATGGAGTTTTGACCGGAAACAATCAAAAAGTCGTCTACAAGCTTGCCATCGTTCATTAAGGCTTGAGCGCGAACTCCTGCATGGGTGGGAACTAAATCTTCTGCTTGAACTTCGGGAATTAGTTTTTGCAAACTTCTGGTGAAGGCTGCTTTACTAAAGGAACGAATGATTTCTTGAATCCCTTCATCAGCATGTTTAGCTGCCAATTTCCAAAAACCAGGATAGGTGATGACTTCAAGAAAATCCCGTAAGTCGAAGTCGGTTTTTTTGTAACCTTCGCGTTTGAGCGACAGCACCGCGTTTGGCCCTGCATGGACGCTACCATCAATCATCCGGGTAAAGTGAACACCCAAGAAGGGAAAATCTGGATTGGGAACTGGGTAAATTAGTGTTTTGACCAGATAACGTTTTTCTGGTGTGAGTTCGTAATATTCTCCCCGGAATGGAATGATTTTTGCTTGGGGTTCAACTTGACCTAATTTGGCGGTGCGATCGCTATGCAATCCAGTACAATTAATTATAAAGCGGGTTTCAAAGTTACCTTTATTTGTTTGCAGTACCTGATTTTTTCCACTTGAGGAGATTTTCAGAACTTTTGTATTGAGGTGCAAATCTCCACCTTGCTGTTGAATTAGCTCGGCATATTTCAAACAAACTTGCTTGTAATTAACAATACCAGTTGAGAATACCCGAAGCCCACCTACACATTTTACGTGAGGTTCAATTTCCCTGACTTCTTCGGGACTAATTCTCTTAACTTCTATGCCATTGTCTAAGCCGCGTTTGTAGAGATTTTCTAAGCGTGGTAGCTCTTGCTCTTCAGTTGCAACAATGACCTTACCACAAACTTCATGCTCAATTCCATGCTCTTGACAAAACTCTACCATAGAGCGAGAACCGTCACGGCAAAATTTAGCTTTGAAACTCCCTGGCTTGTAATAAATACCAGAATGAATCACACCGCTATTATTCCCGGTTTGGTGAAATGCCCATTGACTCTCTTTTTCTACTACTAAAATACGGGCATTGGGATAGCGTTTTCCTAGAGCCAGGGCTGTAGAGAGTCCAACTATTCCCCCACCTATAATTGCAAAATCATACATTAGTATTATTGTACTTGAAATTACAGTAAATCTATAAAGTCGTTGGGCATGGGGTATTGGGCATTGGGCATTGGTTATTTTTTTCCCCCTGCTCCCTCATCTCCCTCATCCCAACTCTTTCTACCATACCTTCCAAGGGGCTTGAGTGCTTTTCCATAGCCCCTCTAGGTAGTTTTTATCGCGTAAAGTATCCATAGGTTGCCAAAAACCATCATGTTTGAAAGCCGATAGTTGTTCCATATCAGCTAGCTTTTCTAATGGCTCTTGCTCCCACACGGTAGAGTCATCAGCAATCAAATTGATTACTTCTGGTTCTAACACAAAATAACCGCCATTAATCCAAGCTCCATCACCTTCGGGTTTTTCCCGAAAGCTGGTAATTTTCGTTTGCTCATATCCTAAAGAAATAGCCCCAAAACGTCCGGCTGGTTGAACGGCTGTGAGGGTTCCTAATGTCTTTTGTTCTTTATGAAATTTAACTAGCTCGGTAATATTAATATTACTGACACCATCACCATACGTAAAGCAAAAAGTTTCATTACCAAGATGTTCGCTGATTCGCTTTAAGCGTCCGCCTGTCATCGTATTATCACCCGTATTTACTAAGGTGACACGCCAGGGTTCAGCATAACCAGAATGCACGTTCATTTGGTTAAATCGCATATCAAAGGTAACATCTGACATGTGTAAGAAGTAGTTAGCAAAATACTCCTTAATTATGTAACCTTTGTAACCGCAACAAATAATGAAGTCATTAATGCCGTGAGCAGAGTAAGTTTTCATTATGTGCCAGAGAATTGGCTTACCACCAATTTCAACCATCGGCTTGGGTCTGATACTGGTTTCTTCACTGAGGCGTGTACCAAGCCCTCCAGCCAAAATCACCGCTTTCATGCAATTACCTCGGAGATTTGTAGGGATATAATTATTTGACCGTACCAATTTTAGATTCTAGATTTGCAATTTGGGATTAATGCTCGAATGTCACGAGTTTATAAGTAGATTTGCTCTGCCCATTTTCATAGCGGGGCATGTACTAAAAAACTCTTTTTCTCAAAAATCCAAAATCTAAAATCCAAAATTGTTTGACTTTATCGACATGAAGAGGA